>JAJZNB010000245.1 GCA_021848085.1 Actinomycetes bacterium
CGCGGTCGGGGTCGTCCTCGCAGAGCACCGTCGGGGGCTCCTCGAGGTTGTTCGACGGCAGGAACGAGAGCAGGTAGCGGACGTCGTCGAGGCAGGCCTTCTCGTCGGGGGCGACGAAGGTCGCCACCCCCGACTTGGTGGCGTGGCTCATGGCCCCGCCCAGCTCCTCCAAGGTGACGTCCTCGCCGGTCACCGTCTTCACCACGTCGGGGCCGGTGATGAACATGTGGCTGGAGCCGTTCACCATGAAGATGAAGTCGGTCATGGCCGGCGAGTAGACGGCACCGCCGGCGCAGGGCCCCAGCACCACGCTGATCTGGGGGATGACCCCCGACGACTGCACGTTGCGGTGGAAGATGCCGCCGTAGGAGTGCAGGGACACCACCCCCTCCTGGATGCGGGCCCCGGCCCCGTCGTTGAGGCCGATCATGGGAACCCCGATGGAGGCAGCCAGGTCCATCACCTTGTGGATCTTCTCGGCGAACACCTCGCCCAGCGCCCCGCCGAACACGGTGAAGTCCTGGCTGAACACGCACACCCGGCGGCCGTCGACGGTGCCGAAGCCGGTGATGACCCCGTCGGTGTAGGGACGCTTCTCCTCGAGGCCCATGCCGTGGGCACGGTGCCGGGCCAGCATGTCGAGCTCCTGGAACGAGCCCTCGTCGAGCAGGTGCTCGATCCGCTCGCGGGCGGTCATCTTGCCCTTGGCGTGGTGCCGTTCGACCGCGTGCGGCGACCCGGCGTGGAGCGCCTCCTCCTTGCGCTCTTTCAGCTCGGCCAGCCGCTGGGACATGGGATGGTCCATGGCGGGCCAGGCTACCGGAGCGCCGCCACGGGCCTCATCTCGAGCCAGCCCCACCGCTCCACCGACGAGCGTGCTCCGTGAGCGGTTGGCCACCCAGGTGCCTAGAACAAGTTCTTGTTTGTTGGGCCGGGCTCCGCAAGGTCCACTCCCAGGCTCCGTTTCCCTCACGGGTCGGCACGCGCCGGTCCGGCAACGGCCGGGTGACACCCGGCTCGGCGGCGGCGGCCGGCGTGGCAGCGGCGAGGGGGAGACGTGGCTCGACTCGAGGTGTCCGGTGTGGAGGTCCGCTTCGGCGGCGTAGCGGCCCTGCGTGGTGTCGACATCACCGTCGACGGGGGAGGTGTCAGCGGTCTCATCGGCCCCGCCGGCGCCGGCAAGACCACCACGTTCAACGTCATCACCGGGCTGCAGAAGGCCCACGGCGGTCGGATCCTCCTCGACGGCAACGCCATCGGCCATCTCCCCCCCCATCGGCGGGCCCGTCTCGGGATCGCCCGGACGTTCCAACGCCTCGAGGTGTTCGGCTCGCTGACGGTCCGAGAGAACATCCTGGTCGCCGCCGAGATCCGCCGGCGCTGGACGCGCGACGGATCGAACCCGCGGCGGGTGGCCGACGACGTGGTGCGCCAGGTCGGGCTGCGCGACGTGGCCCGCGAACGTTGCGACGCGCTGCCCACCGGCATGGCACGGCTGGTGGAGGTCGGCCGGGCGCTGGCCACGCGCCCGTCGATCCTGCTCCTCGACGAGCCGTCCTCAGGTCTCGACGAGGCGGAGACCGACGCGCTCGGCGCCCTGCTCACCCGCCTGGCCGGCGACGGCATGGGCATCCTGCTGGTGGAGCACGACATCGAGCTGGTGATGTCGGTGTGCCGCACCATCCACGTGCTGGCCCTCGGCCAGATCCTGGCCGTCGGCACCCCGGCGCAGATCCGGTCGGACCCGACGGTGCGGGCCGCCTATCTCGGCACCGAGAGCGAGAGCGACGCGAGGGCCACGGCCGGTGCGCTGGCCTGAGCTGATGGTTCGCGCTGCGTGGCAGGAACATGGTTCGCCGGGGGGCAGCCCTGGCCAAGGGCAGCCCGTCACCTGACTTTGACGTCAACGTAAGAAACTGGTTCTCTGGTGGTGATGCCCGCCACGACCACCGCCCCGGCCGACGCCGCCCGCGACGACCACTACAAGTGGATCGCCCTGTCCAACACGACGTTGGGCGTCCTGATGGTGATGATCAACCAGTCGATCCTGCTGATCGCCCTGCCCGACATCTTCCGGGGGATCAAGCTCAACCCGCTGGTGCCGTCCAACACCTCCTACTTCCTGTGGATCTTCATGGGGTTCATGCTGGTGACGGCGGTGCTGGTGGTGAGCCTGGGCCGGGTCGGCGACATGTACGGCCGGGTGAAGATGTACAACCTCGGCTTCGCCATCTTCACCGCCTTCTCCATCGCCTTGTCGGTGACCTGGCTCACCGGCAGCGCCGGAGCCCTGTGGATCATCATCATGCGCATCGGCCAGGGGATCGGCGGGGCGTGCCTGTTCGCCAACTCGAGCGCCATCTTGACTGACGCCTTCCCCGAGCACGAGCGGGGCAAGGCCATGGGCATCAACGGCATCGCCGCGGTGAGCGGATCGTTCATCGGCCTGATCCTCGGCGGCCTCCTCGGCCCGGTGTCGTGGCGGCTGGTGTTCTTGGTGTCGGTGCCGTTCGGCCTGTTCGGCACGGCGTGGGCCTACGCCAAGCTGCGCGACAGCGGCGTGCGGGTCCGGGCCAGGATCGACTGGGCCGGCAACATCACCTTCGCCATCGGGCTGGTCGCCGTCCTCACCGGGATCGTCTACGGCATCATGCCCTACGGCGGCCACACCATGGGCTGGACCAGCCCCTTCGTGCTCAGCGCCATCTTCGGCGGCCTGGCCGTGCTGGTGCTGTTCCTGTGGATCGAGACGAAGGTGCCCGACCCCATGTTCCGGCTGCCGCTGTTTCGCATCCGCGCCTTCACCGCCGGCACCATGGCAGGGCTCCTCGGCGCCATCGGCCGCGGCGGGCTGCAGTTCATGCTGATCATCTGGCTGCAGGGCATCTGGCTGCCCCAGCACGGCTACAACTTCGAGCAGACGCCCCTGTGGGCCGGCATCTACATGATCCCCATGACCGTCGGCTTCCTGCTCACCGGGCCGATCTCCGGGGTGCTGAGCGACCGCTTCGGCGCCCGCCCCTTCGCCAGCGCCGGGCTGCTGCTGGCCGGAGCCAGCTTCCTGCTGCTCAACCTGCTGCCCATGAACTTCAGCTACGTGTGGTTCGCCCTGCTGCTGCTGCTGTTCGCCATCGGCAGCGGCATGTTCTTCTCGCCCAACATCGCCGGGGTCATGAACAGCCTGCCGCCCGACCAGCGCGGGGCGGGCGCCGGGATGCTCAACACCTTCCAGAACTCGGCCATGGTGTTGTCCATCGGGGTGTTCTTCACCATCATCACGCTGGGCCTGGCCGCCGCCCTGCCCGGCCATCTGTATGCCGGGCTGGTCAGCAACGGCGTGCCGTCGAAGGCGGCTCGGCAGGTGGCCGACCTGCCGCCGGTGGGCAGCCTCTTCGCCGCCTTCCTGGGCTACAACCCCATCAAGCAGCTGCTCGGTCCGACCGGGGTGCTGCAGCACCTGCCGGCCCACCGCGCCGCCTACCTGACCGGCCGGGCCTTCTTCCCCAGGCTGATCGCCCCCGCCTTCGCCAAGGGCCTGCACCTGGCCTTCGACTTCGGGGCCGGCGCCTCGGTGCTGGCCGCGGTGGCATCGCTGCTGCGAGGCGGCCGCTACGTGCACCGCCAGGAGCCGCTGGTCGAGGAGATCGGCGAGGGTCTGGCCGGGGCGGGCGACGCGGCCGGCGGGGAGATCGGTGCCGGCATCTACAGCGCCAGCGGCGAGGCGCGGTGAACGCAGGCGCCCGATCGGGCACCTCGGCCCGCCACGGCACCCGGCCCGGGGCCACCCGGACCCGTTCGTCCTCCGGCCGCGGCGGCGCCCACACCGACAGCGCCCGCTCCATCGACGGCGGCACCCATCCGGGCGAGCCCGGCGCCAGCGCCCGGGCACAGCGGCTGCTGAGCATCGGTGAGGCCGCCGCCCGGGTGGGCGTCTCGGACCGGGCGCTGCGGTACTACCAGGAGCTCGGGCTGCTCACCCCCTGCGAGCGGACCCCCGGCGGCATGCGCCGCTACTCCGAGGACGACCTGGCCCGGGTGCGCCACATCCGCGAGCTGCAGGAACTGCTGGGCCTCAACCTCGACGAGGTGCACACCGTGCTGCGCAGCGAGGATCAGATCGCGGCCCTGCGCCAGCACTGTCGGCAGGCGCCAGCCGGTTCGGCTCGCCGGGACGAGCTCGTCACCCAGACCTTGGCTCTCCAGCACGAGCTGCGCGAGGCGGTGGAGGCCAAGCTGGCCGGCCTCACCGAGTTCCTCGCCGATCTCGACGCCGCCATCGCCAAGGTGCGCAGCGCCACCCGAGCCGAGGACCCGGCGGGCTCCTGAGCCGGCCAGATCGGCCGGCGCGGCGACGTCGGCCGGGTCCTCGGGCGCCCGCCGCCGCCCAGGGCCTGTGACGGCCCGAGGCCTATCGTGGTGCGGTGCACCAGTCGACACGCCACACCGGCCGGCGGCCGGGCCACCTCGGGTGTCGCCGGTGAGCCAGCCGGCGAGGCCGTTCACCGTGGAGCAGGTGCCGGTCAGCCGCACCTTGGCCCTGCGCCACGCTGTGCTGCGCCCCCACCAGCGGTTCGCGGACGCTGCCATGGCCGGCGACGACGATCCGGCCACGGTGGCCTGGGCCGCCCTCGACGCCGACGGCACGGTGCTGGCGGTGGGGCGGCTCCACCGTGAGGCGCCACCGTTCGCCGTGGCCGACCTGGATCCGTCGGTGCCGCCGGACCCGCCGGGCTGGCGGCTGCGGGGGATGGCCACCCGCCCCGACCGCCGCCGGTCGGGGCTGGGCTCGGCGGTGCTGCAGGCGGCGATCGACCACGTCGCCGCCAGTGGCGGGGGCCTGCTGTGGTGCAACGCCCGGCTGGCGGCACGCACCCTGTACCGCCGAGCCGGGTTCCGAGACGTCGGCGCGGTGTGGGAGGAGCCGATGATCGGCCCCCACGTCGCCATGTGGCGCTGGGTGGAGTGCCAGCCGGCACTGCCCGCCGACCGCTGAGCAGCGCCCAGCCCCGCCCGTCGGACCGGCGCGGCTCACAGCCGCCTCGGCGGCGGAGCGCGCCGCCCGCCGCCCGGCGGCAGGCCGATCTACTCCTGGACCAGCTCGATGAGGGTGCCGAAGGCTCCTTTGGGATGCACGAAGGCGACGGTGGTGCCCCGCGAGCCGGGGCGGGGCGCGTCGTCGATGGTGCGGCCCCCGGCGTCCTTCACCGCCTGCAGCGCCGCGGCGCAGTCGGCCACCCGGTAGCCGACGTGGTGCAACCCCTCGCCCTTGGCCTCGAGGTAGCGGGCCACCGGCGAGCTGTCGCGGGTCGGGGTGAGCAGCTGCAGGTAGGAGTCGGCCACCTCGATGAGCGCTTCTTCGACGCCGTCGGACTCGACGACCTCGCGGTGCACGACCTCGGCGCCGAAGACGGTGCGGTAGTAGCCGATGGCCGCCTCGAGGTCGCGCACGGCGATGGCGACGTGGTCGATCTCGGTCAGCAGCGAGCCGGCACCGGCTTGGGCCCTCACGCGCCGTGCCTCCGGAAGGCGGTGATCCGGTCCTCGCCGATGGCGGCGCGCTTCTCGGGGTCGTCGATGCCGAGACCTTCCTCGGGCGCCAGGCACAGCACCCCGATCTTGCCTTCGTGCAGGTTGTGGTGGACCTGGTAGGTGGCCTCGCCCACCTCGGTGAGGGGATAGACGGCCGACAGCGGCGGCTGCACCTTGCCGTCGTAGATGAGCTGGTTGGCGTCCCAGGCCTCGCGGTAGTTGGCGAAGTGCGAGCCCTTGATGGTCTTGAGCCGCATCCACAGGTGCCGGTTGTCGTACTCGATCATGTAGCCGGAGGTGGCGGCGCAGGTGACGATGACGCCGCCGCGCTTGCAGACGAACACCGAGGCGCCCATGGTCTGGCGGCCGGGATGCTCGAAGACGATGTCGGGGTCGTCGCCGGCCAGGGCCCGGATGTCCTTGCCCAGCCGGCGCCACTCGGACTCGTCCTGGGTGTGCTCGTCCTTCCAGAACCGGTAGTTGGCCGCCTTGCGGTCGATGATGGCCTCCACGCCCATGTCGGCGAGCAGCTCGGCCTTCGCCGGCGACGACACCACGCCGATGGGGGTGCCGCCGCCGTTGAGGACGTGCTGCACGGCGTAGCTGCCGATGCCGCCCGTCGCCCCCCAGATGAGGACCTTGTGGCCCTGCTGCATGGCGGCCCCGTTGCGCGAGACCAGCATCCGGTAGGCGGTCGAGTTGCACAGGGCGTTGACCGCCGCCTCCTCCCAGGTGAGGTGGGTCGGCTTGGGCATCAGCTGGTTGGCCTTCACCACGGTGAGGTCGGCCAGGCCGCCGAAGTTGGTCTCGAACCCCCAGATCCGCTGGTTGGCGCCCAGCATCGAGTCGTCGTGGGCGCTGGGGTCCTGATCGTCGACGTAGTTGCAGTGGATGGTGACCTTGTCGCCGGGCTTCCAGTTGCGCACCGCCGAGCCGGTGCGGATCACCACCCCCGAGGCGTCGGAGCCGACCACGTGGTAGGGAAGGGCGTGGCGGGCTCCCCAGCTGCTCTCCTTGCCGAGCCGGTCGAGGAAGCCGAAGGTCGGCAGCGGCTCGAAGATCGACGTCCAGACGGTGTTGAAGTTGATGGCGCCGGCCATCACCGCCACATAGGCCTCGTCGGGAGCCAGCTCGGGCACGGCCACGTCGCCGACGTGCAGCGACTTGCGGGGATCCTTGTCGTTGGACTCGACTCCCTCGAACATGGCCGCGTCGTCACGCGACACGTAGGCGGCGCGGTAGGACGAGGGCAGCGGCAGGGCGGCCAGCTCCTCCCCGCCCGCCCCGGCCAAGATGGCTTCTCGGAAAGCTTGCATGGAGCGCAATGGTACCCGGGCCCAATTGGCACCGGCCGTGGCGGTCGGCGTCACACCCGACCGGCATGAGCCTTGGCGGCCGGCGATGCCCCTATCGCTGTCATCCCTGAAGGAGCGCCGTTGGCACGTCGAGGCCTGGGCGCGCGCCTTGCAACTCGTCCCCCGCTTCCTCGTGCCCGCCATCACGACAACTGACCTCCATCACGACAACTGACCTCCATCACGACAACTGACCTCCATCACGACAACACGGAGCTCGGGCACGACGACCAGGGCGGTCAGCGCCGCAGGGGCGGCGCGCCGGCTCCGTGTCAGCACGCTCGACCTGGAGGTGCGACGATGCGCCTTGGCGGCCCGGTCTGGTGCACCCAGCACAACGGCGGGCGAAGCCCACCAGGGCCCTGGGTGGGCAAGACGACAGCCGAGCTCTTCTCGTGCTCGGAGCCTTCGCGGCTCAGGCCCAGATCGCCTTGGTGGTAGCCGGGTCGAAGAACTGCATCCGGTCGGCATCGACCGCGAAGCGAACGGCGTCGCCCGATTTGATCGGCAGCCGCGGATCGACGCGCGCCACGCCGGCACCCCGGCCAGCGAACTGGTCCTCTTCGTCTTCGTCGCCGGTCTCAGCGCGCACCCGTTGCGCATCGATCGTGAAATGGACGAGCAGCTCGCTGCCGAGCGCTTCGACGAGGTCGACATCGCCGCAGAGGACCTGATCATCGGCGGGGCTGGCCAGGGGAAGGTGCTCAGGCCGCAGCCCGATGATGATCTTTCTGCCGGAGTAGGCAGCGAGCCCTGGGCGAGTGGCCCGAGTCCGCTGTGAAAGGCGAACGGACTGGGAGCCGAGCCGCAACGTCGCCCCGTCGTCGGCGAGATGGGCCTCGTAGAGGTTCATCGACGGGGAACCGATGAACGCGGCCACGAACAGGTTATCCGGGCGGTCGTACAGGTTCTGCGGTGCGTCGCACTGCTGGATGTTGCCAGAGAGCAACACCGCTACTCGGTCGCCCATCGTCATGGCCTCGATCTGGTCGTGGGTGACGTACATCGTGGGGGCGCCAAGTCGGCGCTGGATGCGGCTCACCTCGGCCCGCATGTGGACTCGCAGCTTGGCATCCAGGTTGGACAGCGGCTCGTCCATCAAGAACACCGCCGGGTCGCGGACGATGGCCCGTCCCATGGCCACCCGTTGGCGCTGGCCACCGGACAGCTGGCCCGGCTTGCGGTCGATCCAGTCGTCGAGCCCGAGGATGGCGGTGGCTTCTCTCACCTTGCGCTGGATCTCGTCCTTTCCGAGCTTGCGCATCTTCAGGCCAAAGCCGATGTTCTCGCCGACGGTCATATGCGGGTAGAGGGCGTAGTTCTGGAAGACCATGGCGACGTCGCGCTCTTTCGGGCTGAGGTTGTTCACCACCCGGTCGCCTATCCGGAGGATGCCGGAGGTGATCTCTTCGAGGCCAGCAACCATGCGCAGGACCGTCGTCTTGCCACACCCCGATGGGCCGACGAGCACCATGAACTCACCGTCGGCGATCTCGAGGTCGATCTCGTGCACCGCCTCGAAGCCGTTACCGTAGATCTTGGTGATGTGCTCCAGGCTGACGTTCGCCATGGCTCCCTCTGGTAACCGACAGCTCTCTCGAACCGATCGAGCTCGCGCTATTTGAGTGCACCGGCGGTCAGCCCGGAGACGATCCGACGTTGCGCAAAGATCACGAGCAGGGCCACCGGCAACGTGATCATGACCACGGCGGCATCGATCCGGTTGTAGAACACCTGGTACTGGCTTTGCCCCAAACCCATCAGGGCGAGTGGGGCCGTGAACATGTTTGGTGTGTTGATGAAGCTGACCGAGAAGGCAAAATCGTTCCAGGAGAGGATGAACGAGAGGATGGCCACGGTGAAGATCCCCGGCGCGGCCACGGGCAGGATGATCTTTCGCAACGCCTGCAGCCTGGTCGCGCCGTCGACCAGCGCGGCCTCCTCGAGCTGGTGCGGGATTTGGGAAAAGAAGTTGGCGAGGAACCACGTCGCGAGCGGCAGCGTGTAGACCATGTAGGTGATGATCAGTGACGGATAGCTGTCAAGGAGATGTATCCGCTCGTAGCTGAGGAAGAGTGGTCCCACCATCGCCAGAGGAGGGAAGAACCCGGCGATGAGCACGAAGCCAAGAATGCTCTTCTTCCCGCGGATCCGCGTTCGCGAAAGGGCATAGCCTGCCATCGTCGTCAGGATGACGGTAACCGCAACGACGCACAATCCGATCCCGACACTGTTGAGCAGCGCGCGCCCGAAGTTGATGCCTGTCACGGAGGTCATGAGAAGGTCGGTCCGGTACGCGCCGAGCGTGAGGTGGGCGCCGGGCAGGACGCTCCTGGTGCCCCGGTTCAGCGCACTCGGGCTTCTCAGGGAGGTGATGATGATCCAGTAGAAAGGAAACAGCATGCCGACGACAAAGATCACGATGAGCAGGGCGAACGCGATCCTCAGCGCGATCTTTCCCGGGGGACGGCGAAGACGCGGAGCTGCATCGCCGACCGCGACATGCGTACCGATGCTCAGGGGAGTCGAAGGAGCGCTCATCGAACCGTCTCGACCCGAAAGGCCCGGACGTACGCAGCCGCGATCGCCAGGCAGACGATGATCAGGAACACGGCCACAGCTCCTCCATACCCGAAGTCAGATTGCACGAGGAACGCTCTCCAGTCCAGATAGGAGAGGACGTCGGTCGAGCTCCCGGGGCCTCCGCTCGTCATGGCGTACACAACGTCGTAGATGAGGAACGCCGACAGCGTGCGGAAGATCAACGCCACCATGAGAGCGGGCTTGAGCATGGGCAGGGTGATCCGCCGGAACGATTGCCAAGCGGTAGCCCCGTCGATGCGGGCCGCCTCGTAGATCTCAGCGGGGATCACCTGCAGCCCGGCGAGCAACAAGATGGCCATGAACGGCGTGTTGCGCCAGGCATCCGCGACCAGGATCGCGCCCCAGGCGGTCCCGGTGTTGGCGAGCCACGTCACGTGTCCGCCCGGCAGGTGGAGCGCTCTCAGCACGTAGTTGACGAACCCCTGCTGGGGGTCGAACATGGAC
Organism: Actinomycetes bacterium; assembly: GCA_021848085.1. GTDB lineage: Bacteria > Actinomycetota > Acidimicrobiia > Acidimicrobiales > UBA8190 > JAJZNB01. The sequence goes on from JAJZNB010000245.1 coordinate 9,933, forward strand.
TTCCAGAGCATGCCCGAGACGACGGTCGGAACCGCCCAGGGAATGAACACGGCCGCACGAACGGCACCTCGACCCCGAAATGGCCGGTTGAGGGCGAGGGCAAGGGCAAGGCCTATCGCCGTCTCCACCACCACCGAGACGACCGTGAAGCCGGCGGTGTTCTCCAGAGCTGGCAGGAAGCTATGGCCATGGAACAGGCGGGCGTAGTTCGCCAACCCGTTGAAGGTGGCCGGCTGGCCGCTGGTGACGACATAGTTGTGGAACGAGTTCCAGAGGTTGTAGGCCAGCGGATAGCCGGTGATCACGACCAGCACGATGACGGTCGGCGCCACCAGCGCATAGCCGAGCCGGCGGTCCGAAGCGAGCATCGTGGAGCCCCGCCTGCCC
>JAJZNB010000075.1 GCA_021848085.1 Actinomycetes bacterium
AGGGGGATGGGGAACCGGGCTCGCAAGAGCACCGCGCCCCTGACTACCAATGGCGCGGGTCGTGGCGGTGGCCAACCAGAAGGGCGGGGTGGCCAAGACGACCACGGTCCACGCCTTGGGGTTCGCCCTGGCTGAGCTGGGCCGTCGGGTGCTGCTGGTCGACCTCGACCCGCAGGCCTGCCTGACCTTCTCACTGGGTCTCGACCCCGACGGACTCGACCGGTCGGTCCACGACGTCTTCGTCCGCAAGACCAACGCGGCCGATGTGCGTCGCCCGGCGCCGGGCGTCGAGGGTCTGACCGTGCTGCCCGCCACCATCGACCTGGCCGGCTCCGAGGTCCACCTGCTCACCCGCACCGGCCGCGAGCACGTGCTGGCCCGGGCGCTCGAGCCGCTGGCCGACGACCACGACGTGGTGCTGATCGACTGCCCGCCGTCGCTCGGTGTGCTGACCATCAACGGCCTGACCGCCGCCGGCGAGGTGCTGGTGCCGCTGCAGTGCGAGGCACTGAGCCATCGCGGGGTGGGGCAGCTGCTCGAGACCATCGACGACGTCCGCACCTTCGCCAACCCCACCCTGCAGGTGTTGGGGGTCATCGCCACCATGTACGACGAGCGCACCCGCCACGGGCGGGCGGTGCTCAACGACGTCGGCCAGCGCTACGGCCTGCCGGTGCTCAAGCCCCCCATCCGCAAGTCCATCCGCTTCGCCGAGGCGCCCAGTCGCGGGCGCTGCATCCTGCAGCACGCCCCGCTGTCGCCGGGTGCCGAGGCATACCGGTCCATCGCCGCTCAGCTGGCCGCCACGCCCCGCTCCCGCAGGTGAGCCGGGTGTCGTCGCCACACCGGGGCGAGCGACACCGGCCCGAGCCACGCCGGCCGGGGGCCCTCGGGGGGTCAGCCCGGGGGCCGCGCCGGGAGGAGACAGCCGGACCGACCGCCGGCCTCGGCGGCGTGCAGCCCGCAGCCACGTCCGTCTCGAGCCGAGGAAGGCATCGGTCTCGAGCCGAGGAGGGAGGTTCGATGGCCGATGCCCCTGATCCGCTGGGCAAGCGGGCCCTGTTCTGGGCCCCGGCCCAGCGCCACGACGGTCAACCGCTGGTTGGTTCCGGCCGCGACGGGCGCCGACCAAAGGACCAGGGCAAGCGGGCCCTGTTCTCCACGGCCGACCCGGCCGAGGCGGAAGATGCCGGCGCAGCCCGGCGCCCGGCCCGGCGCCCGGCCCGGCGCATCGTCTTCGGCCGGGTGCAGCTGCGCTGCGGCGCCTGCGGGGCCGAGTGCCGCGTCGACGTGGTGGAGTCGCTGCTGCGGTCCCTGCCCGTGCCGCTGGTGCGCCCCGGCCGCGGCTTCACGCACCTCATGACCTGCCCGGCGTGTGGGCAACGGACCTGGCTCAGCGCTTCGTGGCGGCCCTGGAGCTGCTGAGCGCCGCCAGGAGCGGTCCGCCAGGCGCCGGGCCGGAGAGCCGGACCGGGTGGCGTGTCGCCACCCCGGGCCTGGATCCGTCGGAGGTCAGCTGGCGCCGTCCGGCCCGTGGCTGACGCTCCGGAAGCGGACCGGGGCCGAGCCCTGGCGGGTGACCCGCCCGTGTCGTTGGAGCAGCACCAGATGGGCCAGCGTCTCGCCCACTCGGCGCGCTGCATGAAGGGCTCGATCTCCTCCCACGGCCGCGACCAGCGCAGCCGAACCGACAGGTCCCAGGCGCTGGCCCCGGGATGGTCGCTCAGCAGGGACTCGATCTCGGCCAGGCGCTCCAGATGGTGGCGCACCAGCTCCTCGACCCGGTCGCTGAGTCCGGCGAAGCGGTACTCGTGGGCCGGCAGCACCTCGTCGACCACCAGCGGCTGGCACTTGCGCAGCGATGCCAGGTAGTCGCCGAGAGGGTCGGGGAACTGCTGGGTGTGCACCGCGATGTTGGGGCTGATGCGGGGCAGGATGTGGTCCCCCGACAGCAGCAGCCGATGCTGCTCGCTGTAGAAGCAGACGTGGCCGGGCGAATGCCCCGGCGTCCACAGCGCCTGCAGGTCCCAGCCCGGCACGGCCACCGGTTCTCCGTCGGCGAACAGCACGTCGGGCTCGGCCATGGCCACGTGGGCACGCAGCACCATCGACGTCATCTGCAGGTCCGGGAGCCGCTCGGCCGGCACCCCGGCGTCCTCCATCAGCACCCGCATCCGGGCCAACAGGTCGTCGGGCTCGAGGTAGCGGGCCTGCAGCAGGTCGGCGTCGGCGGGGTGCAACCCGATCCAGGCCCCCGACCGCTCGCGGACTCTCCCGGCCAGCCCGTAGTGGTCGGGGTGCATGTGGGTCACCAGCACGGCGGCGACGTCGCTGATCGCCGCCCCGATCTGCTCCAGCCCGGCCACCAGCGCCGCCCAGGCGTCGTCGGTGTTCCACCCGGCGTCGACCAGCGCCACCGCTGCGCCGGCATCGAGCACGTAGACCAGGACGTAGCGCAGCGGGTTGTCGGGGATGGGCACCGGGATCGACCACAGACCAGGGCGGACCTGCTCCACCGGTGGCAGAACACAGCGCTCCCACGCCCGCAGCTGCTCGGTTCCCGTCACCTGGAGCATTCGGTGCCCGTCACCTCCAGCATGGCGGCACCGTAGTCCCCCCCCAGGAAACGCTGAGAGTGGCATCTGTCTCACCCGGAGGTACCTCCGGTGGGGCCACTGAGGCAGATGGGTCTTGACCGTACCGGCGGGCCGCCCTACGCTCGGGCCGCTCCGTCGTCCGCCCACCCCGACTCGAGAAGATGTCCACCGACGGGCGGTCCGGCACCGGAGGCTCGGCAGACGGACGCTGTCGGGGACGAGGGGGGAAGAAGTGGCCATCCCAGCGCAGGCGCCGTCGGGTGACGGCGGCGGCGTCGGACCGACCGTCGAGCGCGCCGGCGTCGACGGCCGCTTCGGTTACGTGGTGCAACTGGCCCGTGACGCCTTCGTGGAGCTCGACGGCGACTCCACCGTGACCTGCTGGAACCCGCAGGCCACCCGCCTGTTCGGCTGGAGCGGCAGCGAGGCGCTGGGACGCCGTGTCGTCGACTTCCTGGTGCCTCCCCGCTTCGCCAGCGTGTTCCTGGAACAGCTGCAGGCGACGGCGGCCGCGCCGGGGCTGATCGGCGCCGGACGCGGTCGCCGGCTGCAGCTGGTGCACCGTGACGGTCACGAGCTCGAGGTGTCGGGCTCCGCCTACGCGCTGGGACAGGGTCCGACGCTGCGGGTCGGTGCGTTCCTGCGGGACCTCGCCGAGGAGCGGGCAGCCGAGGAGGCGCTGGCCCATGCCTACCTCCACGACTCGCTCACCGGGCTGCCCAACCGAACGCTGTTCACCTACCGGCTGGCCTACGCCTTGGCCGACGGGCAAGGCGCGGCCGGCCACGTTGCCGTGGCCGTGCTCGACCTCGACCGGTTCAAGGCCATCAACGATGCCCTGGGCCACGAGGTCGGCGACGAGCTGTTGGTGGCGGTGGCCGGCCGCCTGATCGACGCCGACGGGGTAGCCGAGGTCATCGCCCGGCTCGGTGGCGACGAATTCCTCATCCTCTTCGCCGGTGACGACGCCGAGGGCCAGGCCGTCGCCTACGCGGCGCGGGCCCTGCAGGCGCTGGCCGCGCCGTTCGCCGTGGGCGCGTCGGAGGTGTTCATCACCGCCAGCATCGGCGTGGCCTGCACCTCCGCCGGGGTGACCGAGGCCACCAGCCTGCTGTCCAACGCCGATGCCGCCATGTACCAGGCCAAGCAGCGCGGTGGCGGAACCACCGAGGTGTTCGGCGAGGCCATGCGGGTGAAGCTCCTCGACCGCATGACCACCGAGCACTCGCTGCACCGGGCCCTCGAGCGGTGCGAGCTGCGCCTCTTCTACCAGCCGGTGGTCGACATCGCCGGCGAGCAGCCCATCGCCGTGGAGGCGTTGCTGCGCTGGGACCACCCCGAGCAGGGGCTGGTCGGGCCCAACCGGTTCATCCCGGTGGCCGAGGAGAGCGGCCTCATCATCCCCATCGGCGCCTGGGTGCTGCAGGAGGCCTGCCAGCAGCTGAAGTCCTGGCAGGCCCGGGCGGCCGCCCCGTCGGGCTCGGTGGAGGTCAACCTGTCGGCCCGCCAGATCGACCATCCCGACATCGTCGGCACGGTGGAGCAGATCCTGGCCGACAGCGGCCTCGGCCCCTCCTACCTGACCCTCGAGATCACCGAGAGCGCCCTCATGAGCGACGCCGCCGCCGCCCTGGAGGTGCTGCGGGCCCTCAAGGATCTCGGCGTCACCCTGGCCATCGACGACTTCGGGACCGGCTACTCGTCGCTCAGCTACCTGCAGCGGTTCCCCCTCGACATCTTGAAGATCGACAAGACCTTCGTCGACGAGCTCGGGATCGACCCCGACGGCTCCGAGATCGTGTCGGCCGTGATCAAGCTGGCCCACACCCTGGGGCTGCAGGTCATCGCCGAAGGGGTGGAGACTGAGGCCCAGCTGACCGAGCTGCGGCACCTCGGCTGCGACTTCGCCCAGGGCTACCTGTTCTCGCGTCCGGTTCCCGCCAGCGAGCTGGTGGCCGCCCACCGTCCCGCGGCGGCCGGGCCGCGGGCCTCTGGCCCCCGCTGAGCGGCGCGGCCTGCCCGGGTCGGGACCGGCCCGGCGCCCGCGGTGTCAGTGGCGTCCGGGTTCCACATAGATCCAGCGCGCCCACGGCACCGCTGAGCGCACCGCCACCTCGGCGTCGTCGACCACCACGGCGGCCTCCTCGGCCGAGGTACCGGGCAGGAAGGTGACCTTGGCTCCCACCAGCAGCTCGTCGGGGCCGACGTGCACGGCCCGGACGTGGATGACCTGGTCGACGCCGGGCGTGGCGGCCAGGGCCTGGCGGACCAGGGCCAGCTGTACCGGATCGGCGGTCTCACCCACCAGCAGCGACGTCATCTCGATGCCGAGCACGATCGCGTTGAAGGCCAGCACGGCGCCGATGCCCAGCGAGCCCACCGCGTCGTAGACCGGCGACCCGGTGGCCGCCGACAAGGCGATGGTGACGGCGGCGATGAGCAGCCCGACCAGGGCGGCGGTGTCCTCCACCAAGAGCACGGCGACCTCTGCCTGGCGGGTGACGCGCAGGAACGCCCACCAGTTGCGCGCCCCTCGGGTGCGGTTGGCGGCTGACACGGCATTGCGAAACGACAACGCCTCGAGCACCAGGGCCACGCCGACCACGCCGAGCGCCACCCCCAGGTCCTCGAGATGCCGGGGGTGCAGCAGCTTGTCGACCCCGTCGGCGACGGAGAACACGGCACCGACACCGAACAGCACCACCGCCACCACGAAGGCGCCGACGAAGCGGACCCCGCCGTAGCCGAAGGGATGGCGAGGGTCGGGACGCCGGTGCGAGCGGCGCAGCCCGGCCAGTAGGACTCCTTCGTTTCCGGTGTCGGCCATCGAGTGCACGGCCTCGGCCAGCATGGCCCCCGAGCCGGTGACGGCGAAGGCGGCCACCTTGGCCGCCATCACGCCCACGTTGGCCAGCAGGGCGGCTACCACCGCCACCGAGGAGGCGTGCTCTTCCTCCGCCATGGGCTGGTGCGTGGACGGCGGCCCTGTCGGCCGGGCTGGCTCCGCGCCCGGCCGCGCCGGCTCCGCGCCCGGCGGCGATCCCGTCCCGCCGACGTTCCACGAGCCGCCGGCGTCGGCACTGCGTCGGCGGCCTGTGGGCGCCATGCCGACATGGTCGCGCAGTCGACCGGCGCCCCTCGGGCCATCAGGGCCCGGGCCCGCCCGGCCTGGATCTCCACGGCACCGCTGGGGCCGCCGGCACTGGCGCCGGCGGCTGACGGGCGCGCTCAGCCCTGGTGGGCCTGGGCCTCGGTGCCGGCACGGCGACGAACGGCGATCTGCTCGTCGCTCCACAGCCGGAGGCTGATCGACTGGCTGGCGGTGGCCAGCAAGGTGCCGTCCTCCGCCCACAGATGGGCCAGCCCGTGGCCGAAGCCGTGGGCCACGGCGTGCATGTGGATGTCGCACAAGATCCACTCGGTGGGCACCAGCCGCACCACCCGGATGGTGTTGTCCAGGCTGCGGCCCAGGATCGGCCGCCCCAGGGGCTGGGAGGCACCGCCCGACACCCAGTCGCCGATCACGGCCAAGGTGGCGGCCGATGGCTCAAGGTGCCCTGGCACCCTGGCCCAGAAGGCCGAACGGGGATCGCCAGGGGTGCCGTCGAGCTGGTCGAAGGAGCGTCCCTGCGCCAGGCGCTGCTCCACCCGGGCCATCACCGTGTCGGCGAAGAAGTCCGGCATGTCGCGCACGTCGCAGGCCGTCGGTGGCGGAACCTGGGGAGGACGCACCCACACGCCCTCGTGCGCCAGGTTCTGAGCGCCCAGGGCTGCGTTGACGGTCAGCACCTCCACCCCCTGCATGCGGCCCACGGCTCGGGCCTGGGTGGTGTTGCGACCGGCGGCGGCCGGCACCACCTCCCAGTCGACCACCGCGCCGGTGGGGGCATGGGTGAGATACTGGGCGCTGGCCCACACGGTGGGACGGCCGGTGACGGCCTCGAGAGCCACGATGCCGGCCGCCAGTCCGCAGCCGCCGTAGAGGAAGCGGCCCGGCGTCGACACCGCCGGCGTGACGGCCAGCTGCCAGCGTCGCGGGTCGTCGGTCGGCTCGATGCCCAGGAAGGTCCGTGCGTCCACGGCCGGCACCCTAGCGGCCGCCGGTGCCGGCCCCGGAGCTGGGTTCTAATTGACCTGGCGGTCGCGCCCGGCCCAGTACGGTTGGCGCAGCTTGAACTTCTGGAGCTTGCCGGTGGCGGTGCGCGGCAGCGAGGCGCGCAGCTCCACGGACCGAGGCGCCTTGAAGTGGGCCAGGCGCTCCCGGCAGTGGGCCACCAGCGCCGCCTCGTCGGCGGTGGCGCCCTCGCGCAGCACCACCAGCGCCTTCACCGCCTCGCCCCACTGCCCGTCGGGCACGCCGATGACGGCCGCCTCGGCCACGTCGGGATGCTGGTACAGGACGTCTTCCACCTCGATCGACGACACGTTCTCCCCGCCGGTGATGATGACGTCCTTCTTGCGGTCACTGACGACCACGTAGGCACCGTCGAGATAGCCGCCGTCGCCGGTGTGGAACCAGCCGTCGGCGAGGGCCCGGGCCGACTCGTCGGGTTGGCGCCAGTAGCCCTCGAAGACGTGGTTGGAGCGGGCCAGCACCTCGCCGTCGCCGTCGACGGTCATCTGGACCCCCAACGCCGGCAAGCCGGCACGGGCCAAGCGGCGGGCCCGCTCGGCGGTGTCGAGGGACCGCCAGGCGGCCGGGGCGCGGTTGATGGTGAGCAGCGGCGAGGTCTCGGTCAACCCGTAGATCTGGATGAGCTCCCAGCCGAGCTCGGTCTCGACGCGCTCGATGATGCGCGACGGGGGCGGGGCGCCGGCCACCACCATCCGGACCCGGTCCCGGCCCGGGGTCTCCTCGCCGTGCTGGTGGCGGGCGGCGGCGGCGTCGACCACGGCGGCCACCACCGCCGGGGCGGCACACAGCACGGTGATGCCGTGGCGCTGCACCCGCCGCAGGATCTCCTCGCCGTCTACCTTGCGCAGCACCACGTGACGGGCTGCCATGCCGGTCACGGCGTAGGGCATCCCCCAGCCGTTGGCGTGGAACATCGGCAGGGTGTGCAGCAGCACGTCGTCGGGGGTGACGGTGACGTGCCAGCCGAACACGGTGGCGTTCAGCCAGCAGTTGCGGTGGGTGAGCTGCACCCCCTTGGGTCGGGCGGTGGTCCCCGACGTGTAGTTGATGGAGCAGGTGGCGTCCTCGTCGGGCTGCCAGGGGCGGGGCTCGGCGTCGGAGGCGAACAGCGCGGCATCGTCGGAGCCGTCCAGGCAGATCCGGTGGGCGACCGGGATCGACGCCACCGTGTCGGCGAGGTCGGGGTCGTAGAGCAGCACCGAGGCGCCCGAGTGCTCCACGATGTAGGCGATGTCGTCGGTGGTGAGGCGGAAGTTGATGGGCACCAGCACCCGACCGAAGCCGCTCACCCCGAAGAACGCCGTCAGGAAGCGTCCGGAGTTGGGGCTGATGATGGCCACCCGCTCCCCGTGGGCCACCCCCAGAGCGTCGAAGCCGGCGGCCATGGACCGGGCCCGGGCGGCCAGCTCCCCATAGGTCACCGTGCCGAGCGAGCCGGCCACGTCGGGCTCGTCGACCAGCGCCGGGGCGTCTGCGGCCACGACGGCCGCCCGCTCCAAGAAGTCCGCGATCGTGAGCGGAATCCGCATCCGTCCCCCTTCACCCCTGGCCGGTCCGAGCCCGACCGGTTCCCCTGGCCCGACAGGCCGTCCGACCGCCTCGAGGGATTGTCCCAGATCGCTGGAGCCGCCGCCTGGTCGCTTCCCCGCTGACGGGCAGGCGACATCGGTGCGATGCTGCTGACGGCGCCAGGACCGGCCGGTGACGGCACCGGGACGAGCTGGCCGCCGGCCCCGCCGGCCCCGCCGGCCCCGCCGGCCGCCGACCAGCGGGCGCGGTCGGGCCGGCACCGGGCGTTGTGAGGAAGCTGCAGCTCATGGACCCGCCGGTGACGCGATCCGCCGCCATGCCGCATGGCCTGCGGCTCATGCTGGCCGTGGCGGGCCCGCTCCCCGCCGACGAGCGCGGCTGGGGCTTCGAGCTCAAGTGGGACGGGGTGCGGGCCCTGGCCAGCGTGGAGTGCGGCCGCCTCCGGCCGCCTCCGGCTGACGTCGCGCAACGGGCGCGACATCACCGCGTCGTACCCGGACCTCCAACCCCTGGCCGAGGCGCTCGCCGGCCACCGGGTCGTCCTCGACGGGGAGATCGTCGCCTTCGCCGCCGGGCGGCCCGACTTCGGGCTGCTGCAGCAGCGGATGCACGTCGCCGATGCCGCCCGGGCCCGACGGTTGGCCCGGCGGGTGCCGGTCGCCTTGGTGGTGTTCGACCTCCTCTACCTCGACGGTCGGCTGACCATGCCGCAGCCCTACGTGGAGCGGCGCCGCCGGCTCCAGGCGCTGCACCTGGAGGGCAACCCGACGGCAACGGCCGAGGGCCGGCTGCGCCAGCCGTCGTGGCGAGGCCTGCGCCCGGACAAGGAACCCGGCGACGTCGTGACCGAGTGGTGAGCGCCGGCTCGGCGACAACGTGAGCGCCGGCTCGGCGACAACGTGAGCGCCGGCTCGGCGACAAGTGGTGCCGGTAGCCTCGTCGGTCTGTGCCTCAGCTCGTCGTCGCCACCTTCAACATCCACGCCGGGGTCGACGGCTGGGGGCGGCCTCACGACGTGGTGGGCGCCTGCCGACAGCTCGACGCCGACGTGCTGGTCCTCCAGGAATCGTGGGCACCCGACGGGGCGGCGTCGGTGGCCGCCGCCGTCGCCGACCAGCTGGGCTACCGCTGCTACGAGCTGGCCGTGGCCCACGGCCGGCTGTTCGGGCCGCATCCCGCCGCCGACAGCCGGTGGGGTCCCCGGCCCTGGTTGCGGCGGCTGCGCACCCTGCTGCTGCACCAGCCGGTCGGCGGCGGCCGGTCCGAGCCGCCGGACCAGCGGTCGCCGAGGCCAGCCGGGGCGGGCCGGGCCCGCCGCCGACACCAGCAGGGGCGCAGCTCGCACCGCGGCGCCTGGGGGGTGGCCGTGCTGAGCCGGCTGCCGGTGCTGCAGGTGCGTCACATCGACCTCGGCCAGCTGCCGCGCGACCAGGCCCGGCGCAAGGCGCTGGCCTGCACCGTCGACGTCGACGGGGTGGCCGTCACCGTCGTCGGCACCCACATGTCCCATCTCAGCCACGGGTCGCCGCTGCAGTTCCGGCGCCTGGCTCGGGCGTTGCCGCCCACCTCGGCGCCGGCCGTGGTGGCCGGCGACATGAACCTGTGGGGCCCGCCGGTCAGCGCCCTCATGCCCCGCTGGCGGCGGGCGGTTCGGGGCCGGACCTGGCCGGCGTGGCGGCCGCTGGGCCAGATCGACCATGTGCTGGTCAGCGCGGCGGTGCAGGTGGAGCAGGCCGAGGTGGTGGCGGTCGGGGGCTCTGACCACCGGCCCATCCGCTGCCGCCTGGCCGTCGGCCGGGTCGAGGCGGCGCCGGCGCGCTGACCGGCTCCATCCGGCTGTCGGGGGCCCGGCGGCGGGGCGGTCCGGTGCCGGCGCGCCTCACCGGCTGGGCAGCACAGGATTGGATCGGTGATCGCCAACCCGGGCTCGCCCCGAACGGCGCCCTCGAGGCGGGCGCGGCGAGGCTACCATCCCGCCCATGTCCGCCCGCCCGA
>JAJZNB010000027.1:0-2281 GCA_021848085.1 Actinomycetes bacterium
GGAGGATGGCTCCTCGGGTCCTTCGACCCGGCGATCCTGTGGAAGCCGAAGACGCTCACGGCTCTCGGCGGTGCCGATTGGCTGGCGGTGCTCGAATCGTGGGCCGCGATCGTGACCTCGGTGTTCGTGGCCACGCTCGCGATCGCGTTCGACATCAGCGGCACCGAGGCCGTCCTCGACCGAGACCTCGACACGAACCGGGAGCTGCGCGACGCCGGGCTCCTGAGCATCGCCTCCGGCGCGATCGGGGGGATCCCCGGTTCCCACGCGCCCGCCCCGACGGCGGTCGCGAAGCGGATGCGCGTGGACGCCCGGGCCGCGGGACTGATCGCGGCGCTCGTGCCGCTGGCCGTCGTCGTGGTCGAGGCCTCGCTTGCCGGACTGGGGGCCGCCGGGGAGGACCGGCGCCCGGCCTGGGCCGGCGCGCCGCCTGCCGAAGATGGCGGAGGAGCACTTCCGGCGCCATCCCCCCGGGCGCTGAGCCCCGGCGCGGGCCGCCGGGCACCGGACCCCAGCCGCCGGACCCCAGCCGCCGGGCACCGAGCCGCCGCCAGCCGCCAGCCGTCTCGACCAGCGCGCGTCGGAGGGTCGGTGCCACCGGCGGTGTCGCGGAAGCGGCGTCCGCTGGCCGGCACCCCGCCGTCAGCCTGGTCGGGGCCCCAGCAGCTCCCCGACGGCCTCGGGGTCGAGCGGCCGGTGGAACAGGTAGCCCTGGGCCCGGGTGCAGCCCAGCCGGGTCAGGACCTCCACCTGCGCCTCGGTCTCCACCCCTTCGGCCACCACCACCAGATCGAGCTGGCGGCCCAGGCCGATCACCGCCGCGGCGATGGTGTCGGCGTCGGGTCGCTGGCCCAGGCCGCTCACGAAGCTGCGGTCGATCTTGAGCGTCGACACCGGCAGCAGCGTCAGGTAGGTCAGCGACGAGTAGCCGGTGCCGAAGTCGTCGATGGCCAGGGTGACCCCCAGCCGGCGCAGGTCCTCGAGCACCTGCAGGGCGCTGTCGCGCTGGTGGACCAAGGTGGACTCGGTCAGCTCCAGGCACAGCGTCCAGCCCGCCGGCAGGCGGGCCACCGCCTCCTCCACCGTCTCCGGCAGCAGCGGGTCCACCAGCTGCCGGGCCGACACGTTGACGTGCAGCACCCGCGGCTCGTCCACCGCCGGCCGGCCGGCCACGTCGTGCACGGCCCGCCGCAGCACCCAGCGCCCCACATCCCCGATCAGGCCGGCCTCCTCGGCCAGCGGGATGAAGCCGGCGGGGCCGAGCAGCCCCCGGGTGGGATGCTGCCAGCGGACCAGGGCCTCGACCCCTACCACCGTCCGCTCGGCCAGGTCGATGATGGGCTGGTGCTGCAGGCGCAGCTCACCGGCGTCGACGGCCCGGCGCAGGGCGTGCTCGAGGTCGAGGCGATCCACCGCCCGGGCCCGCATGCCGGCGTCGAACAGCTCCACGGCACCGCCGCCGCGGTGCTTGGCCCGGTACATGGCCACGTCGGCGTCGCGGATGACGTCGGAGGCGGCGGTGTAGCCGGCGGCCGGCACCACGCCGGCGCTGGCGGCCGGCACCACCCGGTGGCCCTCCACCAGCACCGGCTCCGACAAGGCGGCCAGGATCCGCTCGGCCACCGCGCCGGGGCCGCCCGGATCGGGAGGACCCTCCACCACCACCACGAACTCGTCCCCGCCGAAGCGGGCCACGGTGTCCGAGGCCCGCACCGCGGCGCGGAGGCGCCGGGCCACCTCCACCAGCAGTCGATCGCCGGCTTCGTGGCCGAGCGAGTCGTTGATGACCTTCAGCCGGTCGAGGTCGAGGAACACCACCACCGGCGCCTCCTCGGGATGGCGTCGGCCGCGCCGCAGCGCCATCTCGAGCCGGTCGATCAGCAGGGTGCGGTTGGGCAGCCCGGTCAGGCTGTCGTGGGTGGCCTGGTGGGCCAAGGCGGCCGCGGCCCGCTCGCGCTCGACGGCGATGCCGGCCAGCTGGGCCGCCCGCTCGGCCAGCGAGCGCGCCACCGGGTCCGGGAGCCCCGGGCGCGGCCCCCACAGGTCGAAGGTGCCCAGCACCGCTCCCGACGACGGGTGCAGCACCGGGAACGACCACCAGCTGCGCAGCTCGGCCGGCCGGGCCGCGGCCCGCAGATGCTCCCAGCGCCGGTCGTCGGCCAGGTCGCCGACCAGCACCGGCCGGCCCCCCGCCGCCGCCTGGGCGCAGGGGGTGGTGCCCGAGGAGATGGGGACGGTCCCGGCCGGGGAGACCAGCCCGCCTGGCATGCGCCGCCCGGCC
>JAJZNB010000027.1:2291-10143 GCA_021848085.1 Actinomycetes bacterium
GGTGGCGCAGCACGCCACGCTGGGCCACGGTGACCGAGCACGAGACCGCCTCCACCTGGGCCTCGACCCCGTGGGCCAGGCCCTCGAGGGTGTCGCCCAGCGGCGAGCCGCGGGCGATCATCTCGAGGATGTGGCTCTGGGCGTCGAGCGCCAGCTCGGCCCGGCGCCGCTCGGTGACGTCACGCACAACCACCACCACGCCCCCCACTCCCGGCTCGTCCAGCAGGTTGTCGCCCACCGCCTCCACCCGCCGCCACGTCCCGTCGGCGCCGAGCAGGCGCAGCTCCACGGGCAGGCCGTCGCCCCGGTGCTCCAACAGCAGCTGGAAGTGGGCCGCCACCCGCTCGGCGTCGTCGGGATGCACGAGCTCGAGCAGGTCGGCGCCCAGACGGCTGCCCTCGCCGTAGCCGAGGGAGCGGGCCGCGGCGGGGCTGGCGTAGGTGATGGCGCCTGTGGCGTCGAGCACCACGATCGTGTCCGACACGTGATGGACCAGGGCCCGGAAGCGGGTCTCGCTGGCCTGCAGGGCGGCCAGGGCGGTGGCCTGCTCGGTGACGTCGACGGCCACCCCGATGACCCCCGACGCCCGGCGGTCCGCCTCGCCCATCGGTGTGGCCCACAGCTCCAGCCGGCGGCGCCCGGCCGGCACCACCTGGTGGACGGCGTGGCCGGCCAGGCTGTGGCGGGCGGCGTCGAGCAGCTCGGGGAACCCGGCGCAGACCTCGAACACCGGACGACCCACCACGTCCGCCGGAGCCAGCCCCAGGGCCTGCAACGCCTTGCCCTCGGCCAGCAGGTACCGGCCCGCCTCGTCGAGCGCGAACAGCACCAGCGGGGCGTTGGACAGCACGGTCCGCAGGCGCTGCTCGCTGGTTCGCAGCGCCTCCACCGACCGGCTCTGCTCGCCTTGGAGCTGCAGCTTCTCCCAGGCGTAGGAGATGTTGACGGCCAGGCGCTCCAGCAGGCGCAACGCCTCGGGGTCGAAGAAGCCCGCCTCGCCCGAGTAGACGGTGATGGCTGCCTCCGCCCGTCCCCGCAGGGTGAGCGGGAAGGAGGCCGCCGCGGCGAACCCGAAGGTGCAGGCCATCGAGCGCCACGGCGCCATGCGCGGGTCGCCGGCCACGTCGTTGCAGACGTCGGTCCGGCCCTGGCGCACCGCCACGCCAGCCGGGCCGCGGCTCTCGGCGTCGTCCTCGCGCACCGACACCGTGGCGCTGGCCAGGTAGTCGGTGCCGGTTCCGGCGGCGGCCACCGGGTCGAGACGGCCGGCCTCGGCGTCGACCAGCCCGACCCAGGCCATCCGCAGCCCGCCGAGGTCGACGGCGATGCGGCAGGCGGCGTCGAACAGCTGCTGGGCCTCGGTGGCCCGCAGCATCACCTCGTTGGTGTCGGCCAGCATCTGGTGGAGGCGTTCGGAGCGGCCGACGCCGCGCCGGCGCGCCAGCACCGTCTTGCCGGCCTCGCTCTTGCCGGCCTCGCTCTTGCCGGCCTCGCTCTTGCCGGCCTCGCCGCGCGCCATCCCCTCAGGCTAGGCGCAGGCCCTCAGGCTGGGCGCAGGCCCTCAGGCTGGGCGCAGGCCCTCAGGCTGGGCGCAGGCTGGCTTCAGCCCGGCAGCTGCCGCCACAGGCTCGGGGGGAGCAGCCGCAGCAGCCCGAAGACCAGCCGCAGCGGCGGCGGCGACCACACCACCGCCGCGCCCTTCTGCAGCCCCCGGACCACGTCGGCCGCCACCGCCTCCGCCGTGGTGGCCAGCGGAGCCGGGGTCAGCCCGGCGGTCATGCGGGTGGCCACGAACCCAGGCCGGACGATCAGCACCGAGGCACCGCTGCCGTGCAACGCGTCGGCCAGCCCCTGCGCGAAGCCGTCGAGCCCCGCCTTCGACGCCCCGTAGACGAAATTGGCCCGCCGCACCCGCATCCCGGCCACCGACGACAGCACCACCAGCCGGCCGTGCCCCTGGCGGCGCAGCACCCCGGCGAAGGCCACCAGCGCGGCGGCGGGACCCGTGGTGTTGGCCGTCAGCACCCGGGCGGTGGCCTCGGGGTCGGTCTCGTCGCGGTCCTGACGGCCGAGCACCCCGGCGGTCAGCAGCACCAGGTCGATCTGCCCCAGCTCGGCGGCCGCCTTGGCGGCCAGCTCGGCGTGGCCGGCCGCGTCGGTGACGTCGAAGGTGACGGTGGCGACCTGGTCGACGCCCAGCGCCCGAAGCTCGTCGGCCGCCTCTTGGAGCCGGGCCTGGTCACGTCCGGCCAGCACCACCCGCCGCAGGCGGTGGGCCACCAGCTGGCGCAGAACCGCCCGCCCGATGTCGGAGGTGGCGCCCAGCACCACCGCCGTCTGAGGCATGCCCATGGCATCGTTCACGTCCGGCCTCCGTCCACGTCGGGCTCCGCGCCACGGCTCGTCGCCGGCACCAGCCCCAGGCGCCTGGCCTGGTCCGACAGCATCAGCCGCTCGGGATCCACGCCGTCACGCACCTGGCGCCAGCGGTCGACATCGGGGTACATGGCGCCGAGCACGTCGGGGCGGAGCCGGGCGTCCTTGGCCAGATAGATCCGCCCGCCGGCGTCGGCGACCAGCAGGTCGAGCCGGTCGAGCAGCCCGGCCAGCCCTGCCGGTCCCACCGCCAGGTCCAAGGCCAAGGTCCACCCCGGCATCGGGAACGACAGCGGCCCGGGGTCGCCGGCGCCGAAGCGCTTGAGCACGGCCAGGAACGAGGCCACCTTGTGGTCAGACAGCAGCTCCAGCATCCGGCGCAGCGCCTCCTCGGCGCCGAAGGGCACCACGAACTGGTACTGGACGAAGCCCCGCGGCCCGTAGAGCCGGTTCCAGCCGCCGACGGCGTCGAGGGGATGGAAGAACGAGGCGATCGACTCAGGATGCCCCAGGCGCCGACGCGGCGCCTTGCGGAACCACAGCTCGTTGAAGGCCGCCACCGTCAGCGGGTTGAGCAGGCCGGGTGGGGCGGTCACCGGGACCTGCAGCTGCACCCTGGGGTCGTAGGCCTCCAGGTCGGCGGCGCGGCTTCCGGCCGGCAGGTCCGAGCGGCGGGCGTGGTCGCCGCGGGTCAGGACGGCGCGGCCCAGGCGACGTCCAGCGGCCAGGCAGTCGATCCACGCCACCGAGTAGCGGTACCGGTCGTCGCGCTCGGCCATGGCGGCCATGGCGGCGTCGAGGTCGTCGGCCCGCTCGGTGTCGACCAGCATGGTGGGAGTCTCCACCGGCAGCAGCCCGATGGTGGCGTCGGTCACCACCCCGGTCAGCCCCATGCCGCCGGCCGTGGCCCAGAACAGCTCCGGGTCGCCGTCGGGGGTGAGGCGGCGCACCCCGGTCGGCGTCACGAGGGTCATGGCCTGCACGTGGGCGCAGAACGACCCCTCGACGTGGTGGTTCTTGCCGTGGATGTCCGCCGCGATGGCGCCCCCCACGGTGACGAAGCGGGTGCCGGGCGTGACCGGCACGAACCAGCCTCGAGGGACCAGCCAGCGCAGCAGCAGGTCGAGGCTGACGCCAGCCCCCGCCCGCACCCAGCCGGCCTGCAGGTCGGCGGCCAGCACGCGGTCGAGGCCTGTGGCGTCCACCACCACCCCGCCGGCGCACTGGGCGGCGTCGCCGTAGGAGCGGCCCAGCCCCCGGGCCACCAGCGGCCGCCGCCGGCGGCGGGCGGCGTCGAGCAGCGCCAGCACCTCGGCCTCGGTGGTGGCCCGGCCCACGGCCGCCCGGCTGAAGGTGCTGCGCCCCCAGCCGCTCAGCAGCCGGTCCACGGTGGGCGCCTCGGGGGCGGCGACGCTCATGCGTAGATGCCGATGGCGAACAGCGCCACCCACAGCAGGCCCAGCACCTGCAGCAGCCGGTCGCCGGTGGCCAGGTCCTCGGGGGCGGCGCCGTGACCCGACTCGAAGCGCAGCTCCAGGTGCAGCACGGCCAGCACCACCGGCACGATCGACAGCTCGAACCACAGCGTGTGGTGCCCGTGGGCCAGCACCGCTCCGCGCTCGAAGGCCCACTGGCAGTAGGCCATCAGCAGCACGGCGGCCGACACCACCCGCACCGAGCGCAGGAACGCCGGCGGGTAGGCGCCCAGCGTCCGGCGCACCGCGGCGCGCCCGCCGCCGAGATCGGCGTGCTCGGCGCTGCGCTTGCCCGCCACCACCAGCAGCGAACCGAAGGTGGTGACGATGAGGAACCAGTTGGTCAGCGGCACCCCGGTGGCGACGCCGCCGGCGATGGCCCGCAGCACGAACCCGGCGACCACGCAACCCAGGTCGAGGATCGGCTCGTGCTTGAGGCGAACCGAGTACAGCACCACCACGGCCACGTACAGGGCGACCACCACCGCCAGGCGCCAGCCGATGAGCCCCCCGGCGATGGCCAGCGCCGCCGCCACCAGCGTCGCCCCGGTGGCCAGCGCCAGCGGTGGGCTCACCACCCCGGCGGCCACCGGCCGGTTGCGCTTCACCGGGTGGAGCCGGTCGGCGGCGGCGTCGAAGGTGTCGTTGACGAAGTAGGTGCCCGAGGCGGCCAGGCAGAAGACGACGAAGGCGCCGACCGCCGGCAGCAGGTCGGCGCGGTGGTGCAGCACCCCGGCGGCCCCGGGCGCGGCGAAGACCAGCACGTTCTTGAGCCACTGCTTGGGCCGCGCCACCTGCAGCAGCCCGCGGGGCACCGAGCGGGAGGCCGCAGTCGGCTCGGGGGACTGAGGGGTGCCTGTGGGGCTGACGGTGACCACGTGCTCCTCGGGCTCCGTGGATGGACGCTGGCCTGCGTCGACGGCACAGCCGGCGGTGGACCCCAATCCTACCCAGCGACCCCACCTCCAGACGCGGCCCGGTCGGGCCCCGGGCCGGGCCCGTCTGGCGCAGCTCCAGGTCGACCTGCCTACACTGCGTGACCGATGGTGCGTGGGGTGATCGACGGGTGGCGGAGGCCGACGAGGTGAGACGCCCGTATCGGGTGGTGGTGGCCAAGCCCGGTCTCGACGGCCACGACCGGGGCGCCAAGGTCATCGCCCGGGCGCTGCGCGACGCCGGCTTCGAGGTGATCTACACCGGGTTGCACCAGACGCCCGAGCAGGTGGTCCAGGCGGCGGTGCAGGAGGACGCCGATGCCGTGGGCCTGTCGCTGCTGTCGGGCGCCCACCTCACCCTGGTGCCCAAGGTGGTCGACGGGCTGCGCCAGCAGGGTCTGGCCGACGTGGTGGTGCTGGTCGGCGGCATCATCCCCGACGACGACATCGCGGCGCTCAAAGCGCTGGGTGTGGCCGAGGTCTTCACCCCCGGCGCGTCGCTGCCCAGCATCGCCGGCTGGCTCGAGGAGGCCCTCGACCGGCGGGAGGAGGCCGGCACCGGCGTGTAGGTCCGGTCGCCGTTGGCAGCGGCTGCCTCGGCGCCGCTCCGTCGAGCAGCAGCTTCGCCACGCAGCAGCTTCGCCAAGCAGAGAGGAATCGGATCCGGTGGATCTCTACGAGTACCAGGGCAAGCAGTACTTCGCCCGCTTCGGCATCCCCACGTCGCCGGGCGGGGTCGCCTCCGACGTGGAGCAGGCGGTGGCCCAGGCCGAGGCGGCCGGCTACCCGGTGGTGGTGAAGGCCCAGGTGAAGGTGGGCGGCCGGGGCAAGGCCGGTGGCATCAAGCTGGCCGCCGACGCCGACGAGGTCCGCCAGCACGCCGGGGCCATCTTGGGGATGGACATCAAGGGGCACACGGTGCGGACCCTGTGGGTCGAGCACGCCTCCGACATCGCCCACGAGTACTACGCCAGCTTCACCCTCGACCGCTCGGCCAAGAAGCACCTGTGCATGGTGTCGGCCAAAGGCGGCGTCGACATCGAGGAGGTGGCCGCCACCGACCCCGCCGCCATCGCCCGCCTCCACGTCGACCCGGTCGACGGGCTGGCCCTCGACCAGGCCCGGCAGCTGGTGGCCGAGGCCGGGCTGCACGAGGAGGCCCGGGCCGAGGCGGCCGAGCTGCTGGTGCGGCTCTACACCTGCTACGTCGAAGGCGACTGCGACCTGGCCGAGATCAACCCGCTGATCCTCACCACCGACGGTCGGGTCCATGCCCTCGACGCCAAGGTCACCCTCGACGACAACGCCGCCTTCCGCCACCCCGAGTGGGAGGAGCTCGCCGGCACCGAGAGCCTCGACGAGCGCGAGGTGCTGGCCAAGGAGAAGGGCCTCAACTACATCGGCCTGTCGGGGTCGGTCGGCATCATCGCCAACGGGGCAGGGCTGGCCATGAGCACCCTCGACGTCGTCACCCAGGCCGGTGGCCAGGCCGCCAACTTCCTCGACATCGGCGGCGGCGCCAACGCGGATGTGATGGCCGCCGCCTTGGAGGTCATCAACACCGACGAGGCGGTGCGGGCCATCTTCGTCAACATCTTCGGCGGGATCACCCGATGCGACGAGGTGGCCAAGGGGATCGTGGAGGCGCTGGGCCGGGTGGCGCTGCGCTCCCCGATCGTGCTGCGTCTCGACGGCACCAACGCCCCGCAGGGGCGGGACATCCTGGCCGACCACGTGTCTGAGCGGCTGGTGGTGGAAGAGACGATGCTCGGTGCCGCCCGGCGCGCCGTCGAGCTGGCAGGAGGGAACCGGTGAGCATCTTCGTCGACGAGAGCACCAAGGTCATCGTGCAGGGCCTCACCGGCGGCCAGGGCCGCTTCCACGGCCTGCGCAACCGCGACTACGGCACCAAGGTGGTCGGCGGGGTCAACCCGGCCAAGGCCGGCACCGACGTGGACGGCGTCCCCGTGTTCGGCTCGGTGGCCGACGCCGTGGCCGCCACCGGCGCCGACGCCTCGTTCGTGGTGGTGCCGCCCAAGGGGGCAGCCGGTGCCATCCTCGAGGCGGCTGAAGCCGGCATCCGCTTCATCGTCTGCATCACCGAGGGCATCCCGGCCCAGGACGAGGCGCTGTTCTACAACCGGCTGCGCCGCCACCATCCCGACACCCGGCTGCTCGGCCCGAACTGCCCGGGGATCATCTCGCCGGGCAAGTGCAACATCGGCATCACCTCCGGCGACATCGCCCTCCCCGGCGGCCCGGTCGGGATCGTCAGCCGGTCGGGGACCCTCACCTACCAGGCCCTCCACGAGCTGTCGCAACAAGGTGTGGGCCAGACCACCTGTGTCGGCATCGGCGGCGATCCGGTGCCCGGCACCAGCTTCATCGACTGCCTGCGCGAGTTCGAGGCGGACCCCGACACCAAGGCGGTGATGATGATCGGCGAGATCGGCGGGTCGGCCGAGGAGGAGGCCGCCGAGTTCATCGAAGCCCACATGTCCAAGCCGGTGGTCTGCTACATCGCCGGGGTGACCGCCCCGCCCGGCCGCAAGATGGGCCATGCCGGCGCCATCATCTCCGGCTCCAAGGGCACCGCCCAGGCCAAGATGGAGGCCCTCGCCGCGGCGGGTGCCATCGTCGCCCAGAACCCCACCGAGGCCGGCGAGAAGATGGTGGAGGTGGTGAAGGGCCTGGCCTGACGGCCTGGTCTGCGGGCCTGGTCTGCCGGCCTGGTCTGCGGGCCTGGTCTGCCGGCCTGGTCTGCCGGCCTGGTCTGCGGGCCTGGCGGCGCTTCCGGCGGCTCGCCGGCCCGCTGGTAGCCTGCCGGTGTGCGCCTCGGAGTCCTCGTGTCCGGAACGGGCTCCATCCTCGAAGCCCTGTGGCGCGACGGGCTGCCGGTGGCGGTGGTGGTGGCCGACCGGCCGTGCCGGGGACTCGAGGTGGCCGCCGGTGCCGGCCTGCCTGCCGAGCTGGTGGACCGGCGGGCCTGGGGCGGCTTCGGCCCGGGGTTCGACCGCACCGGGTACACCGAGGCGGTGGTGGCCGTCCTGCGCCGCCACGGGGTGG
>JAJZNB010000269.1 GCA_021848085.1 Actinomycetes bacterium
GGGGCCGAGGCGTCGGTGCTCGACACCGCCCCCTTCGATCGCTTGGAGCTGCACCTGCAACGTCCGGCCGTCCCGACTCCGGGCGGCTGACCCGTTCGGCGCCGCCGCGGGCGGCCGCCCCGGCGAACACGGCGGCCGCCCCGGCGAACACGGCGGCGGGCGCCGCCAGCACCGCCGCCGGCGGCAGCTCCAGGGCGAGCAGACGGCGGGCCGGCGCCAGCGCCAGCAGCACCGACAAGGCGCCGCCCATGGCGGCTACCAGCACCGGTCGCGCGCAGCCGGGGGCGGCACGCGGCGCCTCCGCCGCCCCGGCCAGGAAGAACCCGGGAACGCCGTTGGTGAAGGTGCTGACCACGGTCAGATGGCGGGGGAACAAGGGGAAGGGGACGCCGCCGATGCTGATGGCAACGGCCAGCACCGTGGCGTAGGCGGTCTTGGTGATGAACACCGTGGCGATCCGCTCGATGTTGGCGATGACCCGCCGCCCTCGTGCAGCACTCGGGGGACGGCGGCGAACGAGCTGTCGAGCAGCACGATGCGAGCCACCGCCCGGCTCGAGTCGCTGCCCGACCCGATGGCGATACCCAGATCGGCGTGCTTCAGGGACCCCGGCCTCCTCGGCTACGGCCTGCACCGTCGCCGGCGCGTCGCCCGAGAGGATCTTCACCGTGACGCCCTGCTCAGCAGGTAGCGCACCGTCGACGCTGCGTCGGGCGCAACGCCTCGCGCAGCAGCACCAGCGCCACCGGCCTGCGGCCGGGCCAGGCGGACGGCCCCCAGGGTCAAGGCTGCCGAGGTCAAGAGGACCAGCCCCTCGGGAACCATGGCCCCTACCCCGGCCACCGAGCCGCGCAGGGCGTCAGCGAGCGGCTGGGGGCTGCGCAGCAGCTGGGTGACGACCAGCGCCACCCCGACGGGCACCATGAACCATGTCATCAGGCGCAGCAAGGCGTCGTTCCCCTGCTGCAGCTCCGAGCGCATCAGGCGGAAGCCGGGCGGCGGCCAGCACGGCCCCGAACAAGGCGTCCTGGATTGGCCCGACCACCACCAGCGCCCCCAGGATGGCGTTGAACCGCTTCAGGACGTTGGCCCGAAGGATCTGGTCCAGGGTCCGGCCCGCGCTGGGCGGCCGCACGTTGACCGCCCCGGCCTCCATGCGCCGGCGCACCCCGTCGGCATCGAGCCCGACCACAGCGCCGGCCGGCAGCGTGGATCGCTCCACGCCTCCCATGTGCGGGGCGTGCCCGGTCTGCGTCCGAAGCCCAACGGCCCCCGTCTCCCCGGCCGACCTGCGACGCCCACAGCCGGACCTTGGACCCTTGAGGCTGGGTGTCCGGCGCCGCAACCTCCAAGGATGCAGGCCTCTACGCCTTCGCGGTCGCTGCGGAGCTGGGCTGCACACCACGCCGCGGCGGTGGTGCTCGCTGCGTCGTTGGCGGCCCTGGCCGGAGGGGCCCTGGCCCACGAGGTCGGGTGGGCCAGGGCCGGCGACGGGGCCTGGATGGCCGCGGCCATCGGCGGCGGGCTTTTCGCGCTGGTGGCGGTGGTCGGCACCGTGCGCCGGGGCCGGCTCGGGGTCGACGTGGTCGCCGTGCTGGCCGTGGCCGGCGCGCTGGCCGTGGGCGAGGAGCTGGCCGCCGCCGTCATCGGCGTGATGATCACCACCGGCAGAGCGCTCGAGACCTGGGCGGCGGGGCGGGCCCGGCGCGACCTGCAGGCCCTGCTCGCACAGGCGCCGCGTGCGGCCCGGCGCTACCGCGAGGGGTCGGTGCAGGCGGTGGACCTCGCGGCCGTGGTCCCCGGAGACCGGCTGCTGGTGGGCTCGGGCGAGATCGTGCCCGTCGACGGCACCGTGGCGTCGGCCCGGGCCGTGCTCGACGAGTCGAGCCTCACCGGAGAGCCGCTGCCGGTGGAGCATCTCGAAGGCGACCTGGCCCGCAGCGGCGGCGTCAACGCCGACGTCCCGTTCGAGCTGCGGGCCACCGCCACCGCGGCGCAGAGCACCCACGCCGCCATCGTGCGCCTGGTGGCCGATGCCGAGGCATCCCAAGGCCCCTTCGTCCGGTTGGCTGACCGCTACGCCCTGTGGTTCCTGCTGGTCAGCCTGGTTCTGGCCGGCGCGGCCTGGGGGTTCGCCGGCGCCGCCCGGGCGGTGGCGGTGCTGGTGGTGGCCACGCCGTGCCCGCTCATCCTGGCCGCTCCGGTGGCCATGGTGTCGGGGGTGTCGCGCGCGGCGCGGCGTGGGGTGGTCGTCAAAGGCGGCGCGGTGCTCGAGCGGATGGCCCGCTGCACCACGCTGCTCATCGACAAGACCGGCACCCTCACCGCCGGCCGTCCGGTGCTGGCCGGCATCGTCACCGCCGGCCCGGTCGCACCGGCCCGGGTGCTGCAGCTGGCCGCCTCGCTCGACCAGGTCTCCCCCCACGTGCTGGCCACCGCCATCGTCCGGGCCGCCGCCGCCCGGGGCTTGGCGCTGAGCCTTCCCGAGCAGGTGCGCGAGCAGGCCGGTGCCGGGTTGGCCGGGATGGTGGAGGGACGGAGCCTGGCGGTAGGCACCGCGGCGTGGGTCGGGTTGGGGGCCACCCCGCCGTGGGCTCGCCAGGCCCGGCGGCGCGCCGCGCTCGACGGGGCCATGACCGTGTTCGTGGTGGCCGACGGAGAGCTCATCGGCCTGCTCGTCCTCGACGACCCGCTCCGCACCGACGCCGGCCGGACGGTGCGGGCGTTGCGCCGCAGCGGGATCAGCCGGATCGTCATGGTCACCGGCGACCGTTCCGACGTGGCCGAGTCGGTCGGAGCCGTGGTCGGGGTCGACGCCGTCCTGGCCGAGCGGACGCCGGCCGACAAGCTCGACGCGGTGCGCCTCGAAGCCCGCCACGCTCCGACCCTGATGGTGGGCGACGGCGTCAACGACGCGCCGGCGTTGGCGCTGGCCGACGTGGGGGTGGCCATGGGCGCCCGCGGCGCCACGGCGTCGTCGGAGGTGGCCGACGCCGTCTTGACCGTCGACCGCCTCGACCGCCTCGGCGAGGCGGTGGCCGTGGCCCGCCGGACCCGGCGCATCGCCGTGCAGAGCGTGGCGGCCGGCATGGCCATGGCGCTGGCCGCCATGGGTGTTGCCGCGGCGGGATGGCTGCCGGCGGTGTGGGGCGCGCTGCTGCAGGAGGGCATCGACGTGATCGTCATCGTCAACGCCCTGCGGGCTCTGCGGCCCGTCGGGACCGGTGTGCACCTGGGCCAGCCCGATCTGGCCCTCACCAGGCGCTTCCACGACGAGCACCTGGCACTGCGCGACGTCATCGAGCAGATCCGCACCGCGGCCGACGCTCTGGGGGTGGCGTCGACAGCCGAGGCCATGGGCCGGCTCCGCCAGCTGCAGCAGGTGCTGGTCGACGAGGTGGTTCCCCACGAGCGGGCCGAGGAGGAGGTGCTCTACCCGCTCATCGGCCGGGTGCTCGGCGGCAACGATCCCACCGGGACCATGAGCCGGGCCCACGTGGAGATCGTCCACCAGATCCGGCGCCTCGGGCAGCTGCTCGACGACATCGCGTCCGAGGGCCCCGATCCCGTCGACCTGGTCGAGCTGCGCCGGCGCCTCTACGAGCTGCACGCCATCTTGCGGTTGCACAGCTCGCAGGAGGACGAGAGCTTCTTGTCGCTGGCGGACGACGAAGCCCCGGCGGAGCCCGCCGACGCCGGCCACTGGGCGACGGACGCCACCAGCGGCCCGGTGGCTGCGGCACCAGGCAAGAAAAGGTCACGGTGAGTGGTGGAGGTTTCCCCCCGGGGCGATCCTCGCCATCACCAGCCGGCCTGGTCCGGTGGTGGATGTCACCGGCACGCCACAGGGGGGTCACCCGCCTGCGACCAGGGGGCATGGCAGCATGACCAGGACTTTCGCGGTGGGCGAGGGGGGACTTGAACCCCCACATCCTTTCGGACACAGGAACCTGAATCCTGCGCGTCTGCCAATTCCGCCACTCGCCCGAGCGACCCACGCCACAGTAGCCGACCCCCGCCCCGGTGAGGCGGCCCGCCGGGGAGCGGGATCGTCCCTGGCCACGGCGATCAGCGACCTTTGTGGTGGAACAACACCCCGGTAGGCTGCGGGTCACCATGGGACTGCAGCAGTTCGAGCAGCGCCTCGAGCGCTTGGTGGAGGGCGCTTTCGCCAAGGCGTTCCGGGCCGGTCTGCAACCGGTGGAGATCGGCCGTCGGCTGACCCGCGAGATGGACCTGCAGCGGCGCGTCGGCGTCAACGGGCTCATCGCCCCCAACCACTTCATCGTGGACCTGTCGCCGGAGGACTCCGAGCGCTTCGCCAACTTCTCCGATGCCTTGGCCCGCGAGCTGGCCGAAGCGGCGCGTGAGCACGCGCAGGTCGAGGACTACGAGCTGGTGGGTCCGGTGGAGGTGGAGATCCGCCGCAACGCCCGAATGCGCGCCGGACGCTTCCAGGTCCTGTGCGACCTGCGCCAGGGGGAGATGCCGCAAGCTCCGCCATCCCTGGTGCTGCCCGACGGGGGCCGTATCGTGCTGGGGGCGGAACCGGTGGTCGTCGGGCGGCTGCCCGAGTGCGCCGTCATGTTGAGCGACCCCAACGTGAGCCGCCGCCACGCCGAGATCCGACGGCGGGGAAGCGAGGTTGTGGTGCGGGACCTGCAGTCGACGAACGGCACCCGGGTCAACGGCCTGCCCGTCACCGAGCACGTCCTCGCCGACGGCGACGAGATCACCGTCGGCACCACCACCCTGCACTTCGAGGCGCCATGACGCACGCGGTGCTGCTGGGTGCCACCAACCTCGACAACCAGAACCTGCTCCGCGCCCTGGAGATCTTCGTGGTGGCCCTGATGTGGCTCTTCTTCCTGTGGGTGATCCGGGCCGTGGTGGTCGAGGTCCGCCCGCCGCGGCAGCGCGGCGCCCCCGTCGAGGCGCTGGTCGCCCCGGCGCCGTCCGGCGGTGGCCGCCGGGATCGGTCGAAGTACCGCCTGCGGGTGGTGGAGCCCGAAGCGGCCCGTGGCGCCACCTACGACCTGCCTGACGAGGTCACGGTGGGACGGGCGGCGGGGTGCGGGGTGCGGGTCGACGACGCCTACACCTCCAACATCCATGCCCGCCTCTACCGACGCGGCGGCCAGCTGTGGGTGGAGGACCTCGGCTCCACCAACGGTACCTGGGTGAACGCCGAGCGCATCGACGGACCCCTGCACCTGGGCAAGGGCGACCTGCTGCAGGTGGGCGGCACGGTGTTCGAGGTGCAGCGGTGAGAGCGGGAGGGGCGACCGTGACCGTTGGCATCCGGCCCGGTCGTGCCAGGTCGGTGGGCGGGGCGGGCGGGCCGGGGCCCTCGGCGTCGGGGGTTGCCTGTTGACCGTCCTGCGGTCGGGTTCGGCCTCCGACGTGGGTCGCGTGCGCTCGATCAACGAGGACCTGGCGCTGGAGAGCCTGACGCTGTTCGCCGTGGCGGACGGGATGGGCGGCCACGCCGGCGGGGAGGTGGCCGCCAGGGTCGCCATCGACACCTTGGCGGCCGAGTTCCGGCGCAACCCGACCTCCGAGGGCCTGGTCGAGGCGGTGCGCAAGGCGAACCTGGCGGTCTGGGAGCGCGGCCGCGATGACGCCGAGGTCCGCGGCATGGGAACCACCGTGACCACCGCCGCCCTGGTCGTCACCGACCACGGCGACCGGCTGGTGCTGGCCAACGTCGGCGACTCCCGGGCCTACCGGATGCGTGCCGGGCGCCTCGACCAGCTGACCCACGACCACTCGGTGGCCGAGGAGCTGGTCAGCCGGGGTGAGCTGTCGGAGGCCGAGGCGGCCATCCACCCCCATCGTCACATCCTCACCCGTGCTCTGGGGGTGGGACCTGACGTCGAGGTCGACGCCTGGGAGGTCCACCCCCAGCAGGGTGACCGGTACCTGCTGTGCTCCGACGGCCTGTCCAACGAGGTCTCCCCCGACCGGATCGCCGGGGTGCTCGGCCGGGCCGGCGACCCGCAGCGGGCTGCCGACACCCTGGTGCGCATGGCCAACGAGCATGGCGGCAGCGACAACGTCACGGCCGTCGTGGTCGACGTGGTGGTGGGCGACCCCGAGGCGGACGATGCCGGGGCGTCCAGCGACCGGCAGCTGCTGGCCGGGGGTGTGCCGGTGGTGCCAGTGGGCGCCTCCGGGCCCGGCGCACCGGCCTCGAGCGTCCCCGCCTCTCAGGCTCCGGCCGACCGCCAGGTTCCGGCCCCGCCGCAGGCTCCGCCCGACCGCCAGGCTCCGGCCCCGCCGCAGGCTCCGGCCGACCGCCAGGCTCCGGCGTCATCGGGGTCCACCGATGGCACCCCCCGCGCCCTGGCCGGGAGCGGTGCTGCCGATCAGATCGAGGAGGCGGCTTCCTCGGGTGGCTCCAACAGCGCCACCGGCGCCGTGGGCTCCAACAGCGCCACCGGCACCGTGGGCTCCAACAGCGCCACCGGCACCTTGGCTACCAGTGCCGTGCCGGTCGTCGCTCCGGTCACGACGTCGCGGCCCCCGGGCGGCCGGACCGGCCGGGCGGTGCCCGCCGTGCGGCCCCGGCGTCGGATCACCGTCCGCAGCGTCCTGTTCGTGGTGATGGTGGCGGCGATCGGCTATGGCGTCTACGCCATGGTTCACTGGTACGTGGACAACTCCTACTTCGTCCGCACCAGCGGAAACGAGCTGGTCATCTACCAGGGCCGCCGCGGCGGGTTCCTGTGGATCGCACCCAAGGCGGTGGACCGCACCGGCGTCTCCACCGCCCAGGTGCCGCCGACCTTCGTGCCCGAGCTGCGCCAGGGGGTGGAGGAGTCCAGCTTGGTGGCCGCCCGCCGCTTCGTCTCGAACCTGGTGGCCGAGCAGCGCACCGTCACCAACGCCGGCCTGGCACCGGCCCCGTCGACGACCACAACCACCACGCCCAGCTCCACCACCACACCCAGCTCCACGAAAGGCACCTGACGTGGGACGCCGCATCGGATGGCTCGGCATCTTCATCACCCTGTGCTTCGTCGCGCTGTTCGTGCAGCTCAACAACGTGCAGGTGGTGCAGGCCAAGGCCGAGGCCGACAACCCTCACAACCCCCGGATCGTCTTCCAGAAGTACGCCCAGCCCAAGGGCCTCATCGAGGCGGCCGACGGCACCGTGCTGGCCAAGTCGGTGCCCACCCACGCCAACACCATCTACAAGTACACCCGCACCTATCCTCAGGGGGGCCTCTACAGCCAGATCGTCGGCTACGACTCGCTCATCTACGGCAGCAGCGGGGTGGAGGCGAGCTACGTCTCGTACCTGAAGACGCACAACGCGCCGGTGAAGACCATCCGCGACCTGCTGTCCACCCACACCATCACCGACACGGTGCGGCTGACGGTGCAGCCCAAGCTGCAGCAGGCCGCCCGGACGGCGCTGGCCGGCCGGGTCGGCGGCGTGGTGGCTCTGGACCCGGCGACCGGAGCGGTGCTGGCCATGTACGCCAACCCCACCTTCAACCCCAACCCGCTGACCTCGCTCAACCCGAAGACCGAGGCAGCCGCCTGGAAGTCCTACACCTCCCCCGATCCCGCCCAGCACGGCTTCACCCCGTTGCTGCCCATCAGCTACGCCGACAGCTTCCCGCCGGGCTCCACCTTCAAGATCGTGACCACCTCCGCCGTCTACCAGCACAAGCCGTCGCTGATCCACAAGTCCTACCCGTCCCTCGGTTGCCTGCCGCCGGCGCTCGGCCCCTACGGCCAGCCCCATGGGATCAACCTGCCCGACACCACCCAGGGGCTGTGCAACTACGGCAACCACTTCCCCAACGCCCAGACCGTGGCCGGTACCTGCGGCGGCACCATCCGAGTCATGCTGCCGCCCTCGTGCGACACCGGCTACGCCCTCATCGGCCTCGACCTCGGCCCCCAGAACCTGTACCAGGAGGCCTACTCCTACGGCTTCGACCAGCAGCCCCCCATCGACCTGCCCCACAGCTACCTGGAGGTGTCGCGGTTCCCGACCGTGGCCCAGCTGCAGGCCAACGTGCCGTTCCAGGCCTACTCGGCCATCGG
The DNA here is from genome assembly GCA_021848085.1 of Actinomycetes bacterium. Taxonomy (GTDB): domain Bacteria; phylum Actinomycetota; class Acidimicrobiia; order Acidimicrobiales; family UBA8190; genus JAJZNB01. The sequence goes on from JAJZNB010000269.1 coordinate 8,062, forward strand.
CCAGGGCAACGTGGCGGCCACCCCGTTGCAGATGGCGCTGGTGGCGGCCACCGTCGCCAACCACGGCGTCATGATGACCCCCCACGTGATGGCCGACATCTACGACTCGCAGGGCAACCTGGTGACCAGGTACAAGCCCACGCCGTGGAAGACCCCCATCAGCCCGTCGGCGGCCAGCGCCATCAAGAACCTCATGACCCATGTGGTGTCCAACACCGACGGCACCGCCTACGGCATCTTCAACCCGGCCGACGACGTGGGAGCCAAGACCGGCACCGCCCAGATCGGGGTGGGCAACACCGGCACCACCGACTGGATGATCGCCCTGGCCCCGGCCAGCGCCCCCAAGATCGCCTTGGCCGTGGTGATGCCCGACGAGGCGCCCAGCGCCACCGGCGCAGCGGTGGCCGGCCCAGTCATCCGGGCCATGCTGCAGGCGGTGCTGGGCCAGTGACCACACCCGGACCCCGCTACGTGGCTGTCAGGTCACCATGGGTGGCCTGGTGTCCGGGTGCAGCTGGTGGCGGAGCCTAGGCTCTGACGCACATGGAGCCGACCAAGTCCCCGCGCGTCCTGTCGGAGCGCTACGAGCTGTCGCACCTGGTGGCGCGAGGCGGCATGGCCGAGGTGTATCTCGCCCAGGACCGCCTGCTGGACCGGCCCGTGGCCGTCAAGGTGCTGTTCCCCGAGCTGTCGGTCGATCGGTCGTTCGTGGAGCGCTTCCGACGCGAGGCTCAGGCCGCCGCCAACCTGTCGCACCCCAACATCGTGCCGGTCTTCGACTGGGGTGAGGACCACAGCACCTACTACATCGTCATGGAGTACGTCGACGGGCGGACCCTGTCGTCGATCCTGCGGACGGCCGGACCGCTGCACCCCGACCGGGCCGCCGAGATCGGGGCGGACGTAGCCGGCGCCCTGTCCTATGCCCACCGTCACGGGGTCGTCCACCGCGACGTCAAGCCCGGCAACGTCCTCATCACCGATGAGGGCACGGTCAAGGTCACCGACTTCGGCATCGCCCGTGCCGTCAACACCGAGGAGAGCCTCACCCAGACCGGCGCCGTCATGGGCACGGCGACCTACTTCTCCCCCGAGCAGGCCGAAGGGGTGGGTGTCGACGCCCGCAGCGACCTCTACTCGCTGGGGGTGGTGCTGTTCGAGATGGTCACCGGACGTCCCCCGTTCCTCGGCGAGTCGCCAGTGGCGGTGGCCTCCAAGCACGTCCGTGAGACCCCGCCGACCCCCAGGGAGATCAACCCGTCGGTGCCGCCGGACTTCGAGGCCATCGTGCTCAAGTGCATGGCCAAGTCGCCCGAGTACCGTTACGCCACCGGCGACGACCTGCGGGTGGACCTGCTGCGCTTCCGCGAAGGTCGGTCGGTGACCGCCGCCACCATCCCCCCCACCGCCTTGCACGCCGCGGCCGGTGCCACCCAGATGCTCGGTGCCACCCAGATGCTCGGTGCCACCCAGGCGCTGGGTGCCACCCAGGCGCTGCCGGCGGTGGCGCCGGCGTTGGTGGAGGACGAGGAGGAACCGCCCAGCCGCACCGGGCTGTACGTCGCCGTGCTGCTGCTGCTGCTGGCCGCCTTGGCCGTCGTGGTGGTGTTCCTGGGTCAGTCGCTGGGCTGGTGGAAGCTGAGCGGTTCGGCCGCCAGCACCTTCAGCCTGCCCAACGTGGTCGGCCAGACGGTGTCGTCGGCCACCTCGCGCCTGCAAGGCGACGGGCTGCACGTCACGACCCGCAGCGATCCGTCGCTGACACAGATCCCCCCCGACCAGGTGGGGCGGACCTCGCCCAGCGCCGGCACCAAGGTCCACGCCGGGGAGCGGGTGGTGCTCTACACCGGGGCCTCCAGCAACAGCACCACCACGACCACCACCCCGCTGGTGAAGGTGCCCGACTTCTCGGCCCAGTCGGTGACGGCCGCCAAGAGCAGCCTGCGGTCGTTGGGTCTCACCCCCCAGGTGCAGCAGAGCGCCAGCTGCACCCAGATCAACCTGGTCTGCTCCCAGGACCCGGCAGGGGGCACCAAGGTGCATCCGGGCGCCACCGTCACCC
>JAJZNB010000100.1 GCA_021848085.1 Actinomycetes bacterium
GCTGGTGCGGGCGGCCACCTCCAACGCCATCGCCGCCGACCCGCACCGCATCCCCGAGTCGACGTTGTCGGACGCCCTGTGGGGCAACGCCAGCATGCTGTCGAACTCCCCGTTCGACTTCTGGGCCCTGGCCCAAGGCGCCCGCTACAACACCTTCGCCTTCCGCGGCGCCCAGATGGACCGCTACGGCAACGTCAACAACACCGTCATCGGCCCCTACGACAAGCCCAAGGTGCGTCTCCCCGGTGGTGGCGGCATGGCCGACCTGGGCTGCATGATCCCGCGCATCTACCTGTGGAGCACCACCCACGACCCCCGCACCTTCGTGGAGCGCCTCGACTTCCGCTCCGGCGTCGGCTGGGGTGACGGCGGCGACCACCGGCAGCGCCTCGGCCTGCCCGGCGGACCGCAGGCCTGCGTCACCAACCTGTGCGTGTTCGACTTCGAGCCGCAGTCCAAGGCCATGCGGGTGGCCAGCCTGCATCCCGGGGTGCAGCTGGCCGACGTGGTGGCCGCCACCGGCTTCGAGGTGCTGGTCCCCGACGGTGACCTCCCGGTAACGGCCCGGCCCAGTGCCGAGGAGCTGCGCCTGCTGCGCGAAGACATCGACCCCACCGCCGCCCGCCGCCGCGAGCTCGCCTGAGCGGGGCCGGCCGGTGCGCTTCGGCGCCGAGGTGATCGCCCCGGGACGCTGACCGCCGGGTCGGCGTCCGGCGGCGCCCCCCGGCGCTCGGGCCATCCGGCGCTGAGGCGGTCACGGCGCCGGGGCGCACCCGGCGCTCAGGCGGTCATGCCGCCATCGACGACCAGGGTGGCCCCGGTGATGTAGGAGGCGGCGTCGGAGGCCAGGAACACCACCGGCAGCGCCACCTCGTGCGGCAGGGCCCAGCGCCCCAGGGGGATGCCTTGCCCGGTCGTGCTGGCCATGTCGGGGTTGTCGCGGTAGTGGTCCCAGGCGTCGGTCTCCACCAGGCCCGGCGCCACGGCGTTGACCCGGATGCCGGCCGGCCCCCATTCCTGGGCCATGGCCCGGGTGAGCAGCAGCAGCCCGCCCTTGGAGGCCGAGTAGAACGACAGCGACGGCAGGCCCCGCAGGCCGGCCAGCGAGGCCACGTTGATGACCGTCCCCCGGCCGCGCTCGACCATGGAGCGGGCCGCGGTGCGGGCCACCACGAAGGGGGCGGTCAGGTTGAGCGCCACCGTCTTGTCCCAGCCCCGGTCCTGCACGTCGAGGATGGGCGCCATGAACCGGGCTCCGCCGGCGTTGTTCACCACCACGTCGAGGGGCCCCAGCTCGGACTCGGCCCGGGACAGCGCCGCCTCCACCTGCTCGGTGTCGGTGACGTCGCAGGGCAGCACCAGGGCGCGGCCGCCGGCGGCGGTGACGGCGGCGGCGGTGTCGTGGAGCTTGGCCTCGGTGCGCGCCGCCAGGGCCACCGCCGCGCCGTGCTCGGCCAGGGCCACGGCGATGGCCCGGCCCAGGTCGCCCGAGGCGCCGGTGACCAGCGCCACCCGCCGGTCGAGAGAGAGGGCGTCGCTCACGCCGCGGCTCCCTTGCGGGCGGCGGCCGGCGTGAAGGAGACGGGGAAGCGCTCCATGCCCCGGCTGATCAGGGTCGGGTGCCACACCTCGGGCTCGGGCCCCGGCTGCAGGTCGGGCAGCCGCCGGATGAGGGCGTCGATGGCGATGGATCCCTCGAGCCGGGCCAGCGGCGCTCCGAGGCAGTGGTGCAGACCGAACCCGAAGCCGATGTGGCGGTTGGGGGAGCGGCCCAGGTCCAAGGTGTCGGGGTCGGGGAACTCCTCGGGGTCGTGGTTGGCCGCGGCCTGCACGAAGTACAGCTCGTCCCCGGCGGCCAGGCGCTTGCCGCCAAGCTCGGTGTCGTGCGCCACCCGCCGGACCTGCATCTTGGAGGGGCCGTCGAAGCGCAGCAGCTCCTCCACGGCCGACGCCAGCAGCCCGGGGTCGTGGCGCAGGCGCTGCAGCTGGTCGGGATGGGTCAACAGCGCCCGCGTCCCGTTGCCGATCAGGTTGGTGGTCGTCTCGTGGCCACCGAAGAGCAGCAGCGTGCAGGTGGAGACGATCTCGTCCTCGCTCAAGGCGTCATCGTGCTCTTTGGCCCGCACCAGCGAGGTGATCAGGTTGTCCTGGGGGTCGGCCCGGAAGCGGCGGATGAGGCCCCGCAGGTAGTCGGCCAGCTCCAGCAGGCTGCGCTGGGCGCGCTCGCGGCGGTCCTCGACCCGGGCCCCGCCGAACACCAGGATCATGATGGCGTCCGACCAGGCCTTGAACAGGTCGCGGTCCTCGGGCGGCACGCCCATCATCTCGGCGATGATGACGGCCGGGATGGGGTAGGCGAAGTCGCGGATCAGGTCGACCGAGCCCCGCGGCCCGATCTGGTCGAGCAGGTCGGCGACGACCGCCTCGATGCGGGGCCGCAGCGCCTGCACCGAACGGGGGGTGAAGGCCTGGTTCACCAGCCGGCGCAGGCGGGTGTGGTCGGGCGGGTCGTGGAACACCATCCAGTGCTCCAGGATCTCGAAGGTGGGCCGGCGCTCGTGCTGCTGCTCGGGGCTGAGCTTGTGCTCGAACACCGGCTGCACCCGATCCGACGACAGCGCCGGGTTGCGCAGCCCCTCCCACACGTCGAGGAAGCGGTGGACGAACCAGGCCCGGTACTGCTCGTTCCAGTGCACCGGGTCCTCTTCGCGCCACGCGGCGAAGTAGGGGTAGGGGTCCGCCACCCGCTCGGGCGACAAGATGTCGTCATCGATGGCCATCACGCTCCTCTTGGCCTTCTCCTTCTGGTCCCGACGCCGGCTCCGGAGCGCCGGCTCCGGGGCGCCGGCGGCGGCGGGTCCGCTCGAGCGGCGCTCAGCCACCGAGCACCGCCACCACGCAGCCGTTGCCGTCGACCCCGGCGGTCCCGCCGCCCATGGTCTCCACCAGACCGATGCGGGCCCCGTCGACCTGACGGGCACCGGCGTCGCCGCGCAGCTGCCAGACGATCTCGGCCAGCTGGGCCAGACCGGTGGCGCCCAGCGGATGGCCCCGCGACAGCAGGCCGCCTGACGGGTTGACGGGCTGGCGACCGCTGATCCAGGTGTGGCCGCTCTCGCACAGGGCGGCCCCCGCACCGAGAGGGGCCAGGCCCAACGCCTCGGTGGTGACGATCTCGCCGATGGTGAAGGCGTCGTGCACCTCGAGCACGTCCACCTCCGAGGGTCCCAGCCCGGCCTGCTCATAGGCCTGGGCGGCGGTGTCGCGCACGATGTCGTAGCCCCACACGTGGGGGCTGCGGTGGTCCCACAGGGCGCCCGAGCGCAAGACGGTGGCCCGCACCGCTACGTCACGGCGGTTGCCCCGCTCGGGTCCCACCACGGCGGCGGCCGCCGCGTCGGAGATGGCGCAGCACTGCAGCAGGTTGAGCGGATCGGCGATCAGGCGCGAGGCCAGGATCTGCTCCACGGTCAGCTCCACGGCGTGGTGGGGCCAGGGGTTGGCGGTGCCGTTGCGGTGGTTCTTGACCGACACCAGGGCCAGCTGCTCGTCGGTCACGCCGAATTCGGCCTTGTAGCGGTTGGCCGACATGGCGTAGATGCTGGGCATGGCCATGCCCTGGCGGCCCTCGGCGTCGGTGGCCTCGGGCAGGATCGGACCCGAGAAGTGCAGGGTCATGGTCTCCATGCCGAGCGCTAGCACGTGGCGGTAGCGGCCCGAGGACACCGCCTGGCAGGCCTCGTGGAAGGCGGTGGTGCCGCTGGCACAGGCGTTCTCGATGGTGACGATGGGCACCTCGGTGATGCCCAGGGTCTGCAAGGCCCGCTGGGCCGTGCCCGGCGCGCCGAACACGGTGCCGGCGAAGACGGCGTCGACCCGGTCCACCCCGGCGTCGCCGAGGGCCTCGTAGACGGCCTGCTGGGCCAGCTGCGGGCCGCTGCGCTCGGGCTGCTTGCCGAAGTCCGACGTCCCGACCCCGTAGACGACCGGTCTCATGAAGCACCTCGTGGGCCGGCGGGGGAGGCGGCGGCCGGCTCCTCGCGCACCAGGGGGTCGCCTGCAGGGGTCTGGCCGATCAGCCGGACCCGGGCCCAAGGGGCGGGAGCCTGGTCGCCGTGGTCGACGTGGGCCAGGATCCGCGGGCCATCGTCGACGTCGACGTAGGCCAGCACCATCGGTGGGCGCCGTCCGGGCACCGCGATGCGCAGCACCGTGGCGCTGAACACGGTGCCGCCAGGCCCCATGTCGGCGGGATCGCTCTCCTCGCCGCACACCGGGCAGCGAGGCACCACGTACCGCGTGGGATAGCGGCAGGCCCGGCAGCGGCCGCCGGCCAGCAGCACCTGCCCATCGCGCTCGACCAGCTGGGGCCGGGGGTCGGGGGCCGCCGGCGCGGCGGTGGTCGGAACGCCGCCGGCGGCGGCCTGGGTGCTCATGGCCGGTGCGGCTCGCCGAGCCGCCGCTGCCCGTCTGGCATCGAACGCTCCTTCGTGGGGATCTGCGTGTCGGGGCCCGGGGGGGCTCCGTGTGCTGTGCTATCGCACCTCGGATCCGGTGGGGTCCGGGCCGGCCGGGGCGCCCCCGGAACCACCGGCACCGGCCGTCTCCCCACTCTACCTGAACCAACCGTTTGGTCCAAGGTGACCGACGGGTCGGGAGGCGGCGGGCGGGGCCCGTCCTTGTCAGGGTGCCGGACCGGTGCTATCGTCTCCATAGCCACCAAACGGTTGGTAGAGAGTGTGGGTCCGCGGACACCGGCGCCAGCCGGAGCCGGAGCGCCGCAGGCGCAGCCCCGAGCCGAGGTTCGACCTCGGGCCGGCGGCGCCGGCGAACCCGCCGAGGGGGAGGGGACCGATGACCGCCGTCCATGCCACGCCGAGCGCATGGCACGCAGGGGCAGCAGCCCGGCGGCAGGCCCTCCCCCGAGGTGCCGGCGCCGGCTGGCCCCGGTGCCGGCGGGCCGGGCCCGGCGATCGCCGCCACGCCCACGTTCCCGAGGAAGGGGTCCGAGCATGAACATCGGGATGATCCCGGCCAAGCACGCGGCGTTGCGGCCGAGGTCCGAGGCCATCATCGACGTGCCGAACCAGCGGCGCATCACCTTCGGCGAGCTCGACGAGCGGGTGCGCCGGGCGGCCAACGGGCTGCGGGGCGGGCTGTCGATGGACCAGGGCGACCGGGTGGCTGTCCTGTCGAAGAACTCGATCGAGTACCAGGAGCTGTACTTCGCGGCGGGGCGGGCGGGGCTGATCGCCCAGCCCCTCAACTGGCGCCTGGGCCCCAAGGAGCTGGCCAAGATCATCTCCGACGCCTCCCCCAAGGCCCTGGTGGTCTCCGACGAGCTCGCCAAGGAGGCGGCGGAGCTGCAGGGTCTGGTCGACGTGCCGACCTGGCTGCAGTACGGACCCGGCGGCGACGGCTCCTACGAGGACCTGCTCGGTGGCGCCTCCGACGCCGAGCCGCAGTGGTCGGCTCACATCGGCAACGACGACCCCTTCTTCATCTTGTACACCGGCGGCACCACCGGTGAGTCCAAGGGGGCGCTGCACTCCCACAAGAGCGTCTACATGGGGATGCTCAACCAGACGGTGGCCGAACGGGTCGTCTCCACCGACGTCTACATGCTGACCGGCCAGATGTACCACATCCCGGTCGTGCTCTCCATGAACTACCTGGCCCACGGCTGTCCGCTGGTGCTGATGAACTTCGAGGCCAAGCTGGCCCTGGAGCTGATCCAGGAGGAGAAGGTGTCGGCCTTCCTCGGCATCACCACCATGCTGAACTGGATGATGGCGGTGGAGAGCTTCGGGTCCTACGACCTCTCGAGCCTGCGCAACATCCAGTACGGCGGCGGCCCGATGCCGGCCACCATCGTGAAGGCCGCCCTCGATTCGTTTCCCTGCACCTTGATCCAGGGCTACGGGCAGACCGAGGGCACCACCATGACGTTCCTCTCCCAAGAGGACCATCTCGACGCCGTGCGGGGCGTCAACGCCCAGCGGCTGCGCTCGTGCGGCCGCGAGGGCTTCGTCACCTCGGTGCAGGTGGTCGATCCCGACGGCCGGCCGGTGCCCCAGGACGGCACCACCACCGGCGAGATCATCGTCCGCTCCGAGGCGAACATGCTCGGCTACTGGGGCCGCCCCGACCTGACGGCCCAGACGCTGCGCGACGGGTGGATGTGGACCGGCGACGTGGCCACCTGGGACGAGGACCGCTACGTGTTCATCGTGGACCGGGCCAAGGACATGATCATCTCCGGCGGCGAGAACATCTACTCGGTGCAGGTCGAAGAGGCCATCGCCCGGCACCCCGCCGTGCTCGAGACCGCCGTCATCGGTGTCCCCGACGACGAGTGGGGCGAGACGGTGAAGGCCTTCGTGGTGCTGAAGCCCGGGACCACGGCCACCGAGCAGGAGATCATCGACACCGCCCGCCAGCACCTCGCCTCCTACCAGAAGCCCCGCTCGGTGGAGTTCCTCGACAGCCTGCCCAAGGCCCCCACCGGCAAGATCCTCAAGCGCGAGCTGCGCCAGCCGTACTGGGTCGACCGCGACCGCAACGTCTGATGGCCCGCCGTCGCCTCACCGCCGGGTCGGGGACCCGGCGGTGAACCTGCGCCAGGTCGACCACATCGCCATCGCCACCGATGATCTGCCCGGTGCTGTCCGGCTGTTCCAGGACGTGCTCGGGGGCACCTTCGTCATGGGCGGCGACGATGCCCGCAAGGCCATCCGCACCGTCCAGGTGGGCCTGCCGCACGTGAAGGTCGAGCTCATGACCCCGCTGCACGACGGTTCCTACCTGCACCGCTACCTGCAGCGCCACGGGCCAGGCTTCCACCACATGACCGTGTTCGTCGACGACGTGCTGGCCACGGTGGCCGAGGTGGAGGTGGCCGGGTTCGAGACGGTGGACGTCGACGCCTCGCACCCAGCGTGGCGCGAGGCCTACATCCGGCCCCGCTCGGGCTTCGGCACCCTGGTGCAGCTGGTGCAGACCGACCGCCGCTGGGACGTCGGCAAGCCCGGCATGACCGCCGCCCACGTGCTGGCCGGCGACATCGTCTGGGTCGACCATCAGGTGTGGTGGCGTCACGAGGCACCCGAGCCGAGCGGGGTCGGCCGTCGCGGCCAGGGGTGAGGGTGTGGTGAGCGACCCGTTCACCTTGCCGGCGTCCGCCGGCCGGGCCCGCAGCGACGCCTGCACCGTCGCCGACCTGGTGTGGCTGGCCGCCGAGCACACCCCGCAGGCCGACGCCGTCGTCTTCCCCGCATCGCGCACCACCTACCACCAGCTGCACCAGCGGGCCACGGCGGTGGCCCGCAGCCTGCTGGCCCTCGGCGTCGGCCGCGGGGACCGGGTCGGGCTGCTCATGCCCAACTGCCCGGCCTTCCTCGACGTGGTGGTGGGGGCCGCCACCATCGGCGCGGTGGTGGTCCCCGTCAACGCCCGCTTCAAGGTGACCGAGCTGGCCTACGTGGTGGCGCATGCCGGGCTGCGGGTGCTGTGCACCACCGACCTGGTGGCCGACCACGTCGACTTCGTGGCGCTGCTGTCCGAGGCACTGCCGGGCCTGGCCGACGCCGCCCGCCCCGACGCCCTGGCCCTGCCCGACGCCCCGGCGCTGCGCAGCGTGGTGCTGTTCGGCCAGGCCCAGCCGCCGGGCTTGCTCGACGAAGCCGCCTTCGGCGCGCTGGGGGCGGCGGTGACCGTCGACGCCGTGGACCGCGCCGCCGAGCGGGTCCGGCTGCGCGACCCGGCCATCATGATGTACACGTCGGGGACCACGGCCCGCCCCAAGGGCTGCGTGCTCAGCCACGAGGCCGTCGTCCGCAACGCCCGGGCCGCCCGCCGGCGCTTCCGGCTCCAGGGCGGCGACCGGTTCTGGGACCCGCTGCCGCTGTTCCACATGGGGGCGGTGCTGCCCTGGCTGGCCTGCGCCGACGCCGGCGCCGCCTTCGTCACCACCACCCACTTCGACCCGGCCGAGGCCCTGGCCATGATCGGCAGCGGCGGCGCCACCTTCCTCTACCCGACCTTCCCCACCATCACCCAGGCCCTGCTGCACCACCCCGACTTCGCCCGCACCGACCTGCGGGCGGTGCGGGCCATGTTGAACGTGGCTCCTCCCGACCAGCTGCGCGCCATGCAGCAGGCCCTGCCCCAGGCCGTGCAGGTCGGCTCCTACGGCTGCACCGAGATGGGCGGGGTGGTGGCCTACAACGAGCTCGACGACACCTTGGAGCAGCGCCTGGTCACCTGCGGCCGCCCCTTCCCGGGCATCGAGGTGATCGTCGTCGACGAGGCCGGCACCGTGGTGGCACCGGGCCAGCCGGGCGAGATCTGGGTGCGCGGCTACAGCCTGTTCGACGGCTACCACGACGACCCCGAGCACACCGCGGCCGTGCTCGACGGAGACGGCTGGTTCCACTCCGGCGACGTCGGCGCGCTCGACGCCGACGGGCGCATCGCCTACCGGGGACGGATCAAGGACATGTTGAAGGTGGGCGGCGAGAACGTGGCGGCGGCCGAGATCGAGTCGTTCCTGTGCACCCACCCGGCCGTCAAGATCGCCCAGGTCGTGGGGGTGCCCGACGACCGCCTGGTGGAGGTGCCGGCCGCCTTCGTGGAGCTCCACGACGGCCAGCGGCTCAGCGCCGAGGAGCTGGTCGCCTTCTGCCACGGGCGCATCGCCCGCTTCAAGGTGCCCCGTTACCTCCGCCTGGTCGACAGCTGGCCGATGTCGGCCACCAAGATCCAGAAGTTCAAGCTGCGCCAGCAGCTGCTGGCCGAGCTGGGCCGACCGGGCTGACGGGGTTGCGCGGGCCGCTGCGGCTCGTTGTCAGCCCCGAGCGCCCATGCTAGGCTACCAACCGGTTGGTTGGTTGATAGAAGAAGAGAGCCGGCGCGGTCGGTCCCGGGGGTGCCCCGCCCGCCCGCCTCCCGCACCTGGGGGATGTCGCGCTCGTCACCAAGCGCCGGAAGCGCGGCGGTGCACCGGCACCGACGGCCCGGCATCCACGAGGGAGGGACCATGAAGCCGCCATCGAAGAGGCTGCGGAGCCGGCTCACCGTCGGCGCCCTGGTCGGCGTCACCGCCTTGTCGCTGGCCGCCTGCTCGACGACGAGCTCCGCGGCGGGCTCGGGCTCCGGTTCGGGCGGCGGCCCGGCAGCGGCCGGGAAGACGGCCAGCTTCCCGAGCACCATCCCCGTTGCCTACGTCGGCGACCAGACCGGCGCGGCCGGCTACGTCGGGGTGCAGCTGCTGCAGGGCATGCAGCTGCGCATCGACGAGCTGAACTCCACCCACGCCTTCGGCTCGAGCAAGCTTCAGCTGAGCGTCCACGACACCCAGTCCAACCAGCAGAACGCCATCAGCCTGATGAACCAGGTGGCCAGCTCCAACGCCCTGGCCGTCATCGGCCCGCTGCTGTCGAACGAGGGCCTGGCCACCGAGCCCATCGCGGCCAAGGCCGGCCTGCCCTACCTCGAAGCCGTCAACGAGGACGAGCAGGTCCTCACCATGGGCGACAACATCTTCCGGACCACGGTGTCGCAGCTGCTGTACAACCCGCTGACCATCCCGTACCTGCAGAAGCACGGGGTGAGGTCGGTGGCCATGGTCTACGACTCGGACAACCCGACGCTGGTGCAGGTGGGGACCCAGCAGTACCCGAGCCTGCTCAAGAAGGCCCACATGAGCCTGGTCTCGAGCGACGGGATCCCCATCGCCGACACCAACGTGGCCAGCCTGGCCTCCAAGATCGCCGGTGAGAACCCCGGGGCGGTGGGCCTCATGGTGATCGGACCGCAGAACCCCGATCTCATCACCGCGCTGCGCAACGACGGCTACAAGGGGACCATCTTCGGGGAGACAGCCATGCAGGCCGGCGCCTTGAAGCCGGCCGGCTCGCTGGCCAACGGCGTGGTCTATCCCATGGACTACACCCCGGGCCTGACCTACCCGAGCAGCCAGGCGTTCACCAAGGCCTTCGAGGCGGCCCATCCCGGCGCCACCCCCAACGCCTACAACGCCGAGGGCTACGACACCATCACCTTCCTGGCCAAAGCCATCAAGGCCGCCTCGGCCCC
>JAJZNB010000166.1 GCA_021848085.1 Actinomycetes bacterium
GGATGGCGAGCACCCACACCGACAAGCCCCCGAAGGCGACCAGCACGGCCAGGTCGAACCGGTCGGGCCGGTCGAACCGGTCGGGCCGGTCGAACCGGTCGGGCAGGTCGAACCGGTCGGGCCGGGGGACCACCTCGGCTCGCACGCACCGGCCGGGCGGATCGGGCCGCCACCAGCGGCGCACCCGTCGCCCGTCGGCCATGGCGGCCCACTGTAGCGACGTGGCGCTGTCGCGACGTGGCGCTGTCGCGACGTGGCGCTGTCGCGACGTGGCGCTGTCGCGACGTGGCGCTGTCGCGACGTGGCCGGCGCATCCCGCCGCCAGCCACCGGGCGGTGAACCCAGGCGCCGGGAGGCGGAGCCGGTGGTGGCGCCCGCGTGCCAGACTCTACGGGGGCGTCGTGGCGGGGCGAGCACCTGAGCCGGCGCCCGCTTCGAGGAGCCCGGTGACCGACCATCTGCAGACGACCGAGCACGCGCCGACCACGCTGGCCGCCAGCGCAGAGCCGGTGGCACCGGCGGAGACGCCCGCCCCCCGGCTGCGCCACTTCGCCGGGTTCGACGGCCTGCGGGCCATCGCCGCCGTGTCGGTGTTGCTGCTCCACACCGCCTGGGACTCGGGCTTCACCCTGCGCTCGCCGTGGGGCATCTACACCAGCCGGCTCGACATCGGGGTAGCCGTCTTCTTCCTGATCTCGGGCTTCCTGCTGTACCGGCCGTTCGCCGCCTCGCACCTGGCCGGCCGGGCCGAGCCGGCCATCGGCCGCTTCTGGATGCGGCGCCTGCTGCGCATCGTGCCGGCCTACTGGCTGGCGCTCACCGTCTTGTGCTACGGCTTCCACATCATCTCGATGGGGTCGGGCTGGCGTGGCGTGCTGGCCCACTACGGCTTCCTGCAGATCTACTGGCCGGCCGAGAGCTTCAACGGCATCCCCCAGGCCTGGTCGCTGGCCACCGAGATGAGCTTCTACCTGTTCCTGCCGCTGTTCGCCGTGGTGGTCGCCTTCCGGAGCCGCCCGGGGCGGCCCCAGCTGCGCCGGGAGCTGGTCGGCGTGGCCGGGCTGGTCGCCATCAGCTACGGGTTCCGGATCTGGGCCCTCAACATCCCCTACACCACGGTGCGCAACGGCAAGATCGTGGCCGACTGCTCACCGAACTGCCTCACCCACCCGCTGTTCTCCTCGCTGTTCGTCACCTGGCTGCCGGCCTACCTCGACCTGTTCGCCTTCGGGATGCTGCTGGCCGTGGCCAGCTCGTGGTATGCGCTGCGCGACCGGGAGCCGGCCTGGGCCGCCCACCCGCTGTTCCCCTGGCTCAGCTGGGGCGGGGCCGCCCTCACCTTCTGGGCGGTGTCGCACCTGGGCATCGACCGCTCCCCGCTGTACGTGGTCACCCCGGCGGTCAACCTCGAGCGCCAGGCGCTCTACGGGGTGTTCTCCTTCCTGCTGCTGCTGCCGGCTGTCTTCGGCCCCCAGCAGCAGGGGCTGATCCGGCGGCTGCTGAGCAGCTGGCCGATGATGGCGGTCGGCACCGTCTCCTACGGCGTCTACCTGTGGCACATGAACCTGGCCCAGCTCGAGATGAAGTGGTTCCACCTGAAGGTGCAGGCCACACCCTTCTGGCTGGTGGCGCTGCCGGTGCTGGCCATGGCCCTGGCCGCCGCGGCAGGCAGCTACTTCGTGTTGGAGAAGCCGATCCTGCGGCTCAAGGACCGCATCGGCTGGTGGAACCGGCCGGCGGCCGCCCCGCCGGCGGCCACCGCCGCCGACCAGCCGCCGCGGGCCGAGGCCGTCGTGGCCCCCTGAGCCACTCCGCCGCCCCCAACCAGGCAGCCGCCCCCAACCAGGCAGCCGCCCCCAACCAGGCAGCCGCCCCGGACCCCACCGCCGCCCCCAACCTCACCGCTGGCGGGCCGGGTCAGCGGCCACCGGTCAGGCTGTGGCACAGCGGCATGGCCGGCGGCGGGCCGGTGACGTCGGTGACCACCAGCTGGGGCGGGTGGCCCGCCGGCCACGGCAGGCTCTGGTCGACCTGCGCCGGGCCGGTGCCGGCCAGGTAGTGGTTGACCAGCATCTGGCCGTTGGCGGCGACCTCGATGGCGTGGAGGTTCGGGTCGGTCATGACGTGGATGCGCAGCACCCCGTACCGTGGCAGCGGCAGCATGGGGCCGACGGTGCCAGGGAAGTCGTAGTGGGGCCCACCGGGATGCTCCACGATGATGCCGACCCTGCCGGGCGCCACCGGCTCCACCACCACCAGGGTCTTGCCGTAGGTGAGCAGCGGGACCGCCGGACCGGGGCCGGTGATGGGCTGCTCGTCGGTGATGTCGATGACGTGGTTGAAGCCGGCCTGCTGCTCCACGGGGATCCAGGTGGCGTGCTCGATCTGCTGGCCGGGGGCGTAGCCGAAGCGGTCGCCGGTCGACAGGTACAGCCCCGAGCAGCTGCCGACCACGAACAGCTGCTGGGCCGGCCCCCACAGCGGCAAGGTGGAGCCGTGTCGCAGCGACGACACCAGGCTGGCGTGGCTGATGTCGTTCTGAGCGGTGACGAAGCGCTCGACTTGGGCCGGGGTCCACGTCGTCTTGGGGGAGATCGAGGCGCCGAGGTTGGCGGCCACGCCGAACAGCGTGCCCAGCGCCACCAGCCCTACCAGCACCCGCCGACCCGACAGCCGGCGGCGCATCACGGCCCGCAGCCGGCCGGGGGTGTGGGCCGGCGCCGGGCGCCCGGCGCGCTGGTCGACGCGCCGCCACAGGTCGAGCAGCCCGATGGTGCTGGCCACCGCCAGCAGCGGCAGGAAGTCGGCCAGGTAGCGCTCGGCGATGTAGCCCCACAGCACCACGCCGGTCACCGCCGAACCGGCCGCCAGCACCACCGGCCGGGTGGCGGACAGCGCCTTGGGCACCTTGGGCCGGAACACGCTGACCAGCCCCCAGCACGACAGCAGGAACAGCAGTGGCATGGAGGCGGTGACGCTGTCCGTCTCGTAGGTCTGGTCGAGGACCACCCCGCCGATGGCGCGGGCGGGGGCGGCCGGCAGGGTGATCCAGGGGAAGGCCGACTGCAGGCGCAACCCGAAGGGCTGCAGGTAGGCCCACAACGTGGTGGGGAGGAAGGCGACGCTGAAGGCCTTGCCGCCGTTGGCCTTCAGGAAGTAGCGGCGGTGGGCGTCGAGGTGGGTCCACACCTGGGACGCCATGGGCAGCCCGAAGGGCAGGCCGAACTTCAGGTAGGTGACGACGCACTGGGCGGCCAGCCCGAACAGCCCGGCCAGCGCCACGGCCACGGCCCAGCGGCGGCGGTCGCGGCCGGCCTTCCCCCAGCCCAGCCAGCCGGCCACCAGCAAGGCCCCGATGGTGCAGGCGTAGCCGGTGGGGCTGCGGTTCAGGTTGGCCAGCAGGATGAAGAACCCGGCCCACGCCACCCGCGGCACCGACCGGCGTTCCACCACGCCCAGCAGGGCGAACATGCTGGCCAAGGTGAGCACCACGCTCCAGGCGAAGTCCTCGTTGTAGACGTAGGGGGTGGCACCCAGGTACAAGAGCACCGACCCGCCGGTGAGGGCCGCCACCAGCAGCCCGTAGCTGGCCGCCTCGGCCCGCCCCAGCAGCACGTCGCCGCGCACCATGACCCGCAGCCGCCAGATGACGCCGGCGCTGGCGACCCCGGTGGCCACCCAGGCCAGCAGCAGCGCCGGCGCCGTCAGCCTGCCGTCGAGGGAGCTGGTGAAGGCCAGCACCGGCATGCGCAGGATCGACGGGAAGATGCCGAAGTAGGTGTACTGGTGGCCGGCGTGGTCGAAGGCCTCGAGCCCCAGGCTGTGGCGGGGGACCCAGAGGTGACCGTGGAACATGGCCCGGGCCTGCAGCTCGTAGAAGTTGCTGGGGGCGACGCTGCGCAGGGCGTTCACCCCGCCGGTCCACAGGTCCCACAGCACCCACAGGAAGGGGACGGTGACCACGGCCAGCGCCGCCGTCACCGACACCACGAAGCGGCGCAGGCCCCGCCCGGCGACCGGCGCCGCCGGCTCGGGGTGCTCCTCGCCGACGGGCTGGCGCTGGGTCAGGACCCCGGTCATGCCGTCGGCGGGGTCACCGCGGGCGGCGGCGCCGGCCCACGTCGGCCAGCCGTCGCATGACGGCGCTGGCTGCCTGGTCGGAGACCCCCAGGTGGCGCTTGGCCCAGTCGTAGCCCCGCAGGGTCTGCTTGTCGGCGTAGATCAGCAGCGACCGCAGGCCGTCCCCGGGACGGGCCCGGTACTCGGTGGAGCGCACCACGGGATGCTCCTCTTCGGTGAAGTAGTACAACGCCAGCGAGCGCCGGGCCGTCCCGGGCGGGCAGCGCATCGGGGTGGGATGGCCGTGGAACGAGTCGGCCGAGGTGGTGAAGATGACCACCCGGTTGCCCACCGGGGCGATCGACGTCTCGCAGCGGCGCATGTCGGTCGACCACAGCTCCAGGTCGCCGCCGTACTCGGGCTTCCACTCGTCGTTGAGGTACAGCAGCAGGTTGGCGCGCCGCTCCCAGCGGCGGTGGTGGGGGTGGACGGTGAAGTCGGCGTGGATGTTGAGGAAGCCGCCGGTGGTCGACTGGTGCAGCCCGCCGCCTTCGAGGGTGGGGTCGGGGAACAGCCCGTCGAAGCCGGTCAACGCCCCGATGAAGGCCACGAAGCGCGGCGAGTTCAGCTCGTGGAGGATGGCCCGCAGGGTCGGTCCCCAGGTGGCAGGGTCGGTGTGGGAGAACTTGCGCTCGTTGGCGTGGATGTAATGGTTCCAGCGCTGCGGATCGAGCGGCGGGAACTCCTCCATGGCCTGCTCGGCCACCGCCGCGGGCAGGAACCCGTCGAGGACGAGGTGGGGGAAGGGTGCGGCCCGGCGGTAGCGGTTGCGCAGCTCGGGCAGCTGGGCTTCGAGGCGGTCGAGGTCCATCACCGGCTCGAAGACGGCGCCGGCGGAGCTGTCGGCAGGGATGCTCACCAGGTTCAGGCCGGTTCGAGCTCGAACAGCAGCTGGTAGGAGAACAGGTTGGGCGACAGGGCCAGCCCGGTGCGGTCCACCACCCCCACGGCGCGCAGCAGCCGCGACGGGGCCGGGCCGCCCCGGCCGGCCACCTCGAGCGGCAGGCCGACGCTCGAGCGGCGCCGCACCCGCAGCCCCGACTCCCTGACCAGGCGCTCGAAGCTCCGGCGGGTGAAGAACCGCAGGTGGCCGGCGTCGAAGATGCCGCGCCGCTCGTACTGGAAGCGACCGGCGGCCACGCGCAGCCGCGGGTACCAGTGAGCCACGTTGGGGACGCTCACCATGATGACGCCCCGCGGCCCGAGGCGGTCGCGGATCTGACCCAGCATGGCGCCGGGGTCGACCAGGTGCTCGAGCACGTCGGCCGCCACCACCACGTCGAAGTCGGCGCCGACCTCGTCGGGCAGGCCCTGGTTGAGGTCGGCCTCGACGAAGGCGTCGAGCCGGTCGCCGACCCCGTCGAGCTTCTCGCTGTCGACGCCGACCACGGTGTGCCCCTCGAGGCGCAGCAGCTCGCCGAGGCGCCCGTCGGAGCAGCCCAGGTCGAGGATGCGCCGGGGCCGCCCCTCGGCCAGCCAGCTGAGGATCTTGCGGTGCGAGGAGGGGGTGGTCAGCTTCAGGTCGTAGCCGTGCTCGCCGAAGGCCATGTCCCCGGTGCCGAACCCCATCTTGTGCATGCGGTAGCGCACCACGTCCACGGCGACGTCCTTGGCGTAGCCGATGCCGTTGACGTGGCAGATCTCGTTGCCGTAGTACGTCGGGATCGGCACCTCCACGATGGTCTTGCCGGCCTCGTGAAGCTGCAGGATGATCTCGGTGTCGAAGTCGAAGCCGTCGGAGTTGTCCTCGAAGGGGATGTCTTTGAGGGCCTCCACCCGGTAGGCCCGGTAGCCGCTGTGCCACTCGGTGAGGGCCAGGCCGGTGGCGGCGTTGGAGAACCGGCTCAAGATGCGATTGCCGACCCACTTGTACAGCGGCATGCCACCGATGCGGGCCGAGCCGGGGTCCATCATCCGCGAGCCGAACACGGCGTCGCAGCTACCGGTCTCGAACGGCACCACCAGGTCCTCGATGACCTCGGGGGCGTACTGACCGTCGCCGTGGAGCAGCACCACCACGTCGATGCCGTGGTCGATGGCCCAGCGGTAGGCCGCCTTCTGGTTGCCGCCGTACCCCAGGTTCTGCGGCCGGCGGATCACCGTCAGCGGCAGGTCGGTCTGCTGCTGGTACTCCTTGCCGACGGTGTAGGTGCAGTCGCTGCTGGCGTCGTCACAGACCACGACCTCCTCCACCCGCCGGCGGAAGCTCGGCGGCAGCCGGTCGAGCACGGCCGCCAACGTGGACGCAGCGTTGTAGGCGACGACAACGACCCCGATCCGCTGCGCGGACCCCCCTGGTTCGGTCACCGTGGTGCTCCCTTCCATGCCGCCCGGACGACTCTACCGCCCGGTCACCGCCACCAGCACCGACCGGCGACACCGGCCGGGCCGGCCCCGATCGGCACCGGCCGCGGGCCGGCTCGGGAGTCGCCGCCGGCGCCTCAGGAGTCGCCAGCCAGGGCCACGTCGGGGGTGGGGGCGCCGAACACGTAGCGGTTCAGGACCAGGAACTTGAACAGCCACAAGACCCCGAAGGCACCCACGTTGGCCCCCATCACCACCACCGTCCCCAGCAGGTGGTGCAGGTGGTCGGCCTGCACCACGTGGCGGGCCAGCACGGCGGCGCCGATGGCGAAGACGATGCCGGTGATCGACAGCACCCAGAACGGGACGACCTCGCGCCACAGGTGGGAGCGCCCGCTGCGGCCCCACACCCACTGCCGGCTGAGGAAGTAGGCGGGGACGCCGGCCACCACGTTGCTGAACAGCGTGCTGGGCACCTCGGTCCACAGCCGCAGGACCCCGTAGACCAGAGCCAAGACGACGAAGGAGACGGCGGCGGAGATGATCGACACCGACGAGTAGCGCACCAGCTTGCGTCCGCGCTGGGTTCCGAGCAGCTGGACCACCCGGCGGAGCGCGCCCATGACCACCAATGTACCCCGGGCAGGGGCCGTCGATCGGTCCCGGCCGGGGCGGCTGCTCCGAGGCGGCGCCGGCGGGCTGGGTACACTCGCCGGCGATGAGCCGCGTCTCGGTCGACGCCGTGCGCTCGGCCGCTCCGCTCGCCGACGCGGACGCCCCCACGGCCCTCGAGGCGGAGGTGGGGGACAGCCGCCGCCGCTTCAGCGTGGCGGTGGTGGTCGGCGCCGCGGTCGCCGCCGTGCCGTTCCTGTGGACCCTGCTGGCGCTGTGGCAGGGCCCGAACCTGCTGCGCACCACCGTCTACGAGGACAACTACTACGACCTGCAGGCCCGGGCCATGTTCCACGGCCACCTGTGGGTGCCGCGGGGGTCGCTGGGCATCGAGGGCTTCATCCACGCCGGGCGCGAGTACACCTACTTCGGGCTGTTCCCGTCGCTGCTGCGCATGCCGGTGCTGGCCGTCACCCACAGCCTCGACGGCAAGCTCACCCCGAGCTCGATGATCGTGGCCTGGGTCGTGACCATGGTGTTCACCGCCCTGCTGCTGTGGCGGGTGCGGCTGCTGGTGCGCGGCCCGGTGGCGATGTCGATCGGCGAGGCGGCCAGCTACGGCGTCGTGACGGCGTCGGTGGGGGCCGGGTCGGTGCTGCTGTACCTGGCCGCTACTCCCTACGTGTTCGACGAGGACCTGGCCTGGAGCGTGGCGCTGAGCGCGGCCGCCTTCTTCGCCTTGATCGGCATGCTCGAGCGCCCCACCACCAAGCGGGCCGTGGCCGCCGGGCTGCTCGTGCTGGCCGCCAACCTCGACCGGTTGACCACCGGTTGGGCCGCGGTGGCCGGCGCCTTGGCCCTGGCCGCCTGGTTCGCCAGCGGCCGGGCCGGCGCCGAGCGGCGCCGCTGGGCCCTGCCCCTGGTGGCCGTGGGCCTGGGCCCGCTGGCCGTGGGCGCCGTCATCAACTGGCTGAAGTTCGGGGTGCTGTTCGGGCTGCCGGTCACCGAGCAGGTGTGGAGCCACGTCAACGCCCACCGCGAGGCCTTCCTGGCCGCCCACGGCAACTCCGAGGTCGGGCTCAGCTTCCTGCCGGCCGACGCCCTGGCCTACCTGCGCCCCGACGGCATCCGCTTCAGCACGGTGTTCCCGTTCGTGACCCGCCCGGCGGCGCCGGCGCCGACGGTGGCCGGGGTCATCTTCGACCGCCGCTACCGCACGGCCAGCATCACCGCCTCCATGCCGCTGCTGTTCCTGCTCAGCTGCTGGGGGCTGGCCACCGCCTGGCGGCGGCGCCGGGAACGCCCCCTGCTGGGCCTGGGGCTGCTGCAGGTGGCGGCCGGCATCGCCGGCGGCGCCCTGCTGCTGTGGGGCTACATCGACGACCGCTACCTGGCCGACTACCTGCCGCTGTTCATCACCGCCGGCGCCGTCGGGCTGGCCGCCGCCTGGCGGTGGGCCCAGGGCAAAGCCCGCTGGGCCCGGCGGCTGCTGGTGACGGCGGTGGCGGTGCTGGGCGCCTACCAGGTGGTGGCCAACGCCGGCATCGCCGCTGCCCCCGGCGAGGAGTGGAACCCGGCGCGGGCGCTGGCCTTCGTCCAGACCCAGCAGGCGGTCAGCGACATCACCGGGCATCCCCTGGCCAGCCGGGTGGTGCAGGGCACGTCGCTGCCCGCCTGGGGCCCCGGCGGGCAGATCCGGGTGGTGGGGGCCTGCGACGGGCTGTACCTCTCCGACGGCGAGGACTACCGCACCGTGCCCGCCCAGCAGCACCAGCGCGCCACCTGGCTGCCGGTGGAGCTGGGCCCCGCCTATCAGCACGTGGTGCGGGTCGCCTTCGAGCCGGCGGCGGCGACCGGCGCCCCGGTGCAGGTCCCCCTGGTCCGGGCCGGCACCGCCACCATCTCGCTCATCGAGCGGCCCCTGGGACACGGCCGGCTCCACCTGGCCTTCCAGATGACCGCCTCGGGGGTGGTGACCGGCGGCATCGACACCACCGTGACGGCCGGGTCGGTGCACGACATGACGGTGGTGACCGACGAGGCCGACCACACCGCCACCCTCAGCATGGGTCCGGTCACCTACCTGCGGGCGGTGCTGCCCGGCGGCCCCCCCACCGTGTCGCAGGCGCTGCCGTCGCACGGGCCCCAGATGGCGGTGACGGCACCCGCGGCGCGGCAGCCGCGGCCGACCTTGTGTCGCAACCTGATCGCCCGCTGAGCTGCACCTGGCCCTGACCTCGGGCTGGCGCTCGCCGGGCCGGCTCCGGCGTGCCACGATCTGCAGGTGCGTGTCCGTCGTGCCTTCGCCTTCGTGGACCTGGTCGGGTTCTCGAACCTGACCGCCCGTGAGGGGGACGAGCGGGCCGTGCTGCTGGCCGGCCAGTTCCGGGCCCTGGTCCGCGACATCTGCTCGCGCCGGGGGGTGCGGATCGCCAAGTGGCTCGGTGACGGCGCCATGCTGGTCGGGGTGGAGACGAGCCCCCTGCTGGGTGCCGTGCTCGAGCTGCAGCACGCCTCCACCGAGCGGTGCCTTCCCGCCCAGGTGTGCTGCGGGGTGACGGCCGGTTCGGTCCTGCTGCTCGAAGGCGACGACTACATCGGCCACGCCGTCAACGTGGCGTCCCGCCTGTGCGACCTGGCCCAGCCCAAGGAGGTGCTGGCCACCACGACCGTGGTGGGGGACCTGCCGCCGTGGGCCACCGTCTTGGAGCGTCTCGACGTGCGGGTGCGCGGCATCGACGAGGCGCTGGCCGTGGCCCGCCTCGGTCTGCGTCCCACCGACGCCAGCGCCGATCCCGACCCGGTGTGCGGGATCTGCCTGACCCCCCAGACGGCGGTGGCGCTCCGCCAAGACAGCCTGGGACAGCCGGTGCTGCTGTGCTCCGACAGCTGCCTGGAGACCTGGGAGGGACGCCCCGCCCCCACCCCCGAGGAGCAGGGCAGCCTGCGGGTGCCGCTCATCGGCAGCTGATCGGCCGGCCCCGCCACCGATCGGCCGCCGACGGGCGGCCCCGCCAC
>JAJZNB010000088.1 GCA_021848085.1 Actinomycetes bacterium
AGAGCAGCAGCCCCGGATGGATCTGGCGGAACAGCTCGGCGATGGCGGCCTCGTCGCCGGCGCGCGCCGCCGCCAGCAGGTCAGCGCCGCCGGCCAAGCCGGGATCGTGGCCGGCGCCGTCGGCGTTCCGATCGGCGCTGTCCTCCCCGGGTCCGTCCACCGTGCCCACCATCGGCACGATCGAGCCCCGCCACAAGGCGTGTCAAGCCAATTTCCCTTGGTGTCACCAATCTTCCCCTGGCTCTCCCCTCGGCGACACCAACCGTCGCGTCACGTCCCGTCACGTCGCCGACCACGGTTGCCACCACACCCGGTGAGGGCCCCGTGGCCATGCGGGGCCCCTCGGGCCGGTCAGCTGCGCTGTTCGATCGCCGCCGGAGCACCGCAGCCGCCAGGTGGCGCAGGCACCTCGTGGTGCAGCGGGAGGCCCCGCCATGCGCGCCGTGGCGCCGGCGGCAGCCGTGGTGCTCGGCGAGCCCACCGGGCGACGCCTGGCGCTCAGGCGGCGCGGCTGGCCCGGTGGGCGAGCTGGGTGAGGACGGCTGCGCTGTGGGCGGCTCGACCCGCCCACCAGGGGGCGGGGTCGAAGGCGACCGGCAGGTGCTGGCGGTGGCGCCGAGCCCAGCCCGCGGCGTGGGCGGCCAGCCAGCCCAAGGTGGCCGCTGTGTTCTGCTCGAGCATGGCCTTCAGGGCGAAGCGCCGTTCGCCGCGGCGCAGCCCCACCCCGGAGGCGCCGGCCGCCCGGGACAGGTCGGCGGCGGTGAGGATGAAGCCGGTGCGTACCGGCGCGGTGGCCGCGTCGAGCAGCTGGTCGGGGCTGTCGTCGGGGCCGATCGGGTCCGGCGCGGCCCGCAGCGCCAGCGCCAGCGCCCGGGCGCCGGGGCTGGCGGCGGCTTCGCGCTCGAGGGCCTGGCCCAGCAGCCGGGCCCACGGGTCGGCCGCCGGGTGGTGGACGGCCACGGCGTCGAGGTAGCCCGGCAGCCAGGGCCACAGGTGCTCCCACAGCACCGCCGTGCGGGTGTGGTCGAGGCGGCGCCGGGCCGTGTCGGTGCGGCAGCTGCCGGCCGCCTCGCCGAGCTCGGCGTACAGGCCCAGCAGGGCGTGGAGGTGGTCGGGGTCGGGGGGCGGGTCGAGACCCAACGTCCGCCACACCCCGGCCACCCGGTCGGCGGCGTCGCCACCGAGCTTGCCCTCGGGGCCGAGGTGGATCGAGGCGTAGGGAGGCAGCTCGAGCACGAACACCTCGGTGTGCTCGGCTCCGTCCCACGGCTGTAGGCCGAGCGCGCCGAACAGGGCGCCGGCGGCGGCGGGCGCCGCTGCGCTCAGCGCCCCCAGGGCCCGCAGCAGCTCCCAGCGCCCGGCGGCGGCCGGCCCAGTGCCGTCCCCGGCTGGGCGGCCGGCGCCAGGGGTCACGACGGGGCGGCGGGAGTCACGAGGCGCGGCGCCAGGGGTCACGACGGGGCGCCGGGCAGCACGTAGGTGTCGGTGGCAGGCCGCAGGGGGCGCATCAGCCAGAACGGCCGGCGGGTGCCGTCGGGGGTGTAGGTGCCCGCCGGGCGGGTCTGGGCCATCCACTGCTGGTAGACGGCGCGGGCCTTGTCGGTGTCGACGGCGATGTCGCCGTGGGCGTCGCCGGGCTCGGCCGGCCGGACCCGCACCGCCTGATGCCAGCAGTGCATCCCCGAGATCGGGTCCGGGTGCACCGGGAAGGTCAGGTTCTGGTGCACGCCGGTGTCGGACCACCAGATGCGGCGGGGGGCGGGGTCGGCCGAGGCATAGGGCTTCACCCGGTCGGTGGTGTGCATCGACCAGCCCTGCTGGCCGTGGCGGAGGGTGACGGTGGCCATCATGCCGCCCGGGCTGACCTGGTCGTGGCCGGTGAGCTTCCAGCGCCCCATGTGGTGCGAGCAGGCCACCACCCCGGGCCGGATCCCCTGGGTGATCCACGCCTTGGCCACGAAGTAGCCGATGTCGGTCTCGACCCGCACCAGGTCGCCGGTCTGCTCCACCCCCAGGCGCGCCGCGTCGGCGGGATGGATCCACACCGGGTTGGTGTGCGACAGCTCGTCGAGCCACTTGGAGTTGGCCGAGCGGGTGTGGATCTGGGTGGGGAGCCGGAAGGTCGACAGCAGCACCATCTGGTCGGCGGCCAGGTTGGCCGGGTGGACGTGGCTGCGGATGTAGCCGGGCAGGGCGTGCTCGGGCCAGCCCCAGGCGGCCAGCGTCGACGAGTAGAACTCGAGGCGGCCCGAGGGGGTGGGGAAGCCGCGGCGCACCACGTCGTCGACCACCACCCCCACCGGGCGGCGCCCGGCGTCGTCGGGCGGGGGGGATCCCACGGGGACGATGTTGGGGCTGTCGGGTCTGGGGGCGGCGCTGTAGACCCGGCCCAGCTCGGTGACGTTGGTGTCGGCCAGCTCGGCGTCGGCGACCGGCTGGTCGAACACCGCCCCCTGGTGGCGGGTGATCTCGAAGGCGCCGTAGCGGCGCATGTACTCGAGGGGGGTGAGGCCCTGCGCCGCGGCCGCTTCGGGCAGGCCGGGCACCGAGTGCTCGAACATCCAGCCGTAGTACTCGTCGACCGACAGCTTCTGGCCGGGGTGGGCCTTGGACTCGTGGTACTGGCGGATGCCGAGGCTGCCGTCGGGGTCGATCCGCCACGACAGCTCGATGTAGAGCTCGTTCTCCTCCCAGACCTCGCCGGGGTTGACCTGGCGGGTGTCGGTGACGGTCTCCCCCAGCCGCTCCCGGGCGGCGCGCAGCACCGGCTGGCGGAAGCCGACCCACTGCCCGTCGTACTGCTCGTAGGAGTGGGTGTCGTGGCGTTCGGAGGCGACGCCCATGGGCAGCACCCAGTCGGCGAAGTAGGCCGACTCGTTCCAGGTCGGGGTGAGCGCCACGTAGCAGCCCACCTTGTCCGGGTCGGTGAGGACCTCCATCCACGACAGCCCGTCGGGGTTGGTCCACACCGGGTTGTAGACCCGGGTGAAGTAGGTGTCGAGCCGGCCCCGGCCGTCTTTGAGGAAGTGCGGCAGCAAGAAGCTCATCTCGTTCTGGGCCAGGGGGAACTCGGCCGGCCACGACAGGTCCTGCCACACGCCGGGGTGCGGCGGAGTGTAGATGGGCTTGGGGACGAACTTGTTGTAGGCGTTGGGGAAGGTGCCGCCCTCGGTGGCCACCGCCCCCAGCAAGGCGGCCACGAAGAACATGGTGCGGCTCACCTGCCAGCCGCCGAGGTTGGCGGCCGCCGCCGAGCGCCAGCTGTGGCAGGAGAAGGCGGTGCCGGCCTGGGCCACCACCTCGGCCATCTCGGCCAGGGTGTCGGCCGCGATGCCCGACTCGGCCGCGGCGAAGGCGAAGGTGTAGGCGTCGTACTCCTCGGCCAGAGCGGCCTGGAAGGTGGCGAAGGTGCGCGGCTGGTCGGGGCGGCGGGCCGCCAGGTACTCCTCCCAGTTCCACCAGCGGCGGATGAAGTCCCAGTTGGCCCGGCCGGTGGTGATGATGTGGCGGGCCACGGCCAGGTTGATGGCCGCTTCCGATCCGGGGTGGGGTGACAGCCAGTAGTCGGCGTGGGTGGCGGTGTTCGACAGGCGGGTGTCGACCACGATCAGCTTGGCGCCTTTGGCCCGGGCCTCGGTGATCCGCTGGGCGTGGGGGTTGAAGTAGTGGCCGGTCTCGAGGTGGGCGCTGATCAGGAAGATGACCTTGGCGTTGGCGTAGTCGGGGCTCGGCCGGTCGATGCCGGTCCAGAACTGGAAGCCGGTGCGCCCGCCGCTCGAGCAGACGTTGGTGTGGGAGTTGTGACCGTCGACCCCCCATGAGGCCAGCACCCGTTCGGTGAAGCCGTCCTCGCCGGGCCGGCCGATGTGGATCATGATCTCGTTCTGGCGGCCTTCGACGATGGCGGCCCGCAGCCGGGCGCCGATGACGTCGAGGGCCTCGTCCCAGCTGACCCGCTCCCAGCGCCCCTCGCCGCGGGCTCCCACCCGGCGCAGCGGGTAGAGGATCCGGTCGGGGTCGGTCACCTGGTTGATCGTCGCCGGACCCTTGGCGCAGTTGCGACCCCGCGAGCCGGGATGCTCGGGGTTCCCCTCGAATTTGCGGACCTGCAGCGTGTCGCGGTCGACGTAGGCCAGCAGGCCGCAGGCCGACTCGCAGTTGAAGCAGGTGGTCGGCACCAGCATGGAGCGCCTCTCCACCCGGGCCGGCCACGAGCGCGAGTCGAGCTCCACCCAGTCGTCCCAGCGCTCCTTGGGCGGGAAGGCGGCCAGGTGGACACCGCTGGCGCCGGGGTAGAAGGTCTCGCCGCGAGCTTCGGCTGCGGCGCGCGCGGCAGACACCCGGGTCCCCAGGGCGTCGAGGAAGCCCTCGGGGCCCAGGCTGGTGCCGGCCAAGCCGGCAGCAGCACCGGCATCGGCACCGGCATCGGCACGATCGAATCCTCGGCGGCCATCGGCGTCAGGCACGAACCCTCCTTCGCTGCTCGGTCTCGCCTTCGACGCTCGGTCTCCGGCCAGCGCGACCCAGGTCGCGGCTCACGCCAGCGGCACGGACTGACCGGCTTGGACGTAGGCGTGCTCGTGGGCCAGCAGGCCGGCCAGGGCCAGCGGGGCGCCGGCCACACCCATCCACGGGGTGGCCACCGCGGCGGCGACCAGCACCACCCCGACCCAGAAGAACACGGCGAAGCGGCCCAGGGTCATCTCGTCGACGGCCAGCTCGGCGTGGGCGGTGGCGTGATGGGGCAGCGTCTCGCCGATCAGCATGGCCAGGTGGGTGCCGGCCGCGGTGGCCAGGGCCAGCTGCAGGTCGTGCAGAGCGTGGTGCACCCCCATGGCCTGCGCCGCGATGAGCAGGGCGGCGGAGCCCACCAGCACGGCCTGCACCACCAGGTGCGGCGCCAAGAGCGGGTTCTGCCACAGGTCGCGGGCACGGGCCTGGGCGAACAGGAAGGCGGTGTAGGCCGCGGTCAAGATCCCCAGCGGCAGCCCGAAGCCGGCCAGCACCTTGGAGGCCGCATCCGACCCGACCCCGCTGGCCACCAGCTGGGCGGTGAGCATCGCCCCGTAGGCGGCGATGATGACGCCGCCGCGCACCAGCCAGCTGCGCCACTGGGGGCGGGTGAACATCATCCAGAACCGCAGGGGATGCTTCAGGTCCCAGATGAGCAGCACCCCGGTGGCGCCCAGCATGCCCAGCGACACGGCCGGCGCCACCCAGCGCAGCAGCGTCGACGACCACGAGATCGCCCCGGCCAGCGCCAGCAGCAGCGCCGTCAGGTAGGTGCCGGCGGCCAGGCCCTTGGTCCAGGTGTAGAGGCTGACCCGCCAGCCCCACGGCGCGTGGTGGGCCACGTCGTAGGACAACAGGGCGGCCGCCGACGAGTTGGGGTGATACGGATGCCCCGAGCTGACGTGCTGCGACAAGGCGGCCGGGCCGGCGTCTTCGCCCTGGGTGGCCCAGGCGAACAGCCCGCCGGTGGGACGCCGGGCGGCCAGCGGATCCAAGGTGGCCTGATGCGCCCCCTTGTAGAACAGCCCCGGGCGGGTCTCCTTCTCCGGGCGGCGCACCGCCACCGCGTCGCGCTGCACGATGCGGGCCACCTTGGAGGTGGGGTCGTTGAGGTCGCCGACCAAGATGGCCTCGGTCGGGCACACCGTCACGCAGGCCGGCTCCAACCCCACCTCGAGGCGGTGGGCGCAGAAGTTGCACTTCTCAGCCGAGTGGTCCTCGGGGTTGATGAAGATGGCGTCGTACGGGCAGGCCGCCATGCAGGCCTTGCAGCCGATGCACACCCGCTTGTCGAAGTCGACGATGCCGTCGGGGCGCTTGTACATCGCCCCGGTCGGGCAGGCCGCCACGCACGGCGCGTCGGTGCACTGGTTGCAGCGGGTCACCTGGAAGGCCCGCCGCACCTGCGGGAAGGTGCCGATCTCCACCGACTTCACATAGGTGCGGGTCACCCCCACCGGCACCTGGTTCTCGGACTTGCAGGCGGTGGTGCAGGCATGACAGCCGATGCAGCGCGTCTGGTCCAGGACCTTGACCCAGCGGGGCGCGAGAGGCGGCCCGGCAGCGGTCGCGGGGGGAGTCTCGGCCAAGGTCACGTCATGACCCTATGGAACCGCGGCCGGCCCGGGAAGACCCCCGCCGCTTATAGGGTCAGAACATGGGCTTATGGCTGGGGCCGGGCCGGTAGGGTCAACGGGGCAGCTCGGGGCTGGCCGCCGAGGCGTCGAGCGGCGGCTGGTGCCGGCAGCAGAGCCGTCGGACAGCAGAGCCGTCGGACAGCAGAGCCGTCGGACAGCAGAGCCGTCGGACAGCAGAGCCGTCGGACAGCAGAGCCGTCGGGCGACGGAGGGAGGCACATGAGGTACGTGAAGCTGGGGAGCACCGGGCTCGACGTGTCGGCCATCTGCTTGGGCTGCATGGGCTACGGCGCGCCCGACCGGGGCGGCCATCCGTGGAGCCTGGATGAAGAGGCGGCCCGCCCCCTCATCCGCCAGGCGCTCGACGCCGGCATCAACTTCTTCGACACGGCCAACGTCTACTCGGCCGGCACCAGCGAGGAGATCGTGGGTCGGGCCCTCAACGACATGGCCCGGCGCGACGAGGTGGTGATCGCCACCAAGGTGTTCAACCGGATGCGCCCCGGGCCCAACGGGGCCGGCCTGTCGCGCAAGGCCATCTTCACCGAGGTGGACGCCAGCCTGCGGCGGCTGGGCACCGACCACATCGACCTGTACCAGATCCACCGCTTCGACCACCGCACCCCGCTCGAGGAGACGTTGCAGGCCCTCCACGACCTGGTCAAGACGGGCAAGGTGCGCTACATCGGCGCCTCGTCGATGTACGCCTGGCAGTTCGCCAAGGCGCTGTACCTGGCCGACCTGCACGGCTTCACCCGGTTCGTCACCATGCAGAACCACTACAACCTGCTGTACCGGGAGGAGGAGCGCGAGATGCTCCCCCTGTGCGTGGACCAGGGCATCGGGGTGATCCCGTGGAGCCCCCTGGCCCGGGGCCGCTTGACCCGGCCGTGGGGCGAGAAGAGCGCCCGCAGCGAGACCGACGAGTTCGGCAGGCAGCTCTACAGCGACGAGGACCGGCCCATCGTCGACCGGCTAACCGAGATCGCCGAGGAGCGGGGGGTGAGCCGGGCCCAGGTGGCACTGGCCTGGGTGGTCCGCCATCCGGCGGTGTCGGCCCCCATCGTGGGGGCGACCAGGCCCGAGCATCTGGCCGACGCCGTGGCCTCGGTCGACCTGCAGCTCAGCGACGACGAGGTGAAGCGCCTGGAGGAGCCCTACCGCCCCCACGGCATCGCCGGCCACGTCTGAGGCGGGCCGGCGCAGCCGGCACCAGCAGCCGGCCGGCACGGCTGCGGAGCATGGCCTCCCGCTACCGTGGCGTCCATGCCCGCGCCTCGCGCCGCCATGGTGTCGTTCCGCCTGGGTGGCACCGACGGCGTGTCGGTGGAGGCGGCCAAGTGGGCGGTCGCCCTGGGGCAGCTGGGGTGGGCGGTGCGAACCGTGGCCGGGGCGGGCCCCGTCGACCGGCTGCTGCCCGGGCTGGCCATCGACGCCGCCGAGCCGCCGACGGCGGCCGAGGTCGACGAGGCGCTGGCCGACGCCGAGCTGGTGGTGGTCGAGAACCTGTGCTCGCTGCCGCTCAACCCGGGGGCGGCCGAGGTGGTGGCCAAGGTGCTGCAGGGCCGCCCGGCGCTGCTGCACCATCACGACCTGCCGTGGCAGCGCCCGTGGTTCGCCGGCTTCCCCCCGCCGCCCGACGACCCGGTGTGGGCCCACGTGGTCATCAACCAGGTCAGCCGCCACCAGCTGGCCGCGTTCGGCATCGAGGCCACCGTGGTGCGCAACAGCTTCGACCTGCACGCTCCGCTCGGGGTTCGGGCTGCCACCCGGGCACGGCTGGGGGTGGCCGACGGTCAGCGGCTGGTGCTGCAGCCGACGCGGGCCCTGCCCCGCAAGAACGTGCCGGGGGCGCTGGCCCTGGCCGAGGCCCTCGGCGCCGTCTACTGGCTGCTCGGCCCGGCCGAGGACGGCTATGGGCCCGCCCTCGAGGCGCTGCTGGCGGCGACCCCGGTGCCGGTGATCCGCGGCACCGGCGATGCACGGCCCCTGCCGATGGCTGACGCCTATGCGGCCTGCGACGTGGTGGCGCTGCCGTCGACGTGGGAGGGCTTCGGCAACCCGGCGGTGGAGTCGGCCGTGCACCGCCGGCCGCTGGCCATCGGCCCCTATCCGGTGGCGGTGGAGCTGGCCTGCTTCGGGTTCCGCTGGTTCTCGGCCGCCGACCCGGCACCGCTCGACGCCTGGCTGCGCCGGCCCGACCCGGGCCTGCTCGACCACAACCGGCGGGTGGCGGCCACCTGGTTCTCGCAGGCCGACCTGCCCGCCCGTCTGCAGGCGGTGCTGCGCCGTCTGCCGGTGGGCCCCGGCCCGGCCTGACCCGGCCGGCACCCGAGGTGTTGCGGACTCGGCTTCCACCGACGGCACGACAACCCCCACCCGTGCGTCGCTGTCGTCCGGCCTGCAACCGGTCGGGCTTCTGGACAGGCTCGGCACCGAAAGTACGATGACCCGGTGCAGATGGGACCGCCCGACGGCGATGAGCTGCCGCGCCGCCTGACGGCCGAGCAGCGCCGCCAGCAGTTGCTGCAGGTGGCCCTGCCGCTGTTCGCCGCCCGGGGGTTCAGCGCCACCACGATGGACGACATCGCCGACGCCGCCGGGGTGACCAAGCCGCTGCTCTACCAGCACTTCGTCTCCAAGCGGGCGCTGTACCTGGAGCTGGTCGACTCGGTGGCCCAGTCCCTGCTCAACGCCATCGGCAAGGCCACGGCGCAGGCCGAAGGGCCCCGCCAGCAGGTGGAGGCGGGCTTCTCCGCCTACTTCGAGCTGGTGGTGTCCCAGGCCGACGCCTTCCACCTGCTGTTCAACAGCGAGGCGGCGCGCGACCCGGAGCTGGCTCGGGCGGTGCGGCACGTGGAGGACGTGCTGGCCGAGGCGGTCGACGCTCTCATCGACGCCGACCTCGACGAGGACCACCGACACCTGCTGGCCCATGCGGTGGTGGGCATGGCCGAAGGCGCCAGCCGGCTGTACCTGTCGGGACGCCTGCTGCTCTCCTCCCCTGCCGGCTCCGACCCGGCGCCCGCCGGCCAGACGCTCTCCTCCCCTGCCGGCTCCGACCCGGCGCCCGCCGGCCATCGGGCTGACCCGCAAGATCCGCCCGGGGCCAGCGGCACGGCCATCGGCGCCAGCACCAGCTCGGCCACGGCCACCAGCACCGGCGCCGGCACCGACGGCACCGGCGACGGGCGGGTGGACCAATCCGCCGCGGACCGCCTGGCCCGGCGGTTGGCCGACCTGGCCTGGGCCGGTCTCCGCTCGGTGCACCGCGACAGCTGAGGGCCTCAGATCACACGCCGTTGCTGGTGGCCGAGCTCGCACATGGCAGCGCCATGGCGGCCGCCTTCTCGATCTCGGGAACGACGAGCAGGGAGCACTGCGGAGCTGGACCACGCGGTGGCGACAAGACATCTCCTACACGCGAATGACGGACAATCCGTCCAGTTCGACGTAGTCGTCGTCGTGTGCGACCACCGGAACCTGGAGCGCCATGGCGGTCGCGGCGATCCACGAGTCGTTGACCGGCATGCGCCGCCCCATGTCCCGCAGAAGCACCCGGGTCGAACGCCGAAGCCCCATGGCGGGGATCACCAGCTCTTCCTCGCCGAGGTCTAAGACGACCAGTTCGAGCAGGTTCCCGGTGCGGTCAGGTCCGGCCAGCAGGTAGCGCCGCGGATCGTCGCCCAGCTCGACCCAGGTGACCGAGCTCGACCCGGGTGACCGAGCTCGACCCGGGTGACCGAGTGAGCCAGCGCATGTTCGAGGTCCTCGGCGGCGACACCGTGGCGCCGTGCCGACCCGTGGATCTCCACACAGGACCGTGGATCTCCACACAGGATACGTGTAGTACGAGAAAGCCAGGGCGGGCGGGGCAGATGACGCACCGGGCTTGG
>JAJZNB010000112.1 GCA_021848085.1 Actinomycetes bacterium
CGGGCGTGGATCGCGAAGCGGCAGCGACACGGCCGCCACCGCCAGCGAACCGGCCGCGCCCAGCACGAACACGATGCGGTAGGCGTCCAGGGCCGACAGCCCGATGTGGTGCAGCAGGGTGGGCAGCCCTGCCACCAGCGAGCCGGCCGCGGCTGACAGCACACCCAGGAACCCGAGGCGACCGAAGGCGTGGGTGCGGCGCGCCGCCGGCACCGAGGCGGCCAGCAGCGGCTGCTCGGCGGGGAAGAACGGCCCGAAGGCGCCACCGCTGCCGGCGCCGCCGCCGCGTCCGATGCCGCCGAGGCCGCTGGCCACGATGACCACGGCCAGGTTCCCCGACACCGCCAAGCCCAGCGCTCCTGCGGCCCCGAGCAGCCCGACGCCGACCAGCACCGGGCGCCGCCCCATCCGGTCGCCGACCACACCCACCCCGGCCACCAACCCGGCCCCGAGGATGCTGCCCAGGGTCAAGACGATGCCGATCGTGGCGGCCGACTGGCCCTGCTGGACCAGGTAGAGGGGAAACACCACGGTGAGGAAGGCCGTCGTGAAGCTGCGCAGGGCCCGTCCGGCGTACAGCCACGGCAGGTTGCCGGCAGCACCGTCACCGGAGGACGGGGAAGCCGTCTCGTCGGGGGCCGGCGCCGATGGGGGCGTCGGCCCTGCGCCGGCCGTCACCGGCACCGGCGGCCGCCGCCAAGCTCGCTCGGGTGGCGGATGTCGAGGGACCGGCAGACGGCAAGCTGCATCGAACCGGAGAGCCTACGGTCGGCGCCCCCGCCATGGCGCGGCCAGAACACGTCGCGCCCACCAACAGGCGCCCGCTCCGGCCTCCGCCGTGTGCCCCCGCCTCGGCCGTGTGCCCCCGCCTCGGCCGTGTGCCCCCGATCCGGCCATGTGCCAGCCCCCGTCCGGCCATGTGCCAGCCCCGATCCGGCCATGTGCCAGCCCCGATCCGGCGGCCGCGCCACGGCGACCGCTATGGTGCGCCCCGGCGCAGGCGGCGGCGCAGCCGCCCCGTCGGCGGTGACAGAACTGGGAGGCCGACGTGCACATCGCGAACCAGCCCCAACCCACCGGCGGGCGGCGACGGGTCGGCTGCTGCTGGTGGCGCACGGCTGCCGGCGCGCTGGCCGGGCTGGTGGCAGCCGCCTCGCTGGCGGCCTGCAGCAGCACGTCGAGCTCGTCGACGGCGGCACCCCCGTCGGGCACCGCCTCCCAGCCGCTGTCGCTGGCGGCGCCGGCCCATGTCCTGACCGCCAGCCACACCGGCACCAATTGGGGGGTGGGAGTGCGCGGCGCCCCGGCGTGCGACCCGCTCGGCGGCCAGAGCTGCATGCTGCCGTTCCCCAACGACTACTACACGGTGCCCGACCCCGCCTCGGCGTCGGGACGCCGGGTCGACTTCCCCACGGCGGCCATGCCGGCCAACACCTCCGGCGTGCACATCGACCCTGCCACCTGGAACGCCAACGACGGCTTCTCGCCGGGCTCCACCATCGAGGTGCAGGTCCCGAACCTCGACCTGAGCCGCACGGGGATCGTGAACCAGTACCACGTCGGCGGTTCGCTGGCCGCCGACGCCCCGGTGGTGCTGCTCGACGCCACCACCGGCCGCCGCCTGGCCTGGTGGGGAGAGGCCGACGCCCGCGACCCCAACCCGGCCACCCGGCTGCTGCTGATCCATCCGGCGGCCGATCTCCCCGAGGGGCACCGCATCGTGGTCGCCTTGCGGAACCTGTACTCCACCCGCGGCGGCCTCATCGCCCCCACCGGCGCCTTCGCCGACGTGGTGGCGGGCCGGCCCCTGGCCGAACCCGGCGGCACCGCCATGAGCGCCCACCTGCATCGGGTGCTGACCCTGCTGCGGAGCGACGCCGGGCTCGGCACCAGTGGGCTCTACCTGGCCTGGGACTTCACCGTCATCTCCACCGCAAGCCTGACCGGACCGGCGGTCGCCATGCGCAACGCGGCCATGGCGGCGCTGGGCTCCACGGTGCCGGCCTTCACCGTCACCAAGGTCACCGACCTGACCGCTTCGGACCCGGGGGGGCGGACCATCGCCCGGCAGATCTCCGGCACCTTCGACGTCCCCAACTTCTTGAACGGCCCGTCGGGAGACAAGACCGACACCTTGCACCTCGGGGCAAGGGGCCAACCCACCCAGATCCCCGGCAACGTGGAGCACGCAGCCTTCTCGTGCCTGGTGCCGCGATCGGTCGACGCCACGCCGGCGGCCGCCGGGGCCACGGTCACGGCGGGACGCCCCGTCCTCTACGGCAAGGGGCTGTTCTCGGTGGCCACCCAGATGGACATCGTCGGCACCCGGGACACCGCCGACAAGTACCGGCTGGTGCTTTGCTCCACCAACGCCTTGGGCCTCGACGGCAACGACGAGCTGACCGACGCCGGGCTGTTCGCCGACCTGTCGAACTTCGCGGTGGTGCCCGATCACCTGCTCCAGGCCATGATCGACGACCTGTACCTCGGCCGCCTGCTGGCCAGCCCCCGCGGCTTCGCCGCCAACCCGGCCTTCGAGGCTCCCGGTCCGCAGCACACCCCGTTCATCGACACCTCCGAAGCCCTCACCTACTACGGCAACAGCGAAGGCAGCCTGATCGGCGGCGCTGCCACCGCCATCTCCACCGAGTGGCGCCGGGCGGTGCTCGGGGTGCCGTCGATGAACTACTCGATCCTGCTGCCCCGCAGCGTCGACTTCGCGCCGCTGTACCCGTTCTTCGACCACAGCTACCCGAACGAGCAGACCCAGCAGCTCATCCTCGACCTGCTGCAGATGCTGTTCGACCGGGGCGAGACCGACGGCTACGTCGAGCAGCTGACCACCAATCCGCTGCCCGGCACCCCCGCCCACCAGGTCCTGCTGCAGATGGCGTTCGGCGACCACCAGGTCTCCAACTTCACCACCGAGATCGAGGCCCGGACCCTGGGGGCGGTGGTGCACCGCCCCACCATCCCCGCCGGCTTGGTGTCGGGCCACCCGTTCTACGGCCTGGCCAGCGCCCCCACCACCAGCCATGCGGCGGCCACCCTCTACGTCTGGGAGGATCCCCACACCCCGCCTCCGCCGCTGACCGACATCCCGCCGACCAGCGGCATCGACCCGCACGACTTCATCCCCCGCAGCCTGCCGGCCGCCCAACGTCAGCTGGTCGGGTTCCTCACCTCCGGCGCGGTCACGGACGTGTGCGGCACCAGCGCCTGCACCACCACCGCCACCACCGACGTCCACCTGGCCGATCCAACGCCTTGACGGCGGCGCCGCTCTGGCGTCAGTGGGCGGTGGCCTCGATGCTGTTGCCGGCGATCTGGTGGGCGCCCGAGGTAGACGTGACGGTGCCGCCCGACCCACCCTGCCCGGCGACGACGTCAACCAGCGCGCCGGGCTGCAGGGTCCCCGCCGGCAGCACCAGCACCACGGTGCTGGAGCTGGTGCCGACGGGCTGGCAGGCGGCGCTGGTGGCCACCACCGTCGCCGGGCGTCCCCCGCCCGGCGACGAAGGCGCGCCGACCTCGAGGCCGAAGTCTCGGGGGTTGACGCTGCGACAGAGGATCCGGGCGTCATAGGCCAGGGTCACCTGCTGCGACGCCACGCTCGCCGCCGCCCACTGGAACGTCGGAGCGGAGCCAGAGCCGGCCGCCGGCGGAACGCTGGTCGAGCCGGCGCCCGAGGTGCCGCCACCTGACGTGCCGGTGCCCGAGGTGCCCCCACCTGACGTACCGGTGCCCGATGTACCGGCACCGGTCGGTGCCGAGGTGGTCGGGGTGCTCCCGGTGGTGGCGCTGGGCGACAGCGAGGTGGGCGCCGAGGTCCGCCGTGATCCCGCTGCCGTGGTGGTCGTCGAGCGCGCCGACGCCGAGGCTCGCCGGCTGGTGGTGTGGGAGGAGGTGCAGCCAGCCGCCAGCAGGCCGCCGAGGCCGACCGCGGCGACCATCCCCAGCGCGGCCGCCGGGCGCCGCCCAACCCGCCCTGAGCTGGTGCTCGCCATCGTCATCCTCCACATCGTGCTGCTCACCTGCTGCGTCATCCTGCCGCGAAGCGGCCCACGGCGCAGCACCGGCGGAGCATGCTCCAAGGGGTCGCCGCGACGGCAGCTCCGGTTGCAGGGCGGCTGCACCCGGGCGCTGCACCCCCGGGCGCCAGGGCGGCTGCACCCGGGCGCTGCACCCCCGGGCGCCAGGGCGGCTGCACCCGGGCGCTGCACCCCCGGGCGCCAGGGCGGCTGCACCCGGGCGCCAGGGCCGGCTGGACCGGGGCGCCAGGGCAGGCCACGCTGGGAGGGTGGAAGCCGCGACCGGAGCCAGCCGACAGCCGCCCAGCGGGCCGGTGCGGTGCATCAGCGCCGTCACCCTGCACACGGCCGACATGGCAGCGTCAGTCCACTTCTACGAGGCGATCGGCTTCCAGCGGCTGGCGGGAGGTCCCGACGCCCCGTTCACGACCTTGGCGGTGGGCAGCGGGTACCTGAACCTGCAGCTGGAGCCCGATCCGCTGAACCGGCCGGTGGCCATATGGGGGCGGATCATCTTCTGGGTCGACGACGTCGACCGTCAGCACCGGCGGGTGCTCGACGCCGGCTTCACCCCCACCACCAGCCCCGCCGACGCGCCGTGGGGTGAGCGCTACTTCCACGTCCGCGATCCCGACGGGCACGAGCTGAGCTTCGCCACGCCGCTGCCCCCGGGCTGAGCGCCGGCACCGTGGCCGGCGAGCCCCGATCCGACATGGCCCGGCCTGAGCCAGCCGCACCGGCACGCCGAGCGCAGACGCCGGCTCTGTCGCTCCCGGCCCTCCCGAAGCCGAGCCGATGCCGGCTCGCGTCGCTACCGGCTCCGCTGGGGCGCGGCAGCCCGGGCGCCAGGCGGGGCAGCGGTGCCATGACCGATGGTGCTGTGGCCGGCGGACCTCGCCGGGACGGTCAGGCTCCCATTCGTCCAGGCGCTCGACACGCCCCGACCGGCGATGCCGACCACCAGCCCCAGACCCAGGCTGGCCACCACCAGCAGCCGGCGGCGGCGGGCCTGGCGCCGGAGCCGTGAGGGAACACCGGCCCGTCGGGAAGCCTGTCGGGCGTCAGCGGCGGCCAGCCGGGTGGCTCGCAGCAGGTGGCCGGCGACATGGACGGCAAGCACGACGAACCACAGGACGAAGCTCACCTGGTGGAGCCGGAACATGGCCTGGTCCGACGGCCCGGTCAGCCACAGGGCGATGCCGGAGGCGAACAGAAGCACCGTCGACCCCAGCAGCAGCGGGCCGAGAACCCGCAGCAGCGGGTGGGGTGGGCCAGCCCGGCGGTAGCGGGGATCGCGCAGGTAGTAGCGGGCGAAGCGCCACGACACCGAAGCCATCTTCACCACCAACGGCGGCACCAGCACCAGCCCGATCAGGATGTGCCACGACACGAGCAGCCGGATGAAGGGGAGGGTGAGGCCTTCGAGGAACAGCAGCACGATGAGCAGCAGCCCGGTGGTCCCGGTCAGCCGGGCGTTGGCCTCCACCACCGGCTCGCGCTGCCCGGCTCGCTCGTGGAGGCCGATGACCCGGGCCGCCTCACGCACGGGCCAGGGGGCGGCGTCCTCGTCGAGCAGGTCCAAGCCGCCCGAGCCGTCGCCGCCGGCCGGTGGCGGCGACGGGGGCGGCGACGGGGACAGGCTGGTGCCGTAGCGGGCGGTACCGGAGCGCACGGCGCCGGCCAGCCGAGGGTCGGGGCGGACGGCGCCGGCCGGTCCGGCGTCGTGGTGCTGGTCGGCCGAGGCGCGCTCGGGGAGGGTCTGCAAGGTGCGCAGGGCCTGCCCGTAGCGGTCGACGAACCGGCTGTCGGACCGGCTGTAGCCCAGGGAGCTGCGAGCCGCCCGGATCACCAGGGCCAGCACGACCACGGCGATGATGGCGATGACAGCGATCACAGCTCTTCAGTGAACAGGTCCAGGACCCGCAGCGGGTGTCGCCCCCCGTCGGCAGCCGCGGCGGAGCGCTGGGAACGGATCCTCATGGTGCCATCCTTGCCCATGTCACCTGAAGCCACGATGAACGGGCCGGCGCCGGGACGGGCCGCGGCTGGGCCGTCGGCGCCAGCACGGCGTCCCGGCCCAGGGTTGTTCGGCCTGTGGGCAGCGCCGGCTCCGGGCTCGACCGGGACGTGGTCCACCGGGGTGAAGCTGCTCACCTGTGCGGCGACCCGTGCGGCGACCCGTGCGGCGACCCGTGCGGCGAGAAGCACCCCCGGGGC
This sequence comes from Actinomycetes bacterium, assembly GCA_021848085.1. Taxonomy (GTDB): domain Bacteria; phylum Actinomycetota; class Acidimicrobiia; order Acidimicrobiales; family UBA8190; genus JAJZNB01. The sequence continues at coordinate 6,249 of JAJZNB010000112.1, forward strand.
TCAGAGCTCGACCAGGGCGCGGTCCGCCTGGGTGAGCCGCTCGGGTCCGTCGGCCCCGATGGCCACGATGTCCTCGAGACGCATCCCGAACCGGCCGGGCAGGTAGATGCCCGGCTCCACCGAGAAGACGTGACCTTCGGCCAGCACCTCGGTGTTGCCGGCCACCAGATAGGGATCCTCGTGCTCTTCGAGTCCGATGCCGTGGCCGGTGCGGTGGATGAACCGGTCGCCGAGCCCGGCCTCGTCGATCACCCGCCGGCAGGCGCCGTCGACCGCCTCGGCGGTGACGCCGGCCCGGGCGGCCGCCACCCCTGCCTGCTGGGCGGCCCGCAGCACCTCATAGCAGTCCCGGACCTCGGGGTCCGGCTGGCCGACCACCACCGTCCGGGTGATGTCCGAGCAGTACCCGGCCCCGCCGTGCAACGCCAAGGTGCCGCCGAAGTCGCAGACCACCACGTCGCCGGGGTGGATGCGCCGGGCACCGGGTTCGTGGTGCGGGCTCGCGCCGTTGGGGCCGCTGCCGACGATGGCGAAGTTGACCTCCTGATGGCCTTCGCGCCGCAGGCGGTCGGCGAGGTCGGCCGACACCTCAGCTTCGCTGCGGCCCACCAGGGGAACGGCGCCCTGCTGCAGCTGCGTCGCCACCCGGTCGGCGGCGGCCGCCGCCGCCCGCAGGGCGGTGATCTCGTCGGGGTCCTTGCGTGAGCGCAGCGGCGCGGTGACGGTGGAGGCGGCCACCCACCGGGCGTCGGGCAGCAGCCGCTGCAGGCCCAGCAGCGATGCCGCCCAGGCCCGGTCCGACACGGCGATGGTGGGGGCGCTGATCGCCGCCGACCGGCGCACCACGGCGGCGGTCAGCTCCAGGGGATCTTCGGTCTCTCCCCAGGGTCGTACGGTGAAGCGACCGGCAGGATCGGGAACCCGGGGCGCCTCGAGGGCGGGCACCACCAGCACCGGCTCCTCGGCCAGGTCGACGACCAGCATCGTCAGGCGCTCCAACGGCATGGCCCGGTAGCCGGTCAGCCAGGGCAGGTCGGCGCCGTGCGACAGCAGCAGCACGTCGACGCCGATGTCAGCCATGTGCCGGCGGACCCGCTCCAGCCGGTCGCCGGCTCCTCCCGACCGGCTCACCGGCCGGTGGCCGCCCGCCCCGGCCCGGCGGCGGCCCCGGTGAGCCCCAGCCCGGCGGCGGCCCCGGTGAGCCCCAGCCCGGCGGCCGACGGTGCCGGCGGCAGATCCCCGCCGGCAGCCGATCCGGCCTCCGATGCCCCGGCGGCGGCGGCGGCGCCCCTGGCGTGGTAGCTGGAACGGGTCAGCGGCGAGGCCTGCACGTGGGCGAAGCCCAGCGCCCGGGCCGAGGAGCCGACCCGCTCGAAGTCCTCAGGGGTCCACCAGCGCGCCACCGGCAGGTGGGCGGCGCTGGGCCGCAGGTACTGACCGAGGGTGACGATGTCGACCCCGACAGCCCGCAGGTCGGCGAGCGCGCCGAGCACCTCCTCTTCGGATTCGCCCAGGCCGAGCATGACGCCGGACTTGGTGGTAAGACCGGCGTCTTTGGCTCGGGCCAGGACGGCCAGGCTGCGGGCATAGCCGGCGGAGGGCCGCACCGCCCGCTGCAGGCGGACCACCGTCTCGAGGTTGTGGTTGAGGACCTCGGGCCGGGCGGCGAACACCGTGGCCAGAGCCTCGGCGTCACCCTTGCAGTCCGAGATCAGCACCTCCACGCTGGTGGCCGGGCAGCGCCGCCGGATGGCCTCGATGGTGCGGGCGAAGGCACCCGCGCCGCCGTCGGGCAGGTCGTCGCGGGCGACGGCCGTCACCACGGCGTGAGCCAGGCCGAGGCGCTGCACGGCGTGGGCCACCCGTTCAGGCTCGTGGGGGTCGAGCGGCAGCGGCCGGCGGGTGTCGACCAGGCAGAACCCGCAGGCCCGGGTGCAGCGCTCACCGTTGATCATGAAGGTGGCGGTGCCGTCGGCCCAGCACTCGAAGATGTTGGGGCAGCCGGCCTCCTCGCAGACGGTGGCCAGCTCCAGGTCACGCATGGTGCGGCGCAACCCGAGGAAGTCGTCGCCCATGTGGGCCTCGACCCGCAGCCACGGCGGCTTGCGGACCCCGAGCGCCAGCCCGGCGCCAGGGTCGGTGCCGGCCTGGCGCAGCCGCCGCCGGGCTCGCTCACCAGGACCACCGCCGCCGCGGGCGGCGCCGAGGACCACCGGCACCTGGCCCTCCGCCCCGGCCGCGCCGACGGCTCCGGCGGGGCTCGGTTGGCCAGGACCCAGCGGCGCCGAAGGTGGGCCGGCCGGGACCGGCGCCGACACCTGCTGCAGCTCCACGGCGGCGTCGGGCACCAGCCGGCGGGCCAGGTGGCGGGCCAGCACGCCGGCCACCGCCGGCACCGACACGGACAGCCCCTCGGCGGCCAGCGACGTCACCGCCTTGTCGGAGATGCCGCACGGGACGATCCGGTCGAACCAGGCCAGGTCGGGGTCGACGTTGAGGGCCAGCCCGTGCATGGAGCGCCCGCGGGTGACCCGCACCCCGATGGCGCACACCTTGCGCGGGTCGGGTCCGTCGGGCTCCACCCACACCCCCGGATAGCCGTCGAGGCGGCCGGCGGCCAAGCCCAGCTCGGCCAGGGTGTCGATCACGGCCTGCTCCACCTGGTGAACATAGGCGGGGATCGCCCCCGAACCCAGCGCCACCGGCACCACCGGGTAGGCGACCAGCTGACCCGGTCCGTGGTAGGTGACGTCGCCGCCCCGGTCGGTGCGGACCAGCTCGGCACCGACCTCGGCCGGGTCGACCAGCACGTGGGCGAGGTCGCCGCGCACCCCCAGGGTGAAGACGTGGGGATGCTCCAGCAGCAGCAGGTGGGCGTCGCCGGAGCGCTGGTGCAGCGCCCGCTGCAGCGCGTAGGCCTCGGCGTAGGGCACCCGCCCCAGCCAGCGGATCCGCAGCGTCGCGGTCACCGGGGCCCTCAGAGCTCGGTGGACCAGTCATGGGTGGCGATCAGCTCCGCCACCCGCCGCACGAAGGCCGCGGCGTAGGCGCCGTCGACGGCCCGATGGTCCCAGGTCAGCGACACCAGGCCGACCGACCGGATGGCGATCGACTCGGTCCCGTCGTCGGACTGCACCACCACCGGCTTGCGCTTCACCCCGTCGGTGGCGAGGATCCCGACCTGCGGCTGGTTGATGACCGGGAAGGTCATCAAGGTGCCGAACGGGCCGGGGTTGGTGATGGTGAAGGTGCCGCCGGCGAGGTTGTCGGGCCCGAGCTTCTTGGTGCGGGCCCGGGTGGCCAGGTCGTGCACCCGGCGGGCGATGCCCCGGACCGTCAGCTCGTCGGCGTCGTGGATCACCGGCGCGATCAGCCCCTCGAAGGACAGGTCCACGGCGATGCCGAGGTGGATGCGGTGGTGGACGACCAGGGCGTCGTCGCCGACCGAGGCGTTGAGGTGCGGCCACTCGTGCAGGGCTTCGACGGTGGCTCGAGCGACGAAGGGCAGGTAGGTGAGGGAGAAGCCCTCCTCCTCCTTGAAGCGGGGCCCGATCGAGCGCCGGACCCGCTCCACCGGCTCGAAGTCGGCCTCGGCCACCACCAGGGCATGGGGCGAGGTGTGCTTGGAGCGCACCATGTGCTCGGCGGTCCGGCGACGGATGTTGGTGAAGGGCACCACCTCGTGGGCCACCGAGATGCCACCGGCGGCCGTCTCGACCCGCCGCGGCTCGCCGGCCGGGGCGACGGCGGGCGCCGGG
>JAJZNB010000159.1 GCA_021848085.1 Actinomycetes bacterium
CGAGACGGTGGGCCAGCCAGATCGGCAGCGGCATCAGGTCGGGGGTCTCGTCGCAGGCGTAGCCGAACATCATCCCCTGGTCGCCGGCGCCCTGGGCGTTGAGCTGGTCCTCACCGCCGGACCCGGAACGGACCTCGGCGGCGGTGTCGACACCTTGGGCGATGTCGGGGGACTGCTCGTCGAGCGCCACCATGACCCCGCAGGTCCGGCCGTTGAAGCCGTACTGGTCGTTGTCGTAGCCGATGTCGCACACCACGTCGCGCACGATGGTGGGGATGTCGACATAGCACGACGTGGAGATCTCGCCCGCCACCACCACGAGGCCGGTGGTCAGCAGGGTCTCGCAGGCCACCCGGCCCATCGGATCCTGTGCCAGCACCGCGTCGAGCACCGCGTCGGAGATCTGGTCGGCCATCTTGTCGGGATGGCCCTCGGTCACCGACTCGGAGGTGAACGTGTAGCGGGTGGTCACGAGCGGCTCCTCGGCTGTTGGTCCCGGGCGGGCCCGCCGGCAGCTCCGGCAGGGAGTCGGTCCACCACACTATCCAACACGGCGTCGGCCACCTGGCGCTTGGAGGTCAGCGGCACCTCCCGTCGGCTGCCGTCGGCGCCCAAGACGACCACCGCGTTGGTGTCGTGCTCGAACCCGGCGGCCGGGGCCGACACGTCGTTGACGACCATCAGGTCCACCCCCTTGGATCGCAGCTTGGCGGCGGCCCGGGTCTCGACCTGGTGCGTCTCGGCGGCGAAGCCGACCAGCACCTGCCCCCGGCGGCGGCGGCGGCCCAGCTCGGCCAGGATGTCGACGGTCGGCTCGAGCACCAGCTGGGGAGGCCCGTCGCTCTTCGACAGCTTCCTCGGCGCCACCTGCACCGGCCGGAAGTCGGCGACGGCGGCGGCCATCACCACCACGTCGGCGGTCGCCGCCTGGCCCAGCACGGCGGCCTCCATGGCGGCGGCGGTGTCGACGGCGACCACCTCGTGGACCCCGGGCGGCACCGGGCGCTGCACGGTGGTGACCAGCACCACGCTGGCGCCGCGGGCGGCGGCCGCCTCGGCCAGGGCGTAGCCCTGCTTGCCCGACGACCGGTTGGTGATGAACCGCACCGGGTCGATCGGTTCGCGGGTGCCGCCGGCGCTGACCACCACCCGACGACCGGTCAGGTCCTGGGGGGTGGGATGGCGTTGCAGCAGCCCGAGCACCACCTCGGCGATGACGGCCGGTTCGGCCAGACGTCCCGCTCCCCGGTCACCGCCGGCCAGGCGGCCTTCGGCCGGCTCCACCACGTGCACCCCCCGGCGCCGCAGCACGGCCAGGTTGTCCTGGACGGCGGGGTGCTCCCACATCTCGGTGTGCATGGCCGGGCAGACCACCACCGGGGCCCGGGTGGCCAGCACGGTGGCCGTCAGCAGCCCGTCGGAGATGCCGGCCGCGTAGGTACCGAGGAAGCGGGCTGTGGCGGGCGCCACCACCACCAGGTCCGCCGTCTGCCCCAGCCGGGTGTGGGGGATGGGGTCGGGCTCGTGCCACAGGCTGCGTCGCACCGGCTCCGAGGCCAACGCCGAGAAGGTCACCTCCCCCACGAAGCGGGTGGCGTCCTCGGTGAGCACCGGCACCACGTGGAGTCCGGCGTCGACCAGCCGGCGGCACAGCTCCACCGCCTTGTAGGCGGCGATGCCGCCGGTGACGCCGAGCACCACCCGCCGGGCTGCGCCCGGGGGCGGAGGGACGACCGACGACGCGGTCGGTTCCTCCACGGGTCTCAGGAGCCGTCGGGTCGGCGCCGGCCGCTACTCGGCGGCGGTGGGGTCGGCGCTCCCTTCGGCCGTCTCGACGGCGACGGCGGCCTCCACCACGTCGGGGGCGGCCGCTTCGGCCGAACCGGCCTCGCCCACCCCGTCGGCCAGGTCGTCACCGACGTAGCCCTCCTCACCGGGGCCCAGGGTGTGGTAGGTGGCCTTGCCGGCCGCCACCTCCTCGAAGGCGATGGTGAGCGGCTTGCCTGACACCGAGGTCACCTGAGGCGGCACGATGACCCCCAAGCTCTCCCCGAGCTGGTTGTAGTAGGCGTTGATCTGGCGGGCCCGCTTCGACGCCAAGGCGACCAGGGTGAACTTGGAGTCCACCTTGTCGAGCAGCTCCTCGATGGGCGGGTCCATGAGCGTGGCGCGGCGCTGAGCCATCAGGGTCCTCCGAGCGGGGCGTCGGTCCGGGACGGGCCGACGCCGTGACGATGGGCTTCGAGTATACCGGCCAGCTCGGCGACGGCCCGGTCGACGTCGTCGTTGACGACCTCGTGGTCGGCGATGCGCCGCAGGGCGGCCACCTCTTCGACGCCGGCGGCGACCCGCCGGGCGACGGCGGCCTCGTCGTCGCCGCGCCCGCGCAGGCGCTGGCGTTGGACCTCCACCGACGGCGGCACCAGCAGCACCACCACCGCGTCGGGGAAGCGGGCCCGCACCTGCTCGGCGCCCTGCCGGTCGATCTCGAGCAGCAGGTCTCGCTGCGGGTGCGGGGCGGGAACCGGGGTGCCGTAGAGGTTGCCGAGGAACTCGGCGTGCTCGAGGAAGCCGCCGGCCGCCACCTTGGCCTCGAAGGTGGGACGGTCGACGAAGACGTAGGCGTCGGCTGGCTCGCCGGGACGGCGGGCCCGGGTGGTCCAGGACCGGCTCAGCAGCAGCTGGGGGTCCCGTTGGACCAGCCGGGCCGCCACCGTGCCCTTGCCGGCCCCGCCGGGTCCCGACAGGACGATGATCAGGACTTCGTGGTGAAGGCGACCAGCGCTTCGCGCTGGTTCGTCCCCAGGCCCTGCAGGCGCCGGCTCTCGCTGATGCCCACGGTCTCCATCAGCCGCCGAGCCTTCACCTTCCCGAGGCCGGGCAGCGACTCGAGCACCGACAGCACCTTCATCTTCCCCACGGTCTCGTCGGCCGCGGCGCGGTCGAGCAGCTCCGACAGGGTCAGCGACCCCATCTTCAGCTTCTCCTTCACCTCGGCGCGCTCCCGGCGTACCTTCGAAGCCTTGTCGAGCGCAGCCTGGCGCTGCTCAGCAGTGAGTGCAGGGGGTTGCGGCATGTCGGTCACTGTAGCGCCGCCCGAGGCGCCGACCCGGGGCGCGAAGGCAGGTGGACTGCGGTGTCGGCGGCGGCCGGCGTGTCAGCCGAAGCCGGCGGCCGGCGTGTCAGCCGAAGCCGGCGGCCGGCGTGTCAGCCGAAGCCGGCGGCCACCTCGGCGGCCACGGCGGCGGCGGCCGCTTCGGGGTCGGCGGCGGCGGTCACGGCCCGCCCCACCACCAGCAGGTCGGCCCCGGCGGCCACCGCCGCGTGTGGCGTGGCCACTCGGGCCTGGTCGTCGCGGGCGGCGCCGGCCGGGCGGATGCCGGGCACCACGGTCCGTAGGCCGGGGGCCGCGGCACGGGTCACAGCCAGGTCGGCGGCGGCGCAGACCAGGCCGCCACAGCCCGACGCGGCAGCCAGCTCGGCCCGCCGGCGCAGCAGGTCGACGCCGGCTTCGGGGTCGCTGGTCAGCACGGTGACGCCCACCACGCACGGCGGCGGCATCCCCGCCGCGGCGGCACCGCGGGCCATGCCGTCGGCCGCGGCGGCCACCATCGCCGCGCCGCCGGCGGTGTGCACGGTGGCGTAGGCGGCGCCCAGCTTCCCGAGCGCCGTCGCGGCGCGGCCGACGGTGGTGGGGATGTCGTGGAGCTTCAGGTCGACGAAGACGTCGAACCCGGCGTCGCGAAGGACCCGGACGGCGTCGGGGCCCGCTGCGCCGAACAGCTCCAGCCCGACCTTGGCCACGGCGAACCAGGGCTGAAGCCGCCCGGCCAGATGCCGCGCCGCGTCGAGGTCGTCGAGGTCCAGTGCCAGGGCGAGGTGCCGGCGGGCGGCCGGATCGGCGGGGTAGCGCAGCTCGGCGTCGGGGCGGCCCCTCCGGCCGCCGGCGGGGGTCGGGGTTGCCTCAGACATCGGGCGCGCCCCGTCCGGTGCCAGCCGGTCCGGTGCCAGCCGGTCCGGTGCCAGCCGGTCCGGTGCCAGCCGGTCCGGTGGGCGGCGCCGGGTCGGGCCCGCCAGGCGGATCGGGGCGGGCGCCGGGCGCCCCCCGCTGGCTGGCCGCCGCGCTGCGGTGGACGGCTCCGACCAGGCTGCGGATGTCGTCGACGTGGTGGCGCCGGCACCAGCGGATCAGCTCGGTGAGCACCCGGGCTGGCGCCCGCGGGTCACGGAAGGTGGCGGTGCCGACCTCCACCGCGTCGGCTCCGGCCACCAGCAGCTCGGCGGCGTCGACACCCCGAGCCACCCCGCCGACCCCCACGATGCCGACGCCGGGGAAGGCGGCGCGGCAGTCGTGCACGGCCCGCACCGCCACCGGGCGGATGGCCGGACCCGACAGGCCCCCGCCGCGGGGCCCTGACCCGAGCCGGTAGGTGCGCCGTGCCGGGTCGATGGCCATGCCGAGCACGGTGTTGACCAGCACCAGCCCGTCGGCACCGGCGTCGAGGGCGGCGCCGGCGATGGCGACGATGTCGGCGACGTTGGGGCTGAGCTTGGCCCAGCGGGGCACCCCGGCGGCCGCCGCCGCCGACACCGCCTCGGCCGTGGCCGTCGGCGAGTGGGCGAACATGCGGCTGCGGTCCTCGAGGTTGGGGCAGCTGACGTTGACCTCCACGGCGACCACTCCAGGAGCGCCGCGCAGCATCCGGGCGGCGCGGGCGAATTCCTCGACGGTGCGCCCCCAGATGCTGGCCACCACGCGGGCACCGCGCTCGAACAGCTCGGGGAGGTCGTCGAGCAGCCAGGCGGCCACCCCCGGTCCCTGCAGGCCCACCGAGTTGAGCATGCCGGCCGGCGTCTGGTGGACCCTCGGAGCCGGGTTCCCCGGCCACGGGTCGGCGGCCAGCGACTTGACGACCACGGCGCCGAGCTCGGCCAGGTCGACATATCCGGCCAGCTCGGCGCCGTGGCCAGCGGTCCCCGAGGCGCACAGCACCGGGTTGGGCAGCGACACGGCACCGACCGTGGTGCGCAGGTCGAGGTGCCGTGACATCAGGTTGGTCCCGTCACGTCGGCATCCTCGGCGACCCGAGCCTGGTGGCCGCCGGCCCGGCGGCGCCGGACTGGTGGATCTCCTGAAGGGGGCGGACCGACAACGGGTGGCGACGCCAGTCGGTGATGCCGGTGGCGGCGGCCCGGGCGGCGGCCACGGTGGTGAGGCACGGCACCTGGTGGGCCAACGCCGCGGCGCGGATGTGGTTGCCGTCGGCCCGCGGGCCGCGGCCGCGGGGGGTGTTGACCACCAGCTGCACCTTGCCCGAGCCGATCAGCTCCACGGCGTCGGCCCCGCCCTCGCTCTCCCCCACCTTTGCCACCACCGTCTGCACCGGCAGACCGTGGTCGTGGAGGAAGGCGGCGGTGCCGGAGGTGGCGGCCAGGGTGAAGCCGAGCTGGTGGAAGCCGCGGGCCGCTTCCAGGCCGGCGGGCTTGTCTCGGTCGGCCAGGGACAGGAAGACCGTGCCGGTGTCGGGCAGGCTGGTGCCGGCGGCCAGCTGGCTCTTGTAGAAGGCGATGCCGAAGGTGGCGCCGATGCCCATCACCTCACCGGTGGAGCGCATCTCGGGGCCGAGGACGCTGTCGACGCCGGGGAAGCGGCTGAAGGGCAGCACCGCCTCTTTGACCGCCACCGTCCCCGACTCGGTCGGCGCTACCAGCAGGCCCTCGGCCCGCAACTCGGCCAAGGTGGCGCCCACCAGCACCCGGGCGGCCACCTTGGCCACCGGTACCCCGGTGGCCTTGGCCACGAAGGGGACGGTGCGGCTGGCCCGCGGGTTGGCTTCGAGCACCGACACCTGTCCGTCTTTGACGGCGAACTGCACGTTGAGCAGACCGACCACCTCCAGCGCGTCGGCGATGACCCCGGTGTGGCGGTGCAGCTCGGCGACCACCTCGGGGGCCAGCGTCTGGGGGGGCAGGGCGCAGGCCGAGTCGCCCGAGTGCACCCCTGCCTCTTCGACGTGCTCCATGACGCCGGCCACCAGCACCTCGCCGGCCCGGTCGCGCACAGCGTCGACGTCGACCTCGACGGCCTCCTCGAGGAAGCGGTCGACCAGCACCGGGCGCTCGGCGGAGATCCCCCCTTCGCGGGCCATCGACCGCCCCAGCTCGCCGACCACCTGGCGCAGCCGCTCGTCGTCGTAGACGATCTCCATGGCCCGCCCGCCGAGGACGTAGCTGGGTCGCACCAGCACCGGATAGCCGACCTTGCGGGCGACGGCAAGGGCGTCGTCGGCGGTGACGGCGGTGCCGCCGGGCGGTTGGGGGATGCCGAGCCGCTCGCACAGGACGTTCCACCGTTCGCGGTCCTCGGCCAGGTCGATCGAGGTGGGGCTGGTGCCGAGGACCAGGCCGTCGGGCAGGTGGTGGGCCAGCTTCAGCGGGGTCTGGCCGCCCAGACTGACGATGACGCCGGCCACCTCGAGCCCGGGTTGCCCGCCGGCGGCGGCCGTCTCGGCGTCGAGGACGTTGGCCACGTCTTCGGTGGTGAGCGGCTCGAAGTACAGCCGGTCCGAGGTGTCGTAGTCGGTGGAGACCGTCTCGGGGTTGCAGTTGACCATCACCGTCTCGTAGCCCGCCTCGCGCAGCGCCAGGCTGGCGTGGACGCAGCAGTAGTCGAACTCGATGCCCTGGCCGATGCGGTTGGGTCCCGAGCCGAGGATGACGACCCGGGGGCGCTGGGCCGGCTCGACCTCGTCCTCGTCCTCATAGGTGGCGTAGTGGTAGGGGGTGCGCGCGGCGAACTCGGCGCCACAGGTGTCGACGGTCTTGTAGGTGGGGCGCACCCCGGCGGCCAGGCGGGCGAGGCGGACGTCGGCCTCGGTGACATGGTGGCCGTGGGTGCCGAGCAGGTGGGCGATCTGGGCGTCGGAGAAGCCGAGGCGCTTCGCCATCCGCCACTGGCGGCGGTCGAAGGCGTCGAGGCCGCCGTCGGCGGCCAGCCTCTCGATGCGGAACCGCCCGGCGGTGACCAGGGCGAGCTGGTCGAGGAACCAGCGGTCGACGCCCGTGGCACGCTGCAGGGTCTCGACCGCCATGCCCCGCCGCAGCGCCGATTCGAGCTGGAACACCCGCTCGGGGGTGGGCACCGCAGCACGGCGCAGCAGCTCCTCGTCGTCGAGGGCGTCGACGGCGGCCTCCCCCGGATCGGCGTTGAGACCGGACCGGCCCTGCTCCAGCGATCGCAGCGCCTTCTGCAGAGATTCCGGGAAGGTGCGGCCGATGGCCATGACCTCCCCCACCGACTGCATGCGGGTGCCGAGCCGGTCGGGGGTGCCGGGCAGCTTCTCGAAGGCCCAGCGGGGGATCTTGGTGACGACGTAGTCGATGGTCGGCTCGAAGCTGGCCGGGGTGGCGCCGGTGATGTCGTTGGTGATCTCGTCGAGGGTGTAGCCGACGGCCAGCCGGGCGGCGATCTTGGCGATGGGGAAGCCGGTGGCCTTCGAGGCCAGCGCCGAGGAGCGCGACACGCGGGGGTTCATCTCGATGACCAGGCGCCGGCCGTCGGTCGGGTCGACGGCGAACTGGATGTTGGAGCCGCCGGTCTCCACCCCGACCCGCCGGATGCAGGCGAAGGCGTCGTCGCGCATGGCCTGGTACTCGACGTCGGAGAGGGTCTGGGCCGGCGCCACCGTGATCGAGTCGCCGGTGTGGACACCCATCGGATCGAGGTTCTCGATGGAGCAGACGACCACGCAATTGTCGGCCCGGTCGCGCATCACCTCGAGCTCGAACTCCTTCCACCCGACGATGGATCGCTCGATGAGGATCTGGTGGACGGGGCTGGCGGCCAGGCCCTCGGCGGCCAGGCGGCGCAGCTCGGCGGGGTCGGTGGCGGTGCCGGTGCCGGCGCCGCCGAGGATGAAGCTGGGGCGGATCATGATCGGGAAGCCGATCTGCTCGGCGACGGCCATCGCCTCGTCGAGGGTGTGGGCGAAGCCCGAGGCGGGAACCTCGAGGCCGATCTCCTCCATGGCGGCTTTGAACCGGTCGCGGTCCTCGGCGGTGGAGATGGCCTCGGCGTTGGCGCCGATGAGGGGGATGCCGCCGTCGCCGAGGACGCCGCGGCCGGCCAGAGCCATGGCCAGGTTGAGGGCCGTCTGGCCGCCCAAGGTGGGTAGGACGGCGTCGGGACGTTCGCGCTCGATGATGGCGGTGAGCACGTCGGGGTCGAGCGGTTCGACGTAGGTGCGGTCGGCGGTGGCGGGGTCGGTCATGATGGTGGCCGGGTTGGAGTTGGCCAGCACCACCCGGTAGCCCTCGCTGCGCAGCACCCGGCAGGCCTGGGTGCCCGAGTAGTCGAACTCGCAGGCCTGGCCGATGACGATGGGGCCCGATCCGATGACGAGGATCGATTCGAGGTCGGTGCGCCGGGGCATCAGGTCTCCTCGGGTCGGGACGACGAAGCGGTCGGTTGGGGTCGGGGCGACGAGGCGGTCGGGCTGTCAGCGGGGCTCATGCCGCCTCCTCGAGCAGCCGCCGGAACCGGTCGAACAGGTAGCGGGCGTCGTGGGGTCCCGGTCCGGCTTCGGGGTGGTACTGCACGCTGAAGGCCCGCAGCCCCGGGCAGGCGATGCCTTCGACCACCCCGTCGTTGAGGTTGACGTGGGTGATGGTGGCGGCGCCGGTGCCGGTGGTGGGCAGGCTGGCGGCCTCCACCGCGTAGTTGTGGTTCTGGCTGGTGATCTCGACGTGGCCGCTGTCGACCTGCTGCACCGGATGGTTGCCACCGTGGTGGCCGAAGCGCAGCTTGTAGGTCCGGGCCCCCAAGGCGGTGCCGAGCAGCTGGTGGCCGAGGCAGATCCCGAACAGCGGCACCTTGCCGAGCAGGTCGCTGACGATGTCGACCTGGGTGGGCAGCGCGGCCGGGTCGCCGGGGCCGTTGGAGAGGAACACGCCGTCGGGGGCCATGGCCAGGGCCTGGCCGGCGGGGAAGCCGGCGGGGACCACCGTGATGGTGGCCAGCCGCTCCAGCTGGCGCAGCATGGTCTCTTTGACCCCGAAGTCGTAGGCGACCAGCTGCAGCGGCCCGCTCCCCCGCTGGTACGGGGCCTCGACGGTCACCGTCGACACCAGGTCGCGGCCGTCGGTGCCCGGCTCGCGGCGCGCCGCGCCGAGAAGGGTGGCCTCGTCGGCGGTGCCGAAGGCACAGCCCATGGCCCCGTGCTGGCGCAGATGCCGGGTGAGACGCCGGGTGTCGACGCCGGCGATGCCCGGCACCCCGTGGCGGATCAGCAGCTCCGGCAGCGAGGCGCTGGCCCGCCAGCTGCTGGGCCGGGGGGGCACGTCGCGCACCACCACCCCCCGGCACCAGGGACGGCGGGCCTCGTCGTCCTCGTCGGCCACCCCGTAGTTGCCGATGTGGGGATAGGTGAAGGCGATGACCTGCCCGGCGTAGCTCGGGTCGGTGATGACCTCCTGGTAGCCCGACAGGGCGGTGTTGAAGACCACCTCGCCGGTGGCCACCCCGTCGGGGGACGCCGCGCCGATGGCTTCACCTTCGAACACCTCGCCGTCGGCCAGCACGAGCAGCGCCTCGGGTCGAGCGGACCCGTCGCTGACGCCGATGCGCCGGGTCTGTTGCCGGGGCGGGCGCTTGGGGTCGCCGATGGTCGTGGTGGCAGTCTTGTCGGTGGCGGTCGTATCGGTGGCGGTCGTCATGGTGGCGGTCGTCATGGTGGCGGTCGTCTCGGTCGTCATGGTGGCGGTCGTCTCGGTCGTCTCGGTGGTCGTCGTGGCGGTCGTCTCGGTCGGCTCGGTGGTCGTCGTGGCGGTCGTCCCGGCGGTCGTCGTGGCGGTCGTCCCGGTCGGCTCGGTGGTCGTCGTGGCGGTCGTCTCGGTCGTCTCGGTGGTCGTCGTCTCGCTCGTCTCGGTGGTCGTCGTCTCGCTCGTCTCGGTGGTCGTCGTGGCGGTCGTCCCGGGCCGCGCGGTGGTCGTCGTGG
>JAJZNB010000182.1:0-9269 GCA_021848085.1 Actinomycetes bacterium
GGAGGCTCGTCGAGGTCGGCAACGTTTATCCGCACTGACCCGGGCCCCTCCGCTCCTCACTCCCGGCCGGACGAGGCGGGCGGAGTCGATGGGTTCACCGAACTCTTACAATCATCCATTCCGCTCAACAGTTGGCAGCCCTGTCCTTCCCTCCGCGCCCCGGGAGAGGACGTCGCCGCCGCACCGTCCGTGCTGGCAGGGGCCGGGCACGGCCGCTCCTGACGATCGGTCAGCTGTCGTGGCGAGGCACGGTCAGATCCTCACCGGGCCGTCCGCCTGGAGGTCGTGGGGCGACGGTCGGGCCGGCGCGCCGGTAGCGTCGAGCTGGTGGCCGGCCTCGACTCGTCGTTCGCGCAGCTTCCCCGCCGGCAGCTGGCCGAAGCCGCCCTGGCCGCCGCCGCCGATCTGGGCGCCGAAGCCGCCGAGGTGCGGGTGGAGCACATCCGCACCCAGCTGGTGCAGGTGCGCGACCACGACGTGGAGACCGCCCTCGACGATGTGGAGCTCGGCCTCGGGATCCGGGTGCTGCACCACGGGAGCTTCGGCTTCGCCGCCACCGTGGAGCTGCACCCCGAGGCGGCCGCCGCGGCGGCCCGCCAGGCGGTGGCGCTGGCCCGGGCCACCGCGGCCGTCGGCGGCGCACCGGCGGAGCTGGCCGCCGAGCCCGGCGTCGGCACCGTCGAGTGGATCTCCGCCTTCGACGTCGACCCGACCGCCGTCCCTCTGGCCGACAAGGTCGCCCGGCTGCTGGCCTGGAGCGCCACCTTGCTCGAGGCGGCGCCGGTCGACCATGTGAGCGCCTCGGTGATGGCCGTCAGCGAGCACAAGCACTTCGCCGACCTGTCCGGCAACGTGGCCGTGCAGCGGCGGGTCCGGATCCATCCGGTGGTGGAGGTGTTCGCCGCCGGCACCGACGGCTTCGAGTCCATGCGCACCCTGGCCCCGCCCGCCGGGCGAGGCTGGGAGTACCTCGAGGGCACCGGCTGCGATCTCGCCGGTGAGGTGGAGCAGCTGCCCGAGCTGCTGGCGGAGAAGCTGGCCGCGCCGTCGGTGGAGCCCGGCCCCTACGACCTGGTCATCGACCCCTCCAACCTGTGGCTCACCATCCACGAGTCGATCGGGCACGCCACCGAGCTCGACCGGGCCCTGGGCTACGAGGCGGCCTACGCCGGCACCTCCTTCGCCACCCCCGACCGTCTCGGCAGCCTCCGCTACGGCGCCCCGTCGATGCACGTCACCGGCGACCGCACCATCCGCCACGGGCTGGCCACCGTGGCCGTCGACGACGAGGGGGTTCCGGCCGGCGCCTTCGACCTGGTGCGCGACGGGGTGCTGGTCGGCTACCAGCTCGACCGCACCATGGCCGCCGAGGGCGGGCTGGGCCGCTCCAACGGCTGCGCCTTCGCCGACTCGCCCCTGCACATCCCCATGCAGCGGATGGCCAACGTGTCGCTGCAGCCCGTCGCCGACGGGCCGGGCACCGGCGAGCTGATCACCGGCACCGACCGGGGGATCTACGTGGTGGGTGACAAGAGCTGGTCCATCGACATGCAGCGCTACAACTTCCAGTTCACCGGGCAGCGCTTCTACCGCATCGACCGGGGTCGGTTGGCCGGTCAGCTGCGCGACGTCGCCTACCAGGCCACCACCACCGACTTCTGGGGTGCCATGGACGCGGTGGGCGGACCGGGCACCTGGGTGCTCGGTGGCGCCATGAACTGCGGCAAGGGCCAGCCCGGCCAGGTGGCCCCGGTCAGCCACGGCTGCCCGGCGGCCCGCTTCCGCCACGTCAACGTCCTCAACACCCGTGGCGAGGCCGGCCGATGAGCGGCACCGACGCCACCTTGGCGCCGGGCCACCAGGTGGTGGAGCAGGTGCTGGCCCTCCCCGGCGACGACCAGCGGATCGTGCTGGTCCACGACGGCAGCGAGGCCGAGGTCCGCTTCGCCAACAACCGCAGCACGTCCAACGGCACCCGCCGCTGGCGGCGGGTGGCGGTCATCTCGCTGCGCTCCGAGGGGACCGGCACCGCCTTCGCCACGGCCAGCCAGTCGGGTGCCCCCGACCTCGCCGACCTGGTCGAGGCGGCCCGGGCCGACGCCGCCGGCGCGGCGCCGGCCGCCGACGCCAGTCCGCTGATCGAAGCCGGTGCCGACCCCGGCTTCGACGAGCCCGCTGCCCGAAGCGGCGTCGACGTCCTCGACCCGGTGCTCCACCACCTCGGCGACGCCTGCGACGCGGCCCGAGGCCGCCGCCAGGTGCTGGCCGGCTTCGCCGAGCACGCCGTCACCACCACCTGGCTGGGATCCTCCACCGGGTTGCGCCGCCGCTTCGTGCAGCCCACCGGCCGGCTGCAGGTGGTGGCCCGCACCGCCGACGGCACCGCCTCGGCCTGGGCCGGGTCGGGAACCGCCGACTTCAGCGACGTGTCGCTGCCGGCCATGGTGCAGCAGCTGCAGCAGCGGCTGGCCTGGGCCGCCCGGCGGGTGGAGCTGCCCCCCGGGCGCTACGACACGGTGCTGCCCGGTGACGCCGTCGCCGACCTGCTGTGCCCGTTGGGCGAGGCGCTCAGCGGCGTCGACGCCGAGGAGGGCCGCAGCGTCTTTTCCGCTCGCGGCGGCGGCACCCGGCTCGGTGAGCGGCTGTCTCCCTACGCCCTGCAGCTGCGCAGCGATCCCGAGGCGCCGGGCCTGGCCTGCAGCCCGTTCCTGGCCACCGCCACCTCCGGACGCGACGTGTCGGTGTTCGACAACGGCATGTCTCTCGACCCGGTGGCCTGGATCTCCGACGGCCACCTGCGCCGCCTGCGCTTCCACCGGGCCGCGGCCCGGCGCTTCGACCAGCCAGCCGCCTACGGCGCCGACAACCTGGTGCTGGCCCAGCCCGACGCCACCGACCGGGTCGAGGACCTGGTGGCCGAGATGGAGCGGGGCCTGCTGCTGACCTGCCTGTGGTACATCCGCGAGGTCGACCCCGTCACCTTGCTGCTCACCGGGCTCACCCGCGACGGCGTCTACCTGGTCGAGCACGGCGAGGTGGTGGGGGCGGTCAACAACTTCCGGTTCAACGAGAGCCCCGTCGACCTGCTGCGCCGGGCGTCGGCGGTGGGCGCCACCGACCGGGCGCTGTCGCGCGAGTGGAACGAGTGGTTCCCCCGCACCGCCATGCCACCGCTGCGGGTCCCCGACTTCAACATGAGCTCGGTCAGCCCCGCCACCTGACCGGCTCCGCAGTGGCAGGATCCGGCCGGGCGGCCCGGGCGGCAGCCTGCAACGGCACGGTCCCGGCCGGGGACGACAGGGGCGCAACGGCGCTAGCTTCGACGTGTGAGCACCCCGGTGCCCCGCCCTCCTTCGGTCGACGCCTTGGCCCGCTCGCTGGCCGACGTCGGCCTGCCGCACCCGCTGCTGGTCGACGCGGCGCGTCGGGCGGTGGCCGCCGGCGAGCCCGGCGCGGCCCGGGAGCTGGCCGCCGACATGGCCGGCGCTCTGCTGCAGCAGGCCGTCAACGCCACCGGGGTGCTGCTGCACACCAACCTGGGCCGGGCGCCGCTGCCGTTCACCCAGCCGGCCCGGGCCGTCACCGTCGAGTACGACGTGGCCAGCGGCCGCCGGGGCCGGCGGGGCACGTCGGTGTCGGAGCTGGTGCAGCGCCTCACCGGCGCCGAGGCCGCCCTCACCGTCAACAACGGCGCCGCCGCCGTGCTGCTGGTGCTGGCCGCTCTGGCCGCCGGCCGGCCGGTGGTGGTCAGCCGCGGCGAGCTGGTCGAGATCGGCGGCGGGTTCCGCATCCCCGACGTGCTGGCCCAGTCGGGCGCCCAGCTGGTCGAGGTGGGCACCACCAACCGCACCCGGCTGGCCGACTACCAGGCAGCCGTCGAGCGCCACGAGCCGGCCCTGGTGCTGAAGGTGCACCAGTCGAACTACCGGATGGTCGGGTTCACCGCCGCGGTGGAGGTCGACGAGCTGGCCGGGCTGGGGGTGCCGGTGGTGGCCGACATCGGCTCGGGCCTGCTCGACGCCGCCACCCCGTGGCTGGCCGGCGGCCCGCCGCCGTGGCTGGCCGGCGAGCCGGCCGCCCGCCAGACCCTGGGCCGCGGCGCGGCGCTCGTCACCTTCTCCGGCGACAAGCTGCTCGGCGGCCCCCAGGCCGGCGTCATCGCCGGGTCCGCCGACCTGGTGCAGCGCTGCGCCCGCCATCCCCTGGCCCGGGCGGTGCGCCCCGGAGGCTTGGTGCTGGCCGCCGTGCAGCAGACGCTGCTGGCGCTGCTGGCCCGTGACCTCGACCAGGTGCCGTTCTGGAAGATGGTGTCGACCGGTCCCGCCGAGCTGCGCCGGCGGGCGCAGCAGGTGGCGGTGAGCGTCGGTCGGGCCGCCGAGGTGGTGGACTGCCGGGCCGCCGCCGGCGGCGGGTCGCTGCCGGGGGTGGAGATCCCCTCGGTGGGGGTGGCAGTGGCCGGCGATGTCACCGCCGCCTTGCGCCGGCACCGCCCGCCGGTGGTCGCCACCGCCCGGGCCGGGCGCACCGTCTGCGACCTGCGCAGCGTCGACCCGGCCGACGATCCGGTGGTGGCCGAGGCGCTGATCGCCGCCCTGGCCGCCGACCTTCCCGGGGTGGCGGGGGGCACAGCCGGGGTGGCGGGAGGCACAGCCGGCCCCGGGGTGGCGGGGGGCACAGCCGGCCCCGGGGTGGCACCGTGAGCCCGGCCGGGTCGCTGCGGGTGGTGGCCACCGCCGGTCACGTCGACCACGGCAAGTCGACGCTGGTGGCGGCGCTGACCGGCATGGACCCCGACCGCTTCGCCGAGGAGAAGACCCGGGGGCTCACCATCGACCTGGGGTTCGCCTGGATGGACCTGCCCTCGGGATGCCAGCTGGCCTTCGTCGACGTGCCGGGCCACGTCCGGTTCATCAAGAACATGCTGGCCGGGGTGGGGGCGGTCGACAGCTGCCTGTTCGTGGTGGCCGCCACCGAGGGCTGGAAGCCCCAGTCCGAGGAGCATCTGCGCATCGTCGACCTGCTGGGCCTCTCTCATGGGGTGATCGCCCTCACCAAGGTCGGCCTGGTCGACGAGGCCACCCGCCGGCGCCGCCGCGCCGAGGTGGCCGACAAGGTGGCCGGCACCTTTCTGGAGCGCGCTCCGCTGGTGGAGGTCGACGCCGTGGCCGAGGTGGGGCTCGGCGAGCTGACCGCCTGTCTCGACGACCTGCTGCAGACCAGCGCCGATCCTCCCGACGCCGGCCGGCCTCGGCTGTGGATCGACCGGTCCTTCGCCGTGCGCGGAGCGGGCACCGTCGTCACCGGCACCCTGGCCGGCGGCGGCCTGCAGGTCGGCGACGAGCTGCAGGTGGTGCCGGCGGGCGGGGTCGATCCCCGCCGGTTCCGGATGCGGGTCCGGGGCCTGCAGGCCCACCGCCGCTCGGCGCCGGCGGTGCGGCCCGGGCAGCGGGTGGCGGTGAACCTGGCCGGCATCGGCCATCACGAGCTGCGCCGCGGTCAGGCGCTGGTCCGCCCCGGCCAGTGGGAGCCGACCAAGGTGGTCGACGCCTCGCTGGGCGTGCTGGCTTCGCTGTCGCACGAGGTCGGCCGCCGGGGGGATCACCGCCTGCACGTCGGCACGGCCCAGCTGCCGGTGCGGCTGCGGGTGCTGGGTTCCGAGGCGCTGATCCCCGGGCAGGTCGGCTTCGTCCGCCTGCACCTGCCCCAGCCGCTGGCGCTGGTGCCCGGCGACCGGTTCGTGCTGCGCGAGCTGGGTCGCTCCGAGACGGTTGGCGGCGGCGAGATCCTCGACGTGGCCCCGGTGCTGGCGGCGGCGCGGGCCCGGCCCGACCGGTCTGTTCAGCGGGTGGTGCGCGAACGGGGCTGGGTGGACGCCGACCTGCTGGAGCGGCTCACCGGGATGCGCCTGGCGGCGGAGGTGGGCCGCTGGGTGGTGGATCCCGACGTGCGCCTCGCCGCCGCCGAGCAGCTGCGTCGCGCCGTGGCCGAGGCCGGGCCGCTCGGGGTGGACGTCGCCCTGCTCGACGAGCACCAGCGGGCTCTGGCCGACAGCCTCGACGATCTGGTCCTGCAGGCCGGCCGGCTGCGACCGGCCGGCGAGCAGGCCGGCGCGGCGCTGGCCGACCATCCGGTGGTGGCCGCCTTGGCCGCCGAGCCGTTCACCCCACCTGACCCGCGGACCCTGGGGGTCGGGCGGGCCGAGCTGCGTGAGCTGGTCCGCCACGGGCTGGTGGTGGAGGTCGGCGACCACTGGTTCGCCGCCTCGGCGCTGCAGCAGGCGGCTCGGGTGGTGGCCAGGCTGCTGGCCGAGCGGCCCGCGGGGGTGACGGTGTCGGAGGTGCGGGCCGCGCTGGGCAGCAGCCGCAAGTACGTGGTGCCGCTGCTCGGCCATCTCGACGCCGCCGGGGTCACCCGCCGCCGCGGCGACGTCCGCATCGGCGGGCCGCGCCTGCCTGACGCCGATCCGGCACCTGGCGGCTCGCCGTAGGGTGCGGGGGCCGTGGGGTGCGGTGGCCGTGGGGTGCGGGGGCCGTAGGGTGCGGGGGTGACCGACCAGCTGAGCCGGCGGGTGCCCGCCGCCGGGCCGCTCCGGATGACCCAGCAGGCCGCCGGCGGGGGCTGTTCGGGCAAGATGGCGGCGGCCGACCTCGAGGCGCTGCTGGGCGGCGCCTACGGCCCGCCGGCGGCTGGCGCCGACGGCTCGCTGCTGGCCGGCGCCGACGCAGCCGGACCGGTCCCGGCGTTGGGCGGGGCCAAGGTGCTGTGCGGGCTCGAGACCGGCGACGACGCCACCGTGGTGCAGATCGGTGAGGAGCGGGCGCTGGTCAGCACCACCGACTTCTTCCCGCCCGTGGTGGACGACCCCTACGACTGGGGGCGGATCGCGGCGGCCAACGCCCTGTCCGACGTCTACGCCATGGGCGGCACCCCGGTGTCGGCGCTGAACCTGCTGGCCTGGCCCGAGCGGCTGCCGGCTGCGCTGGCCGTCGAGGTGCTGCGCGGCGGGCGGGCCGTCACCGACGAGGCCGGCTGCGTGCTGGCCGGGGGCCACTCGATCACCGCCCCGACCCCCACCTACGGCCTGGCCGTCACCGGCGTCGCCCACCCCCGCCGGCTGCTGCGCAACGACGCGGCCCGCCCCGGCGATGCCATCTCGCTGACCAAGCCGCTGGGCCTGGGGATCCTCAACAACCGCCACAAGGCCACCGGCGAGCCGATCCCCGAGGCGATCGCCGTCATGACCACCCTCAACAAGACGGCGTCCGAGCAGGCCTTGGCCGCCGGGATCCGGGCCGCCACCGACGTCACCGGCTTCGGCCTGCTCGGCCATCTCTACAAGATGGCCCGGGCCGCCGGGCTCACCGCCGTCGTCGACGCCGGCACCGTCGCCTACCTCGACGGTGCCCGGCGGGCGTTGGCCGAGGGCTACGTGCCCGGCGGCACCCGCCGCAACCTGGCCTGGGTGGCGCCGCACCTCGACAGCGACCTGCCCGAGGAGGAGCTGCTGCTGCTGGCCGACGCCCAGACCTCCGGCGGGCTGCTGGTGGCCGGTGAGCTGCCCGGCGCGTCGGTGATCGGCCAGTTCGTGGCCGGGGGCGGCCCCGCCCTGATCGTGCGCTGAGCGCGGCCGCGGCGACCGGCCGGCGCCGGTGCCGTCTTCGGTGGACGCCGGCGGCCGGTAGCGTGGGCGGCGGAGGTGTCCGGGCACCTGGTGGGCTCCCCCGCCTTCAAAGCGGGTGGGACGGGCGATCCCCGTCCGGCGGGTTCGATTCCCGTCCACCTCCGCCACGACGTCGGCGCTTCGCCGGCGGGTGCGCCGTGCTGGCTCGTCGCCGGCGGCGCCCCGGTCGGCCGGCGACCCCGGCAGTTTGGCGGTGGCCGCCGGCGGCGATGATCCTGAACCTGAGGGGCACTACGGTGCCTGCCAGCGAGACGAGCAGCCGGGAGTGATGGACGATGCCGAAGTTGACGCGATGGCCGGTGCCGCGACAGCTCTTCGGAGGCGACCACCTGGGGCGCGGCGCCGCGGTCAAGTCTGCCGGCTCGGACCGCCTGGCTCCCCGGGTGGCCACCGCCGACACCGTGGTGAAGTCGGTCTGCCCCTACTGCGCGGTGGGCTGCGGTCAGAACGTCTACGTCAAAGACGGTCAGGTCGTCCAGATCGAAGGTGACCCCGATTCGCCGGTCAGCCGGGGTCGGCTGTGCCCCAAGGGCTCGGCCAGCCTGCAGCTGACCACCGGCAGCGCCCGCCGCCACCGCGTGCTGTACCGGCGGCCGCACGGCGCCGACTGGGAGGAGCTCGACCTCGACACGGCCATGGACATGGTGGCCGACCGGGTCATCGCCACCCGCCGCGACACCTGGCAGTGGGAGCAGGACGGCAAGCGCACCCGCCGCACGCTGGGCATCGCCAGCCTGGGCGGCGCCACCCTCGACAACGAAGAGAACTACCTGATGAAGAAGCTCTACACCGCGCTGGGGGCGGTGCAGATCGAGAACCAGGCCCGCATATGACACTCGTCCACCGTCCCCGGTCTGGGGACGTCGTTCGGCCGGGGCGGGGCGACCACCTTCCAGCAGGACCTGCAGAACTCCGACTGCATCGTCATCGAAGGCTCCAACATGGCCGAGTGCCACCCGGTGGGCTTCCAGTGGGTGATGGAGGCCAAGGCCCGCGGCGCCACCGTCATCCACGTCGATCCGCGCTTCACCCGCACCAGCGCCCTGGCCGACATCCACGTGCCGCTGCGGGCCGGTAGCGACATCGCCTTCCTCGGCGGCATCGTCAACTACGTCTTGCAGAACGGCAAGGAGCTCCGCGACTACGTCGTCCACTACACCAACGGGCCGGCCATCCTCTCCGAGGACTTCCAAGACACCGAGGACCTCGACGGGGTGTTCTCGGGGCTCAACCGCGACACCCGCCACTACGACTTCCACAGCTGGATGTACCAGGGGATGGAGGTGGAGCCATCGTCGGGCCAGCGCGACCAGGAGCACCAGGACCGCACCGGCGGTTCGGGGGCCGGCGGCGACAGCTCCGGCAGCGGGGCTGGCGCCAACTCGGCCTCGGTGCGGGCCGCGGGCCGCGGCGAGGGCCACGGCTCGGGCGGCGCCGACATCGGCTCCGGTGAGCCCCAGCGCGACGACACCATGCAACACCCCCGCTGCGTCTTCCAGGTGCTCAGGCGCCACTTCGCCCGCTACACCCCCGAGATGGTCGAGGAGATCTGCGGGGTGCCCCAGGACCTCTTCCTGCGGGTGTGCGA
>JAJZNB010000182.1:9279-9772 GCA_021848085.1 Actinomycetes bacterium
GGAGATCACCGCCAACTCCGGGCGCGACCGCGCCACCGCCTTCTGCTACGCGGTGGGCTGGACCCAGCACACCGTGGGGGTGCAGTACATCCGCACGGCGGCGATCCTGCAGCTGCTGCTGGGCAACATCGGCCGTCCCGGCGGCGGGATCCTGGCCTTGCGGGGCCACGCCAGCATCCAGGGGTCGACCGACATCCCCACCCTGTTCAACCTGCTGCCCGGCTACATCCCCATGCCGCACGCCCACGAGGACGAGGATCTCGACACCTTCATCGAGGGCGACTCGACCGACAAGGGCTACTGGGCCAACATGCGTTCGTACGTGGTCAGCCTGCTGAAGGCCTGGTGGGGCCCCCACGCCACCGCCGACAACGACTTCTGCTTCGACTACCTGCCGCGCCTGACCGGCAGCCACAGCACCTACGAGACGGTGCTGGCCCAGCTCGACGGCACCTGCAAGGGGTACTTCGTGGTGGGGGAGAACCCGGCGGTC
>JAJZNB010000144.1 GCA_021848085.1 Actinomycetes bacterium
CGAGGGGGCGGCGGCTGAGGCCGTCGCCGCGCCGGGGAGACGGCGCCCCGGCCGGCTGAGGGCGGGCGGCATCGGGCCCGGCGCGCCGCTGGCGGCAGCGGGCGGAGGGTGGTCCAGCCCGATGGCGATCCGGTCCCAGAGCCCGCTCGGCGCGTCGCTGCCCGAATTGGCCAGCATGGCGGCCACCTGGTGGT
The DNA here is from genome assembly GCA_021848085.1 of Actinomycetes bacterium. Taxonomy (GTDB): domain Bacteria; phylum Actinomycetota; class Acidimicrobiia; order Acidimicrobiales; family UBA8190; genus JAJZNB01. The sequence goes on from JAJZNB010000144.1 coordinate 195, forward strand.
GGTCGTCCACCTCGGCGGTGCAGCGTGGGCAGCGCCCGAGATGCTCGGCGACCGTCCGTGCCTCGTCGGGGTCGAGGGCGTCGAGGGCGAAGGCGCCCAGCAGCTGCTGGATCTGCGCGTGGCTCAGCTGTCGGTCCATGCCGCCTCCACTCCCTGGTGCGCCAGCGCCGTCTTCAGCCGGCGCAGCCCACTGCGGATCCGGCTCTTGACCGTCCCTTCGGGCTGGTCGAGCAGGTCCGCCACCTCCCGGTAGGTGTGCCCGGCGAAGTAGGCCAGCTCGATGGCTCGGCGCTCGGCGGCCGGCAGCGATCCGAGCGCCTGGCGCACCTGGTCGGCGACGGCCAGGTCCCACGCGGCGCGCTCCACGTCGTAGCCGGCGGTGGCCGTGTCGCGCACCGTGGCCTCCTCGCGTCGCCGCCGAGACGTCTCCGAACGCAGCTGGTCCACCGCCCGGCCGTGGGCCTTGGTCATCAGGAACGTCCTCAGGGCTCCCCGCGCTGGGTCGAAGCGCTCGGGACGGTGCCACAGGTCGAGGAAGACCTCCTGGGTCACCTCGTCGGCGGCGGCCGGCGAGCCCAGGACCCGGCGGGCCAGGGCGTGGACGGCGCCGGCATGGCGCCGGTAGACCTCGGCCAGGGCGGATTCCTGCCAGCGACCGATGGCCACCACCAGGGCCGCGTCGCTGGCTGTGGTCACGTCGAGCATGTCGACCGGTTCTTCGGAGCCCGAGCCCGGCCCGGATGCCGAGCCCGGCCCGGATGCTGGAGATGTCGGTGCGCCCAGGAGCCCGCCGCCGGCCAGGGCGTCGCGCCCGGGGCGCCGAACACCGGCTCGTCATCCGACGTCGCCGATGGCTCCGGACAGCGCCCGTGAGCCACCTGCACCCCACCGAACGACCCGCGCCGCCCGGCCCCGACCCGGGCCGGACCGATCTGCTGGTACGCCGATCGGCGCGGCTGGCGGTCGACGACATCGACTTCGGGGCCTTCGCCGCCTGCCCCCTCGATGCCGACGCCCTGCGCTGCCTGCGCTACATGCACGACGTCGAGAGCCACACCATCTGCTACCTCCGCGACCTGTTGGTCACCGCCGCGCACCGCGACCCGCACGTCACCGCCTTCTTGGCCTGCTGGAGCTACGAGGAGCACTGGCACGGCGACGCCATCGGCAGGGTGCTGGCCGCCCACGGCGAAGCGGCCGGGACGAGCCGAGCGGCGGCGCTGCGCCTGACCCTGCCTCGCCGCGACCGTCTGCGTCCGCTGCTGTTCAGCCTCGGCTCGGCACTGTCGCCGCACGTGGTGGCTGTCCACATGGCCTGGGGGGCGGTCAACGAGTGGACGACCCAGGCCGGCTACGGCCGCCTGGCGGCCCGAGCCGGCCATCCGGTGCTGGCCGAGCTGCTGCGGCGGATCATGAAGCAAGAGGGGCGCCACATCGACTTCTACACCGCCGAAGCCTGCCGGAGGCTCGACGCCAGCGCCGGCGCCCGGCGGCTGTGCCGGGTGGCGCTGCAACGGGCCTGGGGACCGGTGGGTTCGGGGATCATGCCAGCCCAGGAGGTCGCCATCGTCGCCCGCTACCTCTTCGGCGGCGACGCCGGCCGGGCCGCGGCCTGCCGCGTCGACCGCCAGATCGACCGGATGTCGGGGTTGCAGGGCCTGCACCTGGTCGAACGGGCCGTCGGGGCGGCGTCGCGCCGCGCCAGGAGCCGACCGGTGCCCGCCGCCGGGCTCTCCGACCGGGCCAGCGGCCGCGCATCGCGCAACCGGGCGATGGCGGCGTCGTCGTAGCCGGCCTCCTCGGCCAGCACCTCGGCGGTGTGGTGGCCCGCCGTCGGCGGCGTTGGCGCAGACCCCTCCCTCGGGCCGGACGTAGGCGCGCCAGCTCTCGATCCGGTACCAGCCGAAGGCGGCGGCGTCGGACGGGCCAGGTCCATGGCCTGACCCTGGACGGTCGAGCGCACCTCGGTCACCGCGGCCAGCACGGCCCGCGCCGCGCAGGTCGGCCCGGCGTGGATGCCGATGCTGGTGTGCTCGGCGATGGAGGGGAGGCCATCCTGGCCACGGTCGATGGGGACCTGCCCGGCCCAGGTGTCGTCGGCGATGGCGTCGCTCGGCATCTCCCGGCAGGGGCCGGTGGCACCTCGGCCGCCATCACCTCGGCGCCGAGGTCGGCTCCCGGCCCGCCGAGCTCGGCCGGGCCGAGCATGGAGCTCTCGATCACCCGGACGTCGGCCAGAGGTCCGTGTCTGCCCACGCTGCTCCCGCCTCCTGGTCAGCCCGCATCTTGGCTCGGCCGCGCCGTTCCTTGCACCTTCACCCCGCCAGGGCCGACCCGGCACGCCACCGGGTCGCCCCGCCAGAGCCGACCCGGCACGCCCTTCGGCACGTCCCGAACGCCCGGCTCGGCCCGTCGGCCGGACCCGGCCGACGGGACCGAGCGGGCCGCCGGCAAGCCCGGGGTCGGTGACACACCCGGCCACTACCGTGCCGCCGAGGCGGGCCGCCGGCAAGCCCGGGGTCGGTGGCACACCCGGCCACTACCGTGCCCCCACCGCCGCTGCCGCCGGCCCGGGCATGCCCGAGCCGGCCGCACCCGGCCCCTATCGTGGATGCCCGGAGGGCGTCGACCGACCACCGCCCCGGGCCGCGCCGAGCCCGCCACCGAAGAGGTGCCCCATGACCCAACGCCGAGCACCCGCCTGGCACACCACCATCTACCGCCACACCGCCGTCTCCGGCGAACCGGACGCGGTGGGCGTCGAGGTGGAGGTCCGTGTCAGCGACCGCCGCCGCAAGTACTCCACCGCCTACTGGGAGGGCGACACCATCGTGGTGGTGCTGCCCAGCCGCCTGCCCTCGTCACGCCACCAGCGCGTGGTCGACGATCTGGTCGCCCGCCTGCTGGCCCGCCGGCCCCAGGCGGCGGCATCCGACGGAGACCTGGCCCGGCGGGCCCGCCAGCTGGGCGAGCGCTACCTCGACGGGGTGCAGCCCGACTCCATCCGCTGGGTGACCAACCAGAACACCCGGTGGGGGTCGTGCTCGTTGGCCTCGCGCCACATCCGCATCAGCCATCGGCTGCGGGCGGTCCCCGACTGGGTGCTCGACGCCGTGGTGGTCCACGAGCTGGCTCATCTGCTGGTGGCCGAGCACGGCCCGCGGTTTCAGGCGCTGGTGCAGCGCTATCCCCGCCTGGCGGACGCCGATCTCTACCTGGCCGGGTTCGGGCTCGGGCTCAGCCTGGCCGATGCCGACCGCTCAGGCCCGCCCGGCATCGTCCCCGAAGACGCCTCGGCTGGCAGCCCGGATGGCCCGGACGGCCGATGGGAGCTCAGCTGACGGCGGCCAGCGGGCCGGCCGCTCCGGAGCCGGCCCGCTCGGTGGCGACCTGCACCACCGGCGATGGACCCAGCACCCAGCGCAGCCCGGCGAACAGCCCGCCGGCGACCAGGCGCAGCGCCGTCCGTTCCGCCGGCAGCGGGGGGCGCACCCCGTACAGAGAGCGGGCCCACCCCGGCAGCAGGCCGAGGGCCAGCTGCACCAGCAGACCCCGGGCCAGCTCGGCCGGCTCGGACGCCGCCACCGGGCACCGGTGGGCGCCGTTGACCAGGAAGGCCAAGGCGGTGCGGGCCTGGGCGCCGGCCTGCATCTGGGAGCGGACCTCGACGAAGTAGTCGTGCAGCTCGGCGGTCGACGCCGGCACCCGGGCGGCACCCAGGGCCAGGGCCACCGCCTGCATCTCGCCCACGTAGCGGTCGGCGGCCTGCCGGTTCAGCGGCCGGGGGCCGAAGCAGCGATAGGCGCGCACGAAGGCCAGCACCTCCGCGGCGTGCACCCAGGTCAGCAGCTCCGGATCGTTGGCGTCGTAGTGGCGACCGTCGGGGGCGGTGCCGTGGACGTAGCCGTGGACCCGGCGGACCTCGGCGATGGCGGCCCCCGCCGCCTCGGTGCCGGCGAAGGTGGTCACCGCCACGAAGCCAGCGGTGCGCCGCAGCCGGCCCAGGGGGTCCTGACGGAAGGCGGAGTGGTCGGCCACCCCGGCCACGGTCAGCGGGTGCAGGGCCTGAAGCATCAAGGCGGCCATGCCGCCGACCAGCATCGACGGCAGGTCGCCGTGGATCTGCCAGGTGACGCTGCCGGGTCCGAACAGCCCCGGGTCGCCGGAGCTTCGGGTGAAGGTGTCGGCCGGCAGGCGGGGGTCGACCAGGGCGCGCTGCAGCTCGGCCCGCACCGCCTGCGGCACAGCACCGACCCGGCGGGCGGCAATGGCTGGGGAAGGCAGGTTCACCATCGCGTCTCCAAGGTGGTCGTGGCCGCCAACCTAGCGGTCGTGGGCCGCCGGCTTCGGGTCGCCGCTGAAGTTGGCGCCGGTCCCGTCGTGGCGGACAGCGAAGTCCCGACCGAGGTGCATCGGCCGCCAGTCCCGTGCCGCCAGCGCCGCGAGCACCCCCTGGTGGTACGGTTCTGCGCCCGTCACCTCCTCGACGGCGCCGACCCTGGGCCGCCACAGGCGGCGTCTGGCGACCCTCACCTGACCCACCGTCAGATCTTCGGATGCATCACAGGGTCCGGCTCCAACTCCAGCCAGCGGACGCCAGCGCCGCAGGGGGCGTCCCACGCGCCGCCGGCCGGTTCGGCCGGCGGCAGGTCGGGTCGGATCAGACCGCGCCACCTCGGCGGCTCTCGACGGTGACGCCGATGGCAGCCGAGAACACCAGGGCCAGGCCGGGGGCAGCCAGCCAGAACCCGAAGACGGCGGACAGCGCCACCAGGAACAGGCCCATGCCCAGCACGAACGGCCAGATGCTCGAGCTGGGGAACGACCCGATGACGCCGGCGCCCTCCTCCACCGTGGCGTCGTCGCGGTCCTCGGGTCGGGGCTTCATCCGGTTCGACCACCACAGGTAGTAGCTGCCGGGGACCAGGCCGAGCAGGAACGAGCCCAGCAGCATCAGGAAGCCGGCGTCCTCGTAGGAGGTGAACCAGTAGATGAGGGCGATGATGACGAAGAAGATCGCCACCCCGATCAGCACCAGGGCTTCGACTCTCACAGCAGGATCTCCTCTGGTCGCAGACGGCTCGGGGCCGTCCCCGGTGGCCCGACGCCCGGCAGGGGGCGCCGGTCTGGATCAGTCGTGGCTGGCCGAGCCCGCGCCGGCCCCGACCGCGGTGCGCTGCCCGTGGGTGAGAGCCAGGTGCTCGGGATGGTTGAAGTCCCACACCGGCCGCTCCGAGCGGATCGGCGGCAGCTTCTCGAAGTTGTGGTGGACCGGCGGGGACGAGGTGAACCACTCGAGGGTGCCGGCATCCCACGGGTTGTCGGTAGCCGGCACCTTGTTGAAGGCCGACACGGCGATGTTCACGAACAGGAACAGGAAGCTGATGGCGATGATGGCGGCGCCGACGGAGGAGACGTCGTTGAGCAACTGCCAGCCGAGGTGCGCGGGGTAGTTGGCGATGCGCCGCGGCATGCCGTCGAGACCCAGGGCGTACTGGGGGATGAAGGTCACCCAGAAGCCGATGAACAGCAGCCAGAAGTGCCACTTGCCCAGCGACTCGCGCAGCATGAAGCCGAACATCTTGGGGAACCAGAAGTAGATCCCGGCGAAGCCGGCGAACACCGCGGTGGCCAGCAGCACCTCGTGGAAGTGGGCCACCACGAAGTAGGTGCTGTGGGTGGCGAAGTCGATGGGCGGGATGGCCAGCATCACCCCGGTGACCCCGCCGGGCAGGAAGACCAGCAGGAAGCCCAAGGCGAACAGCATCGGGGTCTTGTACGACACCTGGCCGCGCCACATGGTGCCGATCCAGTTGAAGAACTTGATGCCGGTGGGCACGGCGATCAGCAGCGAGAGCAGCGAGAAGAACGGCAGGAGCACCACGCCGGTGGTGAACATGTGGTGGGCCCACACACCGGTGGACAGCGCAGCGATCGATATGGTGGCGAAGACCATCCCCTTGTAGCCGAAGACCGGCTTGCGCGAGAAGGTGGGGATGATCTCGGTGACGATCCCGAAGTAGGGCAGGGCCAGGATGTAGACCTCGGGGTGGCCGAAGAACCAGAACAGGTGCAGATAGAGCACCGGGACGCCGCCCACGGCGTGGTGGGCGTTGGTCACCTCGAAGAACAAGGTCCCGAAGTGGCGATCGCACCACAGCATCACCATGGCGCCGGTGAGCACCGGGAAGGCGATGAGGATGAGCAGGGCGGTCACCAGCATGTTCCAGGTGAAGATGGGCATGCGGAACATGGTCAGGCCCGGGGCCCGCAGGTAGAAGATGGTGGTGATCAGGTTGACGGCGGTGAAGATGGCCGAGAAGCCGGTCAGGCCCAGGGCCACGATCCACAGGTCGGCCCCGGCCCCCGGGGAGAAGGTGCTGTCGGCCAGCGGGGCGAACCCCCACCAGCCGAAGGCCGCCGCGCCGCTGGCCGTCACGAAGCCGAGCAGCATGGTGATCGACCCGCTCAGGTACAGCCAGTACGACAGGGCGTTCAGTCGAGGGAAGGCCATGTCGGGCGCGCCGATCTGCAGCGGCACGAAGTAGTTGGCCAGGCCGCCGAAGGCGAAGGGTCCGGCGAACAGGTACAGCATGATGCTGCCGTGCATGGTGAACAGCTCGTTGTAGACCTGGAAGCTGTCGGCACCGTGGGGCACGGCCAGCTGCCAGCGGATCCCGAGGGCCAGGATGCCGGCGAAGAAGAACAGCACCAGCGAGGTGACCATGTAGCTCATCCCGATCACCTTGTGGTCGGTGCTGGTCAGCCACTTCAGGATGTAGCGGGGCTCGGGCGCGTGCTCGGGGTGCTCGGCGATCTGGCCACGTTCTTGGAGGAGCGTCATCGGGTCACCTCGGAGGGTGCGGGGGAGGTGAATGGGTCGGTGCAGACCATCACGAGCCCTTGCGCTTCGACGAGGTCGAGGTGCTCGAGCTGGACGGCGCACCGGTCGACTCGGCTGGGGTCGGGTAGTGGATGTTGGCCGCCCCCGATCCCGGTGGGTAGGCGGGCTGCAGGAGGTTGTTGGCGCTGCTGCCGGTGCTCGGCGCCGGTTGGGTGTCGGGGACGGGCTGCCCACTCTTCAGCCAGGCCTGGAACTTGGCCGGTGGCAGCACCACGACGTGGAAGAACATCTGCGAGTGGTAGAGCCCGCACAGCTCGTTGCACTGGGCGTGGAAGACGCCGACCTTCTTGGGGGTGAAGTCGAACAGCTGGCGGTTGACCCCGGGATAGGCGTCGCGCTGGAAGTTGAAGGCCGGCACGTAGAAGGCGTGGACGACGTCGTTGGAGACCAGGTTGATCTCGGTTGTCTCCCCCTCGGGCAGCACCAGCCCCGGGCCCAGGCAGGCGTCGGGGCTCGACGCCGTGGTCAGGCACGAGTCGAGGCCGCCGTTGGACCCGACCGGGTCTGGGTTCTGGCGCTGCACGCCCTGCACGTAGACGTGGTAGTCGGTGTAGTTGAAGCGCCAGCCCCACTGGAAGGCGGTGACCTGCACGTGGACGTTGGGGTGGCCGCTGATGTGGTCGACGGCGTTCTCGGTGGTGAAGGTGAAGCCGAACAGGATCAGCACGATGACCACCGGGATGGCGGTGTAGGTGATCTCGAGGGGGATGTGGTACTGGGTCTGGCGCGGGATGGCGTTGGAACGGCGGCGGTAGCGCAGCGCCGCCCAGATGATCAGCGCCATGGTGATGCCGCCGACGGCGATGCCGGCGAAGACGGTGCCGACGTAGAGGTGGAACTCGTCGCGGGCCTGGGTGGTGGCGCCACGGAACCCGCCGAAGGAGGGCGCCTGGCAGGCGCCGAGCACCAGGGGCAGGGCGAGCAGGACCAGCACCGGCAGACGTCGACGTGAGGGCCGTCGGAGAGGCGCTGCGGAGCGCGCACGCCGCCGTGTCGAGGGCGCGCCGACGCCGGAAGATCCGGAGCGGAGGGCGTTCACGGCAGTGACATTATCCAACGCCGCCTGGCAAGGGGTAGTTGGGCGACCGCGGGTGCAAACCTCGTTCCGCCACCCCGGCGTCGGGCTCGGACCGGCGGGTCGACTCGGAGGCGGCCCAGGTGAAGATGCCCTTGGCCATGGTCGACGTGGCCACCTCGGCCCGCCGGCTGAATACCCGGGCCCGTATGCGGTGGATGCCGGGGTCGTCGGGGGCGGCCTGGGTGGCCAGCTCGGCCAGGTGGGCGGCCAGCCGCAGCTGCTGGCCCTCGGGGCCCTCCCCGGCGGTGACGGCCGCATCGGCCAAGCTGGCGGCCCGGTCGGCCAAGGCACCGGCCCCGCCGGCCAGGGCGGCGAGCTCCCGAGCCAGCGCCGCCTCGAGGGCGGGAGCCAGGTGGGCCGGGTTCCCGTCGTACCAGCCGCCGTACTGGCGCCAGATGTTGCGCACGACGAACTCCGGCTCGTCGTACACCGGCCGCAGGTAGGGCCGGTCGAGGAGCCGGCGAGGTGCCTGCACCTGGTGGAGGATGTCGTCGAGGCGGGCGCCGTCGTTCATGAGGGCCAGGGTCTGCGCCACCAGCGACTCGAGCAGCTCGGCGGTGTCGGCCAGCGCCTGGGCCACCCGCTCGGCGCCCACCACCGGCACCCCGTGGCCCGGCAGCAGCACCTCGGCCTCCAAGGCGGCCATGGCCCGCAGGGCCAGCGCCCACTCCCGGGGGTAGCGCTGCACCTTCTGGGGGTTGCCGGCGTTGGGCGAGGCCCAGATGAACAGGTCCCCGCAGCACAGCACCCGCCGGTCGGGCACCCAGGTCCAGGTGTGGTCGTCGGTCTCGCCCCTGGCGTGGCGCAGCTCGAAGCGGGTGTCGCCCACCTCGAGGGTCAGCCGGTCCCGGTAGGTGCGGTCCGGGTAGCGGTACTCGACCGGCCAGGCGAGGCCCGGCACCTGGAACTGGCGCTGGTTGACCACCGCGTTGTACCCCGCGGTCAGGACGTAGCGGTCGAAGCGCTCAGGCAGGGCCTCGTGGGCCACCACGGTGGGGGCGGCCCAGCCCCGCTCGGCCGCCTCCTCTTCGAACACCGGCACGCCGAAGACGTGGTCGATGTGGCCGTGAGAGTAGACGGCGGTGTGGAGCCGCTCGTCGGTCCAGCCGCGCACCGTCTGGTGCACGGTGCGGGCCATGAACGACGAGCCGGTGTCGACCAGCACCAGGCCGTCGGTAGTGGTGAAGGCCGACACGTTGGCGAACGACGGGATGAAGGCGGCGCCGGCCCCGACCTCGGCCAGACCCCCGACCCGACCCCCCGCCACCGGATGGAAGGCATCGGTGGTCAGCTCGCCACGCCACAGGCGGTCGGCGATGTCGAGCACGTCGTGCATCGTCGACGGCGACACGTGCGAGATGTCCACCAGCATGCCGAGGCGGTTCATCTCCCGCACGACTTCCTCTCCGAACCTGCTGAGACCGCCGTGGCGCGCGACATCCGTCGCCGAGTCGGCCCAGTCGGTCGTGTTGAAGTGCGTGAGCGTCATGTAGCGCACGCCGAGCCGGTAGAAATCGCGCAGCGCGCCGAGCGAG
>JAJZNB010000234.1 GCA_021848085.1 Actinomycetes bacterium
CGGCGCCGGGTACCGTGCCAGCCGCCCCCGGCGCCGTCGGCGCCGGGTACCGTGCCAGCCGCCCCCGGCGCCGTCGGCGCCGGGTACCGTGATGGCATGGTCACGTTGGAGCGACAGGCCGCGCCCTTCCACCGCGCCGTCGTGCTCGACGACCTGCTGGCACCGGTGCTGGCCGCCTTCGACACGCACGCCCCCCAGGCCCCGGCCGAGGAGCGGCAGCTGATCGTCCGCGCCGGGCTTGCCGCCGAGGAAGCCCACCGGGGCCAGGTCCGCCAGAGCGGCGAGCCCTACATCACCCATCCGGTGGCGGTGGCCACCGTCGTCGCCGATCTCGGCCTGGACGCCACCTCGGTGGTGGCCGCGTTGCTCCACGACGCGGTGGAGGACACCGGCATCACGGTGGACGAGCTGGCCGAGCGCTTCACCCCCCAGGTGGCCGCCGTGGTCGACGGGGTCACCAAGCTCGACCGCCTGCAGTTCGACTCCAAGGAGGCCCAGCAGGCTGCCACCGTGCGCAAGATGCTGGTGGCCATGGCCAGCGACTGGCGGGTGCTGGTGATCAAGCTCGCCGACCGGCTGCACAACATGCGCACCCTGGCCGTCATGCCGGAGTGGAAGCAGCGCCGCATCGCCCAGGAGACCTTGGACATCTACGCGCCGCTGGCCCACCGCCTCGGCATCCAGGAGCTCAAGTGGCAGCTCGAGGACCTGGCCTTCGCCACCTTGCACCCCAAGCGCTACGCCGAGATCGAGCAGATGGTGGCCACCCGGGCCCCCGAGCGCGACCAGTACCTGGCGCGGGTGCTGGTGGCGGTGCGCGAGCGCCTGGCGGCCTCGGGCGTGGCCGCCGAGGTGACCGGCCGGCCCAAGCACCTGTGGAGCATCTACGAGAAGATGGTGGTGCGGGGCAAGGAGTTCGCCGAGATCCACGACCTGGTCGGCATCCGGGTCATCGTCGACTCCGAGAAGGACTGCTGGGCGGCGCTCGGATCGATCCACGCCATCTGGAGCCCGGTGCAGGGCCGGTTCAAGGACTACATCAACAGCCCCAAGTTCAACCTGTACCAGTCGCTGCACACCACGGTGGTCGGCCTGGAGGGCAAGCCCATCGAGGTGCAGATCCGCACCCATGAGATGCACCGCCGGGCCGAGTACGGCATCGCCGCCCACTGGGGCTACAAGGAGCAGACCCGCGACGCCAACGCCGGAACGGCGGCCGAGATGCAGTGGCTGCAGCGCATCGTCGACTGGCAGGCCGACACCGTCGACCCGCTCGAATTCCTCGAGACGCTGAAGCTCGACCTCGAACAGGACGAGGTCTACGTCTTCACCCCCAAGGGCAAGGTCATCGCCCTGGCCGCCAACGCCACCCCGATCGACTTCGCCTACGCCATCCACACCGAGGTCGGCCACCGCTGCATCGGGGCCAAGGTCAACGGCCGGCTGGTGCCGCTCGACACCAAGCTGCAGTCGGCCGACACCGTGGAGATCATCACCTCCAAGGTGCCGGCCGCCAGCCCGTCGCGCGACTGGCTCCAGATCGTCGCCTCGCCTCGGGCGCGCAACAAGATCCGCCAGTGGTTCAGCCGCGAGCGGCGCGAGGACGCCATCGACACCGGACGCGACGAGCTGGGCAAGGCGTTGCGCCGCGAAGGGCTGCCGGTCCAGAAGCTGGCCGCCTCCTCGGCGCTGAACCGGCTGGCCACGACCATGAACTACGCCGACCTCGAGGCCCTTCACGCCGCCATCGGCGACGGCCACGTGTCGGCCCGCTCGGTCGCCCAACGGCTCCAGCGCGACCTGCGCGGCGGCGGGCACGAGGAGCAGCTGCCGCTGGTCACCCCCGGGGCCCGGCCCCAGCGGCAGCGTCGCCGCACCCCGGTGGGCGTCTACGTCGAAGGCCTCGACGACGTGATGGTGCGCCTCTCGCGCTGCTGCACCCCGGTGCCCGGCGACGAGATCGTCGGGTTCGTCACCCGCGGCCGGGGGGTCAGCGTGCACCGCGCCGACTGCGCCAACGCCAGCGCCCTGGCCGCCGGCGAGGGCGAACGCCTGATCGAGGTGGAGTGGGACCGCGAAGGCACCACGGTGTTCGTGGCGTCGGTGGAGGTGCTGGCCTTCGACCGGTCGCGGCTGCTGTCCGACGTGACCCGGGTGGTGGCCGAGCACCATCTCAACATCGTTTCCTCCAACAGCCAGACCGCCCCGGACCGGGTCAGCCGGATGCGCTTCGACGTGGAGCTGGCCGACCCGGGACATCTCGATTCGCTGCTCAGCTCGCTCAAGCATCTCGACGGTGTCTTCGACGCCTACCGGATCCTGCCGGGCCGGAAGGGGTGACGGTGGAAGGGACGAGCCACCCGGGGCCGTTGCGGGCTCCACGGGGAACCCACGACGTCCTGTGGCCGGCCTCGGCCCGCTGGGAGGCCCTGGTCGCCACCTTCGCCACCTTGGCCCGGCGTTCCGGGTTCGGCCTGGTCATCAACCCGATGTTCGAAGAAGCCCGGCTGTTCCACCGGGGCATCGGCGACGACAACGAGGTCGTCGGCAAGGAGATGTACGAGTTCGAAGACCGCGGCGGCCGGCTGCTGGCGCTGCGCCCCGAAGGAACCGCCTCGGTGGTGCGGGCCTTCGTCGAGCACCGCCCGCCGCTGCCGTGGAAGGCGTGGTACGCCACCCCCGCCTTCCGCTACGAGCGGGCGGCAGCCGGTCGCTACCGCCAGCACCACCAGGTGGGGGTGGAGGCGCTCGGCACCGACGACGCCGACCTCGACGTGGAGGTGGTGGCCCTGGCCGCCGCCTTCTACGCCGCGCTGGGGCTCACCCGGGTGGAGCTGCTGATCAACTCCATGGGCTGCCGCCAGTGCCGGCCGGGCTACATGGCCGCCTTGCGCAGCTTCTTGGCCATCCACGCCAAGGCCCTGTGCGACGAGCACCGCGACCGCTGGGAGCGCAACCCGCTGCGGGTCCTCGACTGCAAGAAGGACGCCTGCCGGCAGGCGACCGAGGACGCCCCGCGGCTCCTCGACTTCCTCGACCAGGGCTGCGCCGAGCACTTCGCCCGGGTCCGGGCCGGGCTCGACGCCCAGGGCCTGGCCTACCGGGTCGAGACCCGGCTGGTGCGCGGCTTCGACTACTACACCCGCACCACCTTCGAGTTCACCGGCCTGGCCCTCGAAGGCGCCCAGAACGCGGTGGGCGGCGGCGGACGCTACAACGGCCTGGTGGAACAGCTCGGCGGCCCTCCCACCCCCGGCATCGGGTTCGGCATCGGCGTGGAGCGGGTCTTGTTGGCCTGCGACGCCGAGGGGACCTTCCCGGTGGCCGTCCCCGCGCCCGACGCCTTCGTCGTCGACGTCGCCGGCGGCGACAGCGCCCGGGACCTCGTCGCCGAGCTGCGCCGAGCCGGACTGGCCGCCGAACGTGCCTACGACAACCGGTCGCTGCGCTCCCAGCTGAAGGTCGCCGACCGCTCGGGCGCCCGTCTCGCTCTCATCGTCGGCCCCGACGAGCTGGCGGCCGGCACCGTCACCGTGCGGCCGCTGCGCCGTGCCGACGCCCAGCAGCAACAGGTGCCCCGAGCCGCCGTCGTCGACCGGGTGCGCCGCCTCGACCCCCCGGAGGGCTCCCTGTGACCACCACCGCCATGCGCAGCCACCGCTGCGGCGACCTGCGCACCGAGCACGCCGGCCAGCGGGTGCGCCTGTGCGGCTGGGTGGCCCGCCGGCGCGAGCACGGCGAGGCCCTGGCCTTCGTCGACCTGCGCGACACCAGCGGGGTCGTCCAGTGCGTCCTCAACGATGGCGTCGACGTCCGCGGCGAGTGGGTGGTGCAGATCGAAGGCACCGTGCGGCTCCGGCCCGAGGGCACCGCCAATCCCGACCTGGCCACCGGGGCGGTGGAGGTGGCCGACTGCAGCGTCGAGGTCCTCAACCGGGCCGAGCCGCCACCGTTCCCCGTCGACGACCGCACCGACAGCGACGAGTCCATCCGGCTGCGCTACCGCTACGTCGACCTGCGCCGCCCGCGCCTGCAGAGCAACCTGCGGCGGCGGGCAGCGGTGTTCGCCGCCATGCGCGCCGCCATGGTCCGCCAGGGGTTCGTCGAGATCGAGACCCCCCTGCTGTGGACCCCCACCCCCGAAGGCGCCCGCGAGTTCGCCGTACCGTCACGGCTGCACCGCGGCGACTTCTACGTCCTGCCGCAAAGTCCCCAGATCGCCAAGCAGCTGCTGATGGTGGCCGGCTTCGACCGCTACTTCCAGATCGCCCGCTGCCTGCGCGACGAGGACCTGCGGGCCGACCGCCAGTTCGAGTTCACCCAGCTCGACGTGGAGATGTCGTTCGCCTCGGCCGACGACGTGCAGGCCGCCGTCACCGAGGCGGTGGTCGACGCCACCGAGGCGGCCACCGGGGAGCGACCAGCCATGGTGGAGCGGCTCACCTGGCAGCAGGCCATGGACCGCTTCGGAACCGACAAGCCCGACCTGCGGTTCGCCCTGGAGCTGGTCGACCTCACCCCGCTGTTCGCCGGCACCGAGGTGCGGGCCTTCGCCGCGCCGTGCGTGCGGGCCCTGACGGTGCCCGGCGGGGCGAGCTTCGGCCGCAACCGGCTCGACGGGCTGGTTGAGCGGGCCAAGACGCTGGGCGCCAAGGGGCTGGCCTGGTTCAAGGTCAACGCCGACGAAGACGGCGGCGAGGCCAAGAGGCTCGACTCCCCGCTCGACAAGTTCCTGAGCGACGAGGAGCGCGCCGGGCTGCTGCAGCGCAGCGGGGCGGCAGTCGGCGACCTGCTGCTGGTGGTGGCCGACGAGTGGCGCACAGCCTGCACCGTGCTGGGGGCGTTGCGCCTGGAGCTGGGCCGGATGCCGGTGGGGGAGGGGCCGCGGCGCTTCTGCTGGGTCACCGAATTCCCCATGTTCGAAGGGCTCGACGAGCAAGGCCATCCCGTGGCCGCCCACCATCCGTTCACCATGCCCCACCCCGACGACCTGCCGCGGCTGCGAAGCGATCCGCTGGCCGTCCGCTCCCAGGCCTACGACCTGGTCCTCAACGGTTGGGAGCTGGGATCGGGATCGGTCAGGATCCACCGTGAGGACATCCAACGCCAGGTGTTCGACGCCTTGGGCATAACCAGCGAGGAGGCCGAGGCTCGCTTCGGGTTCCTGCTGAGCGCCTTCCGCTACGGGGCGCCGCCCCACGCCGGCTTCGCCGTCGGCGTGGACCGTCTGGTGGCCATCTTGTGCGGCGAGGAGAACATCCGCGAGGTGATCGCCTTCCCCAAGACCCAGTCGGGTACCGACCTCATGACCGGAGCCCCGAGCGCCCTGGCGCCCGGCGCCCTGCGCGAGCTGGGGTTGCGGACCGTCCCCCGCGACTGACCGTGGCCGGGGGGCCGCGGCGGCCGGCAGCCAGTGCCGGCGACCTGTTCAGCGCCGCCGCCGACCACCACCTGGCCGAGCGCGCCCCGCTGGCGGCCCGGCTGCGCCCGCACCGCCTCGACCAGATCGTCGGCCAGCAGCACCTGGTCGGCCCCGGCGCGCCGCTGCGGGTGCTCATCGACGCCGACCGGCTGACCTCGGCCATCTTCTGGGGTCCGGCCGGCACCGGCAAGACCACTCTGGCCCTGGTGGTGGCGGAGACCACGGCCAAGGCCTTCGTGCCGCTGTCGGCGGTGGCCGCCGGGGTGGCCGAGGTCCGGGCCGTCCTCGACGAGGCCCGGCGCCGTCTGGGCGAGCAGGGGACCGGCACCATCCTGTTCATCGACGAGGTCCATCGCTTCAACCGGGCCCAGCAGGATGCCCTGCTGCCGGCGGTGGAGGAGGGTCTCGTCGTCCTCATCGGCGCCACCACCGAGAACCCGTTCTTCTCGGTGAGCTCGCCGCTGCTCAGCCGGGCCACCGTGTGGCACCTGGAGCCGCTCGGCCCCGACGAGCTGAGCACCATCCTCAGCCGGGCGCTGGCCGCCGAAGGACGCCAGGCCGACGACGCCGCCCTCGACGCCCTGGTGCAGCTGGCCGAGGGCGACGCCCGGGCCGCTCTCGGCGCCCTCGAGGTGGCCCTGGCCCTCGACCAGGGGCCCATCACCCGGGCCGGGGTGGCGCGCGCCCGCGCCGGACGGCTGCTGCACCACGGGCGCGACGAGCACTACGACCAGACCAGCGCCCTGATCAAGTCGATCCGCGGCTCGGACCCCGACGCCGGCCTGTACTGGCTGGCCCGGATGCTCGACGCCGGCGAGGACCCCCGCTTCATCGCCCGGCGGCTGGTCATCCTGGCCAGCGAGGACGTCGGGCTGGCCGACCCGCTGGCCCTGGTGGTGGCCGACGCTGCGGCGCACGCCGTGGAGCTCGTCGGGCTCCCCGAGGCCCAGCTCAACCTGGCCCAGGCGGTGGTCCACCTGGCCTGCGCACCGAAGTCGAACCGGATCACCGTCGCTCTGGCCCGGGCCCGCGACGACGCCCGCTCGGCGCCGCCCGGCGACGTCCCCGCGCACCTGCGCGACGCCCACCATCCCGGCGCCCGGCAGCT
Organism: Actinomycetes bacterium; assembly: GCA_021848085.1. GTDB lineage: Bacteria > Actinomycetota > Acidimicrobiia > Acidimicrobiales > UBA8190 > JAJZNB01. Next base: position 6,531 of record JAJZNB010000234.1, read on the forward strand.
GGGCCATGGCCGCGGCTACCGCTACCCCCACGACGACCCCAGCGGCTGGGTCGACCAGCAGTACCGGCCCGACCAGGCTGCCGGCCACCGCTACTACGAGCCCAGCCCCCACGGCGCCGAAGCCGACCTGGCCCGGCGGCTGCAGCGACCAGCCACCCCCCCGGCTTCGCCACCGCCGGGCGCCTCGCCGCCCGCGTCGGGCGGCGACCGCCCCGACCGGCCACAGCCGAACCGGTAAAGTCCGCTGCGTGAGATCGTGGCTGTTGCGCCACCGCGCCGTCGCATCCGGCGCGGTGGCCTTGGCCGTGGCGTTGGCCGTAGCGGGCGCCGTGGCCGGCCCGGGCGGGCGCCGCCCTCGGGCCTCGTCACCGTCGGCAGCCGCCTCGGACCCGGCGCAGCCACCGGTCACCTCCTCGTCGCGCCTGGCGTCGACCACCCCGGCGTCGACCACCCCGGCGTCGACCACCCACGCCCCGCCGCCGGTGGCGCCGAACCCCGACACACCGCTGGTGCGATCCCACGGCAACGTGCCGCGCCTGCCGCCGGGCACCGTCGACGTCGGCCCGTCCCCCGCCACCCAGCAGATCCAGGTCGACGTGGCCCTGCGGCCGCGCCAACCGGCTCAGCTCCAGGCGCTGGCCCAGGCGGTGCAGGACCCGGCCAGCCCCCGCTACCACCACTTCCTGCCGGCCGGCGCCTTCGCCGCCCGCTTCGCCCCCAGCGCCTCCACCGTCGCCGCCGTCCGCCACTGGCTGGCCGATCGGGGCCTGCGGCCCACCGCCGCGGTCACCGACGGGTTGGTGCTGCACGTCCGGGCGTCGGCCGCCACCTTGAGCCGGGCCTTCGGGGTCGCCTTCCGGCAGGTGCGGCTGCCCTCGGGCCGTCTGGCCCGGGTCCCGACCGTCGAACCGCTGATCCCCAGCGGCCTGCAGCAGACGGTGGCGGCTGTCGTCGGCCTCGACACCGTGTCGGTGCCGCACGCCCGCGTGGCGACACCGACGGCGGCGGCTCCGGCCCCGGTGGCCCATGCGACCTCGAGCGGCCGCCCGGCGCCGTGCAGCGCGGCATCGGCCGCCGGGGGCTACACGGCCAACGACATCGCCGCCGCCTACGGCGTCACCCCGCTGTGGGACGCCGGCGCCCAAGGCCAGGGCACCACCATCGCCATCTACGAGCTCGAGCCCTTCTCGAACAGCGACGTCGCCAGCTTCCAGGCCTGCTTGCACTCCTCGGCGTCGGTGACGGTGATCCCCGTCGACGGCGGGGCCGGGACGGGGCCCGGCACCGGTGAGGCCGCCCTCGACGTCGAGGCGGCCATCGGGCTGGCTCCCCACGCGTCGGTGGACGTCTACGAGAGCTCCCAGACCGGCTCCGGGGCTGACGACACCTACGCCACCATCGTCTCCAACGACACCGCCCAGATCATCTCGACCAGCTGGGGGCTGTGCGAGCCGCTGATGGCTCCCAGCGACATCGCCCTCGAGAACACCTTGTTCACCCAGGCTGCCGCCCAGGGCCAGACGGTGGTGGCCGCCACCGGCGACAGCGGCTCCACCGACTGCTACGGCGACCCCTACAGCAGCCAGGTCGATCGCCTCGAGGTCGACGACCCCGCCAGCCAGCCGATGGTGCTCGGCGTCGGCGGCACGTTCCTGTCCGCCCCCAGCCTGGGCGCGGCCCAGTCGGTGTGGAACGATGCGGCAGGTGCCGGCGGCGGGGGGATCTCCACCGTGTGGACCATGCCGAGCTGGCAGTCGGCTCCGGGGGTCCACAACTCCTTCACCCCCACCACCACCTGCCCCCAATCGTCGTATCCGTCGGCGGGAACCAGCTCCTGCCGGGAGGTGCCCGACGTGGCCATGGACGCCGATCCGGCGTCGGGCTACGACGTGGCCTACGACGGCGCCTGGAAGGTGTTCGGCGGCACCAGCCTCGGCTCACCGCTGTGGGCGGCCATGCTGGCCGACGCCCTCAGTGCCTCGCCCACCCCCGCCACCGGGCTCGGCGCCGTCAACGCGCGCCTCTACCAGGTGGCGTCGTGGCCCCACCCGCAGGACTACTTCTCCGACGTCACCAGCGGCAACAACGACTGGACGGGCCTGCATCCGGGGCACTACCCGGCCACCCCCGGCTACGACCTGGCCACCGGGCTCGGCACCCCCAACATGGCCGACCTGGCCTGCGCCTTGGTGTCGTGGTCGGCGTGCCCGGCGGTCGATTCGGTGCAGCCGGCGCAGCTGCCCACCACCGGCGGCACCATCACCATCACCGGCACCAACCTGTCGTCGGTGCAGAGCGTCTACGTCGGCTCCGACCAGGCCACCGCCGTCACCTACGACGCCCAGACCCAAACCCTGTCAGCCCAGGTGCCGGCGCACCGCCACGGGACGGTGGCGGTGGTGGTGGCCGGCACCGCCGGACGGTCCAACCCGACGGCGGCCGCCCAGATCAGCTACGCCGGGCCGTCCATCACCAGCGTCAGCCCGGCGCAGGGACCCGACCAGGGAGGCAACCAGGTGACCATCAGCGGCGCCGGGTTCAGCGGCGCCGACGGTGTCAGCTTCGCCGGCAGCGCCGCCACCACCTTCACCGTCGAGAGCGACTCCACCATCGTCGCCACCGTGCCACCGTCGAGCGCCGGCGGGACCGTGACCGCCACCGTCGCCGTCAGCGTGCCGAGCTACGGCACCAGCCCGAACCTTCCCGGCGACAGCTACACCTACCTACCGCCGCCGACGGTGACCGGCCTGTCGCCCGCCAGCGCCAGCCTGCGCGGCGGCACCACCATCGACGTCACCGGCAGCGGCTTCAGCGACGTGAGCGCCGTGCACGTGGGGCCGGCGACTGCCTCCTTCCGGGTCGTGTCACCCACCGAGCTGGCCGTGCAGGTGCCGGCCGCCCCCAGCCAGGGCGACGTCGGCACCCCGGTCGCCGTGGTGGTGACGACCGCCGGCGGCAGCTCCGCTCCCAGCCCGGCCGACGCCTTCACCTGGACCCTGCCGCCACCGGGCTACTGGATGGTGGCCACAGACGGCGGCATCTTCAGCTTCGGCGACGCCCAGTTCTACGGCTCGATGGGCGGCAAGCCCCTCAACGCCCCCATCGTGTCCATGGCCGCCACCCCCGA
>JAJZNB010000103.1:0-6946 GCA_021848085.1 Actinomycetes bacterium
CAAGGGGGCCGGTGACCTGGCCCAGGCGGTGCGCACCGCGGTGATCAACAAGCGTGCCGGCGGCACCGGCCTCATCGTGGGGCGCAAGGCCTTCCAGCGGCCGCTGGCTGACGGGGTGGAGCTGCTCCACGCCGTGCAGGACGTCTTCCTCGACGACGGCGTCACGGTCGCCTAGGCATCCGGGCCGACCTCTTGCGGCCCGAGGTGTCTGGCTGCGGCCGGCGGTCCGACGCGGCGGTGCCGGACCGGCCCGCTGCGCCGACCGGGTCCCGCCGCCGCTCACCGAGCGTTGGCGGGCGCGGACGTTGCGTCAGACCGGCCAGGTGCGGGAGCTATGCTCCGAAGAGAACGCACCGATCGTCGAGGCCCCGGCGGGTGGGGGAACCGGGGGGTCCCGCCTGAGCCACGGAGGACCTGTGTCCACCGCCACCGACAGACAGCCGACCCCGCTTGAGCGCGTGGTCATCCGCTTCGCCGGGGACTCCGGCGACGGCATGCAGCTGACCGGCACGCAGTTCACCGAGGTGAGCTCGCTGTTCGGCAACGACACCGCCACCCTCCCCGACTTCCCCGCCGAGATCCGCGCCCCGGCCGGGACCCTGGCCGGGGTGTCGGCCTTCCAGGTCCACATCTCGGACCATGACATCCTGACCCCGGGAGACGCTCCCAACGTCCTGGTGGCCATGAACCCCGCCGCCTTGCGGGCCAACCTCGGCATCCTGGCGCCGCGGGGCACCATCATCGTCAACATCGACGCCTTCGACGAGCGGGCCCTCGAGAAGGCGGGCTACAGCTCCAACCCGCTGCAGGACGGCAGCTTGAGCACCTTCACCGTCTACGAGGTGCCCATGACGTCGCTGACCATGCAGGTCGGCAAAGAGATCGGCGTGAAGCCCCGTGACGCCGAGCGCTCCAAGAACTTCTTCGCCCTCGGTCTGGCCAGCTGGCTCTACAGCCGGCCCACCGAGCCGACGCTGCAGTGGATCGCCACCCGTTTCGCCTCGCGCCCCGAGATCCTCGAGGTCAACACCCGGGCCTTCAAAGCCGGCCACGCCTTCGGCGAGACGGCCGAGCTCTTCGAGTCGAGCTACGAGGTGCGCCCGGCCCACGACGTCGCTCCCGGCACCTACACCAACGTCACCGGCAACACCGCCCTGGCCTGGGGGCTCATCGCCGCCGCCCAGCAGGCGTCGCTGCCGCTGTTCCTCGGCTCCTACCCGATCACCCCGGCCTCCGACATCCTCCACGAGCTGTCCAAGCAGAAGCACTTCGGGGTCCGGACCTTCCAGGCCGAAGACGAGATCGCCGGCATCGGCTCGGCCATCGGCGCCGCCTTCGGCGGGGCGCTGGCGGTCACCACCACCAGCGGGCCGGGCGTCGACCTGAAGTCGGAGTCGATCGGCCTGGCCGTCAACCTGGAGCTGCCCCTGGTCATCGTCGACATCCAGCGCGGCGGGCCCTCCACCGGCCTGCCCACCAAGACCGAGCAGTCGGACCTGCTGCACGCCATGTACGGCCGCCACGGCGAGGCGCCGGTGCCGATCGTGGCGGCCCGCACCCCGTCGCACTGCTTCGAGGCGGCCATCGAGGCGGCCCGCATCGCCATCACCTACCGCACGCCGGTCTTCTTGCTGTCCGACGGGTACCTGGCCAACGGCGCCGAGCCGTGGCGGCTGCCCGACACGGCTCGGCTGCCCACCATCGAGGCGCGCTTCGCCACCGAGCCGAACCACGTCGCCGACGACGGCACGCCGCAGTTCTGGCCCTACGCCCGCGATCCCGACACCTTGGCCCGCCCGTGGGCGCTGCCGGGAACGCCGGGCCTCGAGCACCGCATCGGCGGCCTCGAGAAGTCCGACGGGCCGGGCAACGTCTCCTACGACCCGGTCAACCACGAGACGATGGTGCAGCTGCGGGCGGCCAAGGTCGCCGGCATCGTCGCCTCCATCCCCGACGCCGAGGTCGACGATCCCGACGGGATCGGCGGGGCCGACGTGGTGCTTCTGGGCTGGGGGTCGACCTTCGGGGCCATCGCCGCCGGGGTGCGGCGGGTCCGGGTCCGGGGGCTCAAGGTGGCGCACGTCCACCTCACCCACCTCAACCCGCTGCCGGCCAACCTCGGCGACGTGCTGCGCGCCTACCCCAGCGTCATCGTCCCCGAGACCAACCTCGGACACCTGTCGCGCCTGGTGCGCGCCGAGTACCTCGTCGACGCCAAGCCGCTGTCGAAGATGCAGGGCTCACCGTTCCGCGCCGGTGAGATCGAGACCGCCGTGCTCCGCGCCCTCGGCGAGGAGCCCACCGCGTCGCCCGCCGCGGCCGACGTGGCCAGCTGAGGAGAGACCCCCATGACCCAGGTCGCAACGCCTGCCGCCACCACCCGCAAGGACTGGGCCTCGGACCAGGAGGTCCGCTGGTGCCCGGGCTGCGGGGACTACTCGATCCTGGCCGCCGTCCAGATGCTCATGCCCGAGCTCGGTGTCCGGCGCGAGAACACCGTGTTCGTCTCCGGCATCGGCTGCGCGGCGCGCTTCCCGTACTACATGAACACCTACGGGATGCACTCGATCCACGGCCGCGCGCCGGCCATCGCCACCGGCCTGGCCATCAGCCGGCCGGATCTGGACGTGTGGGTGATCTCCGGCGACGGTGACGCCCTCTCCATCGGTGGCAACCACCTGATCCACGCCCTGCGCCGCAACGTCAACCTGACCATCCTGCTGTTCAACAACCAGATCTACGGGCTGACCAAGGGCCAGTACTCGCCCACCTCCGAGCAGGGCAAGGTGACCAAGTCGACGCCCTTCGGCTCGCTCGAGACGCCGTTCAACCCGATCAGCGTGGCACTGGGCGCCGAGGCCACCTTCGTGGCCCGCACCCACGACATGGACCGCAAGCACATGCAGGAGACGTTCCGGCGGGCTCACGACCACCACGGGGCCGCCTTCGTCGAGATCTACCAGAACTGCAACGTGTTCAACGACGGCGCCTTCGAGGCCATCACCAGCCGGGAGAGCCGGGCCGACAAGCTCATCCCGCTGCGCCACGGGGAGCCGATCCGCTTCGGTCCCGCCGGAGAGCACGGGGTGGTGGCCGGTCCCGACGGCCAGCTGCGGCTGGTCGAGGTGGCCGACGTCGACGAGGACGCCCTGCTGGTCCACGACGAGCACCGTGACGATCCGGGGCTGGCCTTCGCCTTGTCTCGGCTGTCGCACGGCCCGTTCGAACCGACCCCCATCGGCGTGTTCCGCGACGTGGACCGGCCCGAGTACGGCGACGCCATGGCCCGCCAGCTCGACGAGGCCCGCCAGCGCAAGGGGCCGGCCGACCTGGCCGCCCTGCTCGCCTCGGGCGGCACCTGGACCGTCGGCTGAGCGTCCCGACGCCGGCTGAGCGGCCCGACGCCGGCTGAGCGGCGGCGGGCCTCGTGGTCGGTGCCGCTCAGCGCAACGGGCGGAAGACCAGCCCGGTACGGGGTTTGGGGTGGAAGAAGGTCGACTTGGGCGGCATGCGCCGCCGCCGGTGGGCCCAGCCGGCGATCTGCTCCACCCGCACCGGCCGGAGCACCACGGCGGCGTCCGCGTCGTGGCGGGCCACCTCGGCCAGCGCCGAGCGCCAGTGGTGGTGGTGGGAGGTGGTGACGCCCGGCACCGATGCCACCGCCAGGGCCACCAGGCTGGCGTCGAGATCCGAGTCGGCTTCGGCCACCGCCTCCGGCCGCGGGGTGAGCAGCCACAGGCGCTCGCCGTCGGTGGCGGCCAGCAGCCCCGCCTCGGCGGCGGCGGCCACCTCGGCCTCGCCGGCCGGTCCCGCCGGGCGCAGCTCGAAGGCCCGCCCCAGCAGCGTCGGCAGGTCGACGTCGGGCGGCAACCCGTGGATCGTCCGGTGGATGGCTCCCACCGCCACAGCTCCTGGAGCCAGCTCGACCACCAGTGCCAGCACCAGGTCCCACGGTCCGGGTCCGGCGCCGGCGGCCCGCCGTTCGTCGCGGTAGGCCAGCGCGGTGTGGTAGCGGTGGTGCCCGTCGGCGATGACCACCGGCGACGACGCCACCGCTTCGGCGATGGCGTCGATGCGGTCCGGGTCGGCCACCACCCATGCCTGATGGAGAACCCCGTCGTCGTCGACCGCCTCGGCGTCGGGCGCGGCGTCGGGCTCGAGCCGCGCCCCCAGCCCGGCGGTGAGCGACAGCCCCCAGATGGGTGACAGGTTGGCCCGGCAGGCCCGCAGCAGGTCGAGCCGGTCGGTGGTGTCCTTCGGGATGGTCTGCTCGTGAGGCAGCACGTCGCCGCCATCGGGCTCGCAGCCCAACGCGCCGAGGACCCCGGTGGTGCGCGTGCCGTCGGGTTCGCGCATGCGCAGCACCGTCAGCGTCGCGGCCGGGTCGGCCACCAGCACCCCGGTCTCCTCCCACCGGGCCAGCAGCCGGGCCGCCCCGGTGTAGCGGTCGATCCCCGACACCGGGTCGTCGACCGGCAGCTCCACGTGGATGGCGTTGGCCGGGTGCCGGGCGGCCAGCTCGGCCCGCTGCTCCTCGCCGACCACGTCGTAGGGCGGGGCGATGACCTGGTGCAGCGGCACGCCTGGGGCGTAGCGCAGCCCGGCGAACGGCTCGAAGCGCGGCATGGCCCCTGTGCGTAGCACAGCTGCACCACCCGGTGGGGGAGCGGCGGCCGGCGGGGAGGACGGTGGGGGCAGCGGCGGCCGGCCCGGGGGCCGGCGGGCGGCCCAGGACCCGCTCCTAGACTTCGGGGGATGGCGCTGGACGACGTGCCGGTGAGCGAGGGTGGACGGGCCGGTCCCCTCCGGCGCCCCACCCCGGTCGAGCCTCCTGCGGCGGCGGGGTCTTCGGCGCCCTCCGCGATGCCGTCGCGGCCGGCTGGCGCCGGCGAGGTGGCGGTGGCGGCGGGCGGGGCCCCAGGGGCCGAGGACGGCCTCGACCGACTGCTGACCGTGCCGAACGCGGTGACCGCCGTCCGCCTGGCCTGCGTGCCGGTGTACCTGTGGGTGCTGTTCGGCGCCCACGACCGGGTGGCCGCCGCCGTGCTGCTGGCCGTGCTCGGCGCCACCGACTGGGTCGACGGGTTCGTCGCCCGGCGCTTCCACCAGGTGTCGACCCTGGGGAAGGTGCTCGACCCGGTCGCCGACCGGGTGCTGATCGGCACCGCGGTCGTCTCGGTGCTGGTGGACGGGGCGGTGCCGGTGTGGTTCGGCGCCGCCACCGTCGGACGCGAGCTGCTGGTGTCGCTGGCCGTGCTGGTGCTGGCCAGCCTGGGCGCCGAGCGGATCGACGTCTTGCGGGTGGGCAAGGCTGGCACCTTCGGGCTGATGTTCGCCTATCCGGCGTTCCTGCTGGCCGACGGCCACGCCGGCTGGCAGGTCCCGATCCACGACATCGCCTGGGTGTGCGGCATCAGCGGCCTGGTGCTGGCCTGGGTGGCGGCCGCCGCCTACGTGCCGCGGGGCCGTCGGGCCCTGGCCCGGGGTCGGGCGGGGAGGGCGACGGCGGAGCCCGCGGGGTAGGGTCCGCTGCGTGAGCGACCGCGGACATCGGGACGTTCCGAGGGGCGGAGGCCGCCGGTGAAGGCGGTCATCATGGCCGGCGGCGAGGGAACCCGGCTCCGCCCCCTGACGTCGAACCAACCCAAGCCGATGCTGCCCATGGCCAACCGGCCGATGATGGAGCACGTCGTGCACCTGCTGCGCGAGCACGGCCTGACCGACATCGTGGTGACGGTGGCGTTCATGCCCAACGCCATCCGCAACTACTTCGGCGACGGGTCCGAGTTCGGGGTCGACATCGTCTACGCCACCGAGGAGAGCCCGCTGGGCACCGCCGGGTCGGTGCTCAACGCCCGTCAGCACCTCGACGAGCGGTTCCTGGTCATCTCCGGCGACGTGCTCACCGACATCGACCTGAGCGCGGTGATCGACCACCACGAGCAGAAGGGGGCCATGGCCACCTTGGCCCTCAAGGCGGTGGAGGACCCGCTCGAGTTCGGCATCGTCATCACCCGCGAGGACGGCTCCATCGAGCGGTTCCTGGAGAAGCCCACCTGGGGCCAGGTCTTCAGCGACACCATCAACACCGGCATCTACGTCCTCGAACCGGAGATCTTCGACTTCATCGGCGCGGGGCGGCCGGTGGACTTCTCCGGGGAGGTGTTCCCGGCGGTGCTCCAAGCCGGAGGCCCGCTCTACGGCTACGTCGCCGGTGGCTACTGGGAGGACGTCGGTACCCTCGAGGCATACCTGCGGGCCCACCAGGACATCCTCGACGAGAGCGTCCGGGTGCAGATCGACGGGTTCCCGCTGCGCCCAGGGGTCTGGCTGGGCAAGGGCGCCGAGGTCGACCCCACCGCACGCATCCAGGGCCCGGCCGTCATCGCCGACAACTGCAGCATCGGGGCGGGGGCGGTGCTGGGCCAGTACTGCGTGGTCGGCCCCAACGTCCGGGTGGGCGACAACGCCTCGCTCGAGCGCTGCGTCATCGGTGACAGCACCTACATCGGCGCCGGGGTGCGGCTCGAGGGTTCGGTGGTGGGCCGCTCGTGCGACCTGCGCCAGGGTGCCCGCTGCGAGGAGGGGGTCGTCCTCGGCGACGAGACGTTCGTCGGGGCCCAGGCGGTGCTGAAGGCGGGGGTGAAGGTCTACCCGTTCAAGACCATCGAGATGGGGGCGATGGTCAACACCTCCATCGTCTGGGAGTCGCGCGGCGCCCGCAACCTGTTCGGCCGCAACGGGGTCACCGGGCTGGCCAACGTGGACATCAGCCCCGAGCTGGCCATGCGCCTGTCGATGGCCTGGGCGTCGACGCTCGACAAGGGCAGCACCATCACCGCCTCGCGCGACACCAGCCGCGCCGCCCGGGTGCTGAAGCGGGCCATCATGGTCGGCTGCAACGCGGCCGGTGTCGACGTCGACGACCTCGAGGTTGCCACCGTGC
>JAJZNB010000103.1:6956-9643 GCA_021848085.1 Actinomycetes bacterium
GGTCACCCGCTTCCAGGTCCGCTCGTCGCGCAGCCGCGGGGGGATCACGGTGCGCCTGGCCGAGCACGACACCCAGTCGGTGGAGATCCGCTTCTTCGACAAGGACGGCATCGACATCCCCGAGACCCAGCAGCGCAAGATCGAGCGGCTCTACGGCCGCGAGGAGTTCCGCCGGTCGCTGGCCTCCGACATCGGCGACATCGGCTTCCCGCCACGGGCTCTCGAGTACTACACCGCGGCGCTGACCGACGCCGTCGACGTCGGCGCCATCAACGCCTGCCAGTTCAAGCTGGTGCTCGACTACGCCTACGGCACCTCGAGCTTCGTGATGCCCAACGTGCTGGCCAAGCTGGGTGCCGACGTGCTGGTGGTCAACCCCTTCGCCGCCACCGCCGGGGTGGTCGGCCGCGACATCGCCGGTGCCGCCGGCCACGTCGCCGGGCTGGTGCAGGCATCGGGCGCCCATCTCGGCGCCGTCATCGACCCGGGCGGCGAGCGGATCACCCTGGTCGACGACGAGGGCCGGGTGCTCACCAACGACGAGGGGCTGCTGCTGCTGCTCGACCTGGTCACCGCGGCCCACCCCGGCGCCCGGGTGGCGCTGCCGGTGGCTGCCCCCACCGCCGCCGAGCGGATCTGCGCCGCGGCGGGCGCCGACGTCGTGTGGACCAAGCTGTCGGCCGCCCACCTGATGGAGGTGGCCGACTCCGGCGGGTTCGACTTCGCCGCCAGCCAGATGGGCGGGTACATCTTCCCTCGCTTCCTGCCGGCCTTCGACGCCGTGGCCACCTTGGTGCACCTGCTGGCGCTGCTGGCCCGCGACGGCTCGCGCCTGTCGAAGCTGACCAGCCGCCTGCCGCGCATCCACATCGCCCACGAGGAGGTCGTCACCCCCTGGGAGCAGAAGGGCATGGTGATGCGGACCCTGGTGGAACGGGCCAAGGATCGCCCGACGGTGCTGGTGGACGGGATCAAGCTGCTCGAACCCGACGGGTGGGCGCTGGTGCTGCCCGACCCCGAGGACCCCACCACCCACGTGTGGGCTGAGGCTCCCAGCGAGGCCGAGGCCCGCGCCCGGGCGCAAGAGCACGCGGTGCGGATCCGGCAGATGCTGCGGTGAGGCGGGCCGTGCCGGCGCCGCCGCGACAGGCGCCGCCGCGACAGGCGGCAGCACCGCCGCGATTCCGGTAGGGTCGACCGCCATGCAGGTGCCCGACGAGCTGCGCTACACCGCCGACCACGAATGGGCCGCCACCCACGGGGGCCGCGTCCGGGTGGGGATCACCGACTACGCCCAGGACGCCTTGGGGGACGTGGTGTTCGTGCAGCTGCCCGAGACCGGCACCGAGGTCGAGGCCGGCGGCGTGCTGGGGGAGGTGGAGTCGACCAAGTCGGTGTCGGAGATCTACGCCCCGCTGGCCGGCATCGTGGTCGCCGTCAACGCCGCACTGGGCGACGCGCCCGAACAGCTCAACAACGATCCGTACGGCGACGGCTGGATCTGCGAGCTCGACCCGGCCGACCCGGCCGCCGTCGACACCCTGCTCGACGCCGCCGCCTACCGGGCCCTCACCGAAGACTGAGGTGGTCTCGGGCCCCCGGGGAGGGACTCAGAGCCCCAGAACAGGGACGAGATAGCGTGGTCGGCGTGGCGTTCTGCACCAATTGTGGGCACCGCAACCCGGTGGGGGCCAACTTCTGCTCGTCGTGCGGTGCGGTGCTGGGCACCGTGTCGGCCGACACCACCGTCACCTTGCATCCGGTCGACGCCCAGGGCGAGGCCGGTGACGAGGAGCTGCAGGTGGCCCTGCCGGACCGTTCCGAGGAAGCCGGCGTGCTGGTGGTGAAGCGCGGGCCCAACGCCGGGACCCGCTTCGTCCTCGACGCGCCGCTGACCCGGGTGGGCCGCCACCCCGAGAGCGACATCTTCCTCGACGACATCACCGTGTCGCGGCGCCACGCCGAGTTCGTCCATGGCCCCGGCGGCACATCGGTGCGGGACGTGGGTTCGCTCAACGGCACCTACGTCAACCACCAGCGGATCGAGGAGGCCCGCCTGGCCAGCGGCGACGAGGTGCAGATCGGCAAGTTCAAGCTGGTCTACCTGGCCGCCGCGGAAGAGTGATGCCGCGCACGGCGGAGGGGCGCCGGTGAGCGGGCGGTCGTACCTGTCCATCGGCGACGTCCTGACGCTGCTGCGCCAGGAGTTCCCCGACGTCACCATCTCCAAGATCCGCTTCCTCGAGAGCCAGGGGCTGGTCGATCCCGAGCGCACCCCGTCGGGCTACCGCAAGTTCTACGACCACGACGTGGAGCGCCTGCGTTGGGTGCTGCGCCAGCAGCGCGAGCACTTCTTGCCGCTGAAGGTGATCAAGACCCGCCTCGACCAGGATCCCGCCGCCGACCCGGCCGAGGCGGCCGTCGTCCGGCCCGACCCGGCCGGGGAGCCCGACGTCCGGCCCGACCCGGCCGAGGTGGCCGTCGTCCGGCCCGACCCGGCCGGGGAGCCCGTCGTCGGGCCCGACCCGGCCGGGGTGGCCGACGGGGCCGGGGCGCGCCCGGCGCCGATCCCGGATCCCGAGTCCGGCCCGGCCGGGGTGCCCGACCCCGCCGGTGTCGCCGTGGTCGACGTGCCCCAGACGCCGACCTCGGAACCCGGCGCCGTCGCGCCGGGCGCGGCGGGGGCC
>JAJZNB010000129.1 GCA_021848085.1 Actinomycetes bacterium
CAGCCAGGGCGTGGTCGACGACCCGGCCAACGGCCCGGGGGTGTCGGCGCCCTACCTCACCTGCTGACCGCCGCTCGCCTGCTGACCGCCGCTGGCCTGCTGACCGCCGCTGGCCTGCTGACCGCCGCTGGCCTGCTGACCGCCGCTGGCCTGCTGACCGCCTGGTGGCCTGCTGAACCCTGCTGGCCGGCTCACAGCCCGCTGGCCGGCTCACAGCCCGCTGGCCTGCTGACCGCCGGCTGGCCGGCTGAACCCTGCTGGCCGGCTCACAGCCCGCTGGCCGGCTCACAACCGGCTGGCCGGCTGAACCCTGCTGCTGCGCGGCCCGGCGTCCGGCGCCGGCCGTCGGGCTGGCCCGCCCGCTCCACCGGCGCCGCGCTCAGCTGCCGGCCAGGCGCATCTGCTCGGCGTCGTGGAGCACCGGAGGCGGCGCCGGGCCCTGTTCGGCGGCGATGGCCGCCTCGACGGCAGCGGCCAGCTCCACCTGCAAGGCGGTGATCTCGAGGTCGAAGCGCCTGACGTCGTAGAGCCGTCCCTGCACCCGCGCCCGCTGGCGCTGCTCGGTCAGCTCCTCGATCTGCAGTTCCAGACCCATGGCGTGATCTGCCGGATCCTCCATAGCTCTCTCCTACCCCCACGCCGCTCCTCGCGCACCTGTTGCTGCAGAGGGTGGGACAGCTGGGGCCACTGGGATCGACGAGGCAGCTCCAGCCGACGGCTGGGGCCACTGGGATCGACGAGGCAGCTCCAGCCGACGGCTGGGGTCAGGGGGATCGAGGGGCAGCTCCAGCCGAGGTGGAGGTGGGCGCAGCGGGGCGCCGGCGGTGGACAACGACCCCACAATCTGAGAGGAGATCCAGGAGAAGACGGTGGCGGCACGGGCGCGCCGGGCGCCGCGCCTGGTCAGCGCGGCCACTCCGGCGCCAACGGCGGCGCCACCAGCCGGACCCCGGCCACCGACCCTGGCGGGTGCGCTGTGCAACCGGGTCCGCAGATGGCAGTATCCCCGAGGGTCTCGTCGCGAAGCGGCGGGGGGCGGTCCCCGGACCCGATCGACAGGTGCAACCACGGGAGGTCACCATCTCCAGAGGCAGATTGGGTCGGCGCGGCTCGCCCGCCATGTCGCAGCTCGCCCGCATGTCGATGTCCGAACGCTCGCGCCGGCGGGGCAAGCACTCGAGCATCGGCTCGTGGTCCGGCGGCAGCGGCGGCTGGATCGTCAAGGGCCTGGTCATCGTGGTGGTGGTGTGCGCCGTCGCCTACGTCGGGGTGCAGCTGCTGCGCCCGGTGCCGTCGGCCACGGCCCACACCGTCCGCTCGGCGTTCACCGCGGCCGGCGGTCAGCCGTCCCTGCCTTGGCCCGCCCAAGGTGAGGCGGCCCTGGCCGTGCAGGGCACTGGGCTGGTCGGCAGCTCCGGTGGCACCACCCCGGTGCCGATCGCCAGCATCGCCAAGGTCATGACGGCGCTGGTGGTGCTGAGCGACCATCCGTTGAAGCCCGGCCAGAGCGGCCCGCAGATCACCGTGACGCCCGCCGACGTGGCCCAGTACCAGGCCGACGTGGCCACCCACCAGTCGGTGGCGCCGGTGACGGCCGGTGAGCAGCTGACCGAGCTGCAGGCCCTCGAGGCGCTGCTGATCCCGTCGGCCAACAACGTCGCCCACCTGCTGGCCACCTGGGACCGCGGCTCGCTGGGGGCCTTCGTGGCCGCCATGAACGCCAAGGCGACCGCCCTTGGCCTCACCCACAGCCACTTCGTCGGCCCCAGCGGGCTGAGCTCGGGGTCGGTCAGCACCGCCGAGGACCTCGTCCGCCTCGGTGAGGCGGCCATGGCCAACCCGGTGTTCGCCAGCGTGGTGGCCATGCCGTCGGTGACGCTGCCGGGGAGCGGCGTCCTCTACAACTACAACTACGAGCTGGGCCACGACGGCTTCATCGGCATCAAGACCGGCTCCGACGGCCCCGCCGGCGGCTGCTTCTTGTTCGACGACGCCGTCAAGCAGGGAGCCAGCACCGTCCAGATCATCGGCGCCGTGCTCGGCAGCCAGACCCCGCCCATCATCCAGAGCGCCCTCAACGACGCCGTCAACCTGGTCAACGCCTTGCGACCCCATCTCGGCACCCAGCAGCTGGTGGCCGCCGGCCAGCAGGTGGCCGAGGTCACCACCCCGTGGGGGGCGGCCGCCCCCGTCGACACCGCCACGTCGGTCAGCGCCGAGGCCTGGCCCGGGCTGCACGTGCCGGGCACGGTGTCGATCGGCCGGCTCACCTCGACGCTGCGACGCGGCCAGCGGGTCGGCACCTTGACCGTCACCGTCGACGGCACCCCCCACCAGGTGCCGCTGGTCATGGGCGCGGCGGTGGCCGGCCCCACCACCAGCTGGAAGCTCACCCGCCTGTAGCGACGCCCCGAGGCCGATTGGTCATGGGCGCGGCGGTGGCCGGCCCCACCACCAGCTGGAAGCTCACCCGCCTGTAGCGACGCCCCGAGGCCGACGAGCGGCCGGGCTCCACCGGCGATCGAGCCGATCGGTGACCCCGACGGGCGGGCAGCTGGGCCCGCCGGCGTCAGCGACGGCGGCGACGGCGGCTGGACGCCAGGTGGACTGCCATATCCAGGTGGACTGCCATATCCAGGTGGACTGCCATATCCAGGTGGACTGCCATATCCAGGTGGACTGCCATATCCAGGTGGACCGCCCTACGATGACTGACAAGGACGATGTAGAGATAGACGACAACGTCGAGTCCTAGGCAAGATGTCGGGACCAAAGACTCTGGAGGAGACCCCCGGTTCGGTCCGAGGATCTAGTGCATGCCGCTCCCACCGCCGCCGTCCTCCCCCCCGGCGGCGGTGGCGGCCGGCATCCGCGTGCCCCGCTTCGACCTGGGACAGCGGCCCTTCCTGGTGTTGTTCGAGCTGACCCGGGCCTGCCAGCTGGCCTGCCGCCACTGCCGGGCCGAGGCCTGCTCCGGCCCGCATCCCGACGAGCTGACCACCGCCGAGGTGCAGGCCGTGCTCGACGATCTGGCCGCCTTGGGCGCGCCCCGGCCCATCGTGGTGCTCACCGGCGGCGACCCCTTCACCCGCCGCGACCTCACCGAGCTGATCGCCCACGGCAGCCGGCTGGGGCTGGCCATGGCGCTGTCGCCCTCGGGCACACCGCTGGCCACCGCCGAACGGCTGGCGGCGGCACGCGCCGCTGGTGCCCACACCGTCTCGTTCTCTCTCGACGGTGCCAGCGCCGCCACCCACGACGACTTCCGGGCGGTGGCCGGCTCCTTCGGCTTCACCGTCGCTGGCTGCCGGGCGGCGCGGGCGGCGGGGCTGCGGTTGCAGATCAACACCACCGTCACCGCCACCACCGTCGGTGAGCTGCCCGGCATCGCCCGGCTGGTGCGCGACCTCGACGCCGGCCTGTGGAGCGTGTTCTTCCTGGTTGAGACCGGCCGGGGCCGGCAGCTGCAGGCGCTCGACGCCGAGCAGACCGAAGACGTGCTGCACGCCCTGGCCGACCTGGCCCCGGTGCTGGCCCTCAAGACCACCGAAGCTCCCCACTACCGGCGGGTGCTGGCCCAGCGGGCCGGCTCCGGCGCCGATCCGGCCCGCCGCGGCCCGCTCTACCACCAGCTGGCCGCCGGGTTCGCCGAGCAGCTGCAGCTGGCGCCGTGGCCGCCGGCACCGCAGCCGGCCAGCACCCGGCACGACGGCCGGCCGCCCATGGCGGTCGGCGACGGCCGCGGCGTGGTGTTCGTCTCCCACACCGGCGAGGTGTATCCCAGCGGCTTCTTGCCGGTGGCCACCGGCAACGTGCGCCAGCAGCCGCTCAGCCGCATCTACGCCGGGGCCGCCCTGCTGCAGCAGCTGCGCGACCCTGTGGCGCTGCACGGCCGTTGCGGCCGCTGCTCGTACCGATCGATCTGCGGCGGGTCCCGGGCCCGTGCTTTCGCCGCCACCGGCGACCCGCTGGCAGAAGATCCCTCCTGCCCCTACGACCCGCCCCAGGGTCAGGAACCCAGCCAGCTGCGTGAGGGCGTCGGCCGGTTCGGTGCGTTCCTGCCCGGGGCAGGGTCGGGGGGTGGGGCGGAACCCGCTGTCCTGGCCCAGCCGACCACGGCGGCCGGCTGACCCGCACGTCCCCGCCGGTGCCGGCCGTCGGGAACCCGCCCACGGCCCCCGCCGCAGCTTCAGCGTCAGCCCTCATCCCGGATCCGCCGCCGTCCCCGGCACCACCGGCCCAGCACCACCAGCCCAGCACAGCCTGCCCAGCCGGCACCGGCCCAGGCGCCACCAGCCCAGCACCACCAGCCCAGCCGGCACCGCCAGCCCAGCCGGCACCAGCCCAGCCGGCACCGCCAGCCCAGCCGGCACCAGCCCAGCACCGCCAGCCACAGGCACCACCGGCCCATCGACAGGACCTGCCATGACCTTCGCCCTCGACGGAGCCCCCATCTTCGAGCTGCAGCCGGTCCCTGAGCAGACGGCGTTGCTGCGGGCCGAGACCCGCCGCTTCGCCTTGGAGGTGATCCGCCCCGCCGCCCAGCAGCTCGACCAGATGTCGCCGGCCGAGCGGATCCGGCCGCAGTCGCCGCTGTTCGACGTGCTGGGCCAGCTGAAGTCGCTCGGCTACCACCGGCTGTTCGTGGCCGCCGGCGCCGACATCCAGGCCACGGCGGCCGCCCAGGCGGTGGTGCTCGAAGAGCTGGGTTGGGGCAGCCTGGGGCTGGCCACCGCCTTCGTGGTCGACATGCTGCCGTTCCGGCTGCTGCACCGCATGGGCGGCGACGCCGCCCACCGCGAGCTGGTGGTCCCCTGGCTCGACAACCAGCAGGAGCTGCACGGCTGCTGGGCGGTGACCGAGGCGCTTCACGGCAGCGACGCCCTGAGCCTGCGCGATGCCGCCTCGGGTGGTTTCGGCCCCGGCGAGCTGCAGGCCGAGCCGGCGCCGGGCGGCTGGACGTTGCGGGGCCGCAAGTCGGCCTGGGTCAGCTCGGCGCCCATCGCCACCCATGCTGTGGTCCGAGCCCAGGTCGGCGGGGCCTCCTCGCCGCGTTCGACGCTGTTGGCCGTGGTCGATCTCGACCAGCTGGGGGTGCGCCGTGGCCCGCCGGTCGACATGCTCGGCGCCCGCGAGGATCCCCAGGGGGAGCTGGTCTTCGAGCGGGTGCAGGTGCCGGCCAGCCGGGTGCTGGCCGCCCCGGGGCCGGCCACCGTGGCCGTGGAGGACCAGGTGCTCGGCATCCTCAGCACGGCGCTGGCCAACATCGCCGTGGGCTTGGCTCGGGCGTCGTTCGAGGCGGCGCTGCACCACGCCCGCAGCCGGGTCCAAGGCGGGGTGCCGATCGCCGCCCACAAGAACATCCAGCTGACCTTGTACTCGATGTTCGAGAAGACCGAGACGGCCCGGGTCTACGCCCGCGCCGCGCTGACCCACCTGGCCCAGGCGGCCGCCCAGCCCGAGGCGGGGGAGGGCGAGGTCGGCGGGGCGTCGGCCCGCCACACCCGCACCGCCCAGATCTACGCCAAGCGGATCGCCTTCGAGGTGGCCAGCGACGCGGTGCAGGTGCTCGGCGCCCAGGGGCTGAGCCGCGATCAGCCGGTGGAGAAGTGGTTCCGAGATGCCCGCAGCCTGCTCATCCAGGACGGGACGGTGGAGGTGCTGGCCTTGGAGGCAGCCCGCGACATCCTGGCCGGCTACGAGCACGACACGCCTCGCTCCTCGGGACGCGGCCCGAACCGGTGGAGCCGGACGTGGTGAGCGGCGCTGCACGTCGGGCGCCCACCGGGAGCGGGTGGCGTTGGTGGCTGCTGGCGCCGGCGGGCATCCGGCGGGGGTGAGGCGTTGGCCGGCTGAGCGGCCCTGGCCCGCCCCCTCCCCGGCGACCCTGGCCGGCTTCGGGGCTGTTGTGGGGCGGGACGGAAGTCCCTGGCGGGGCCGGCACCTCGGGCGCAGGGTCGGGCGGTGTTCGACGAGTCGCAGATCCGCCGCCTGGCCGGCCACCGGGGTCGGCCGGTGGTGACCTCCTTGTACCTGACCGTCGCCGGCCGCCGGCCGCCGGCCGCCGGCCGCCGCCCGCCGCGCCCGTCGGACGTCGCTGCCCGCCAGACGGCTCTGGTCTGCCAGGCCCGCCGGCAGGCCGCCGCGCTGGGTGCGGAGGCGGTCGGCGCCGTCGAAGGCGACGTGCACCAGGCCGGCACCTGCGCCGCCGTCGACGGGCCGAGCGATCCGGTTGAGCGCCGGGTCGACACCGACGTGGAGCTCGGCGGCTTCGACCGCCAGCGCCACCAGCACGAGCATGACCACTGCCACCGGGTGGCCGCCGCGGTGGGGCGCGAGATGACCGGCGATCTGCGGCTGTGGCTGGTGCTGGCCGGCCCGGCCCGGTCGGTGCAGGCGGTGGAGGCCGCCCTGCCCGCCTCGCTGCACGACCGGCTGGCCGGCACCGTGTCGAACCCGCCGCCCGCCGCCCGCCGCCTGACGGCGACCGCTGCCCGCGCTGCGGGCTGCTCACCGCCGGAGGCGGCAGCTGCCCGTGCTGCGCCGCGGCGACCGGGCCGCTGGCCGCGGCGGCTCACTGCGGGCTGATCGGTGCCGAACCCGGCCCCGCCGGCTGGGCGGGCGGGGTGCCTGCCGGCTGGGCTGCGGCATCCAGGTCGACGCCTTGGTGGGCCAGCCAGGCCTGCAGCCGGTCGCAGTCGGCGTCGACCGCCTGGCGCAACGCCGGGTCGAGGTCGGCCAGCTCGGCCGCCACCCGCCGGGCCAGGCGCAGCTGCTCGGCGTAGGAGGCCAGCTCCTGGTGCTGGCCGGCCTGCCGGGCGCGCCGCACGGCGGCGCTGTAGCGGTCGAACATGGCGCGCTCGAGCAGCACCGCTTCTTCTTCGGCGCGGCTGGCGGCCCGCAGCATGGCCAAGGTGTCGACCAGCGAGCCGAGATCGGCGATCAGCGACAGCCAGTCGACCCCGACCTGGCGCCGCCGGACGACGCTGGCGGCCAGGGCGCCGGCCACGGCCAGCGGGGCCAGCGCCTTCTGCCCGCCGCGCAGCAGGTCCCAGTTGGGCAGCAGCACCAGCAGCAGGTCGCGGGCGGCGCCGATGGCCGGGTACAGCTCGCCGCCGTCACCGTCGCGCAGGTGGGCCAGCGGGGTGGCGGCGGCGGCGATGGCGCACGCTGCGCCCAGCGCGGCGCGGCGCACGGCGCTGTCGAGGCTGGTGGCGGTCACCGGCCGGCGCCAGAAGTGGACGAACCCGGCGGCGTCGACGGCGGCCAGCACCGCGCTGAGGGGGACTCCCAGCTCGGTGGTGTGGGGCAGCAGGCCGTGGGCTTTGAGGACGGCGCCGATGAGGAAGCTGCCGGCGGTGGGGTTGAGCTCGGCGGCCAGCGGCGGCGGGTCGTGGCGCAGGTGCAGCCGGCGTCCCAGGTAGGTGATCTGGGTGGTGAACCCGTCGAGGTCGCGCACCTGCACCGTCTGGTCGAGCCCGTCGGGGGCCTGCTCGGCGGTGTCGGCCAAGAAGCGCTGCAGCTGCTGGGCCTGGCCGGCGGACAGCAGCCGCAGCCCCTGCTCGGGCGGGTCGATCCGGGCCCGGTGTGACGCCTCGGCCAGCAGCTGGCCGGGCAGCTGCCGGTAGAGGTCGCCGGGGCGGGCCCCTTGGGCGGTGGCGGCGGCCCGGGCCTCCGACGACCCCCACAGCCCCAAGGCGAACAGCGTCTTCTTGAAGTCGTGGCCGGGGGAGGACTGGGCCACGGTGAAGAAGCGGGCTGCGGTGCGCTCGTGGTCGACCAGGTCGCGGGCCTGTCGGGTCCACCGGTCGACGGTGCGCTGCTGCAGCCGGGCCCGGTTGCGGGCGAAGGCGAAGCCGAACAGGGCGCTGCCCAGCCCCCAGCTGAGGTTCGACCAGTGGGTGCGCAGCCCGTGGGCCCGGCGCACGAGCCACAGCGCACCGTAGGGGCCGAGCACCGGCACGGCCACCTGGGCCACGGCGCGGGCCGTGTCGGCGGCGGTGCGCGGCGGCCAGGGGCGGCTGGGGTCGTAGACGGGACGGGCGCTGGTGCCGGCCCCGATGCGCCAGCCGGCTTCGGCGGCCGATCCGGCCGAGTCGACCATCAGCACCGGGGCGGGCCGCCCCGACCCGTCGCCGGCGGCCGCCGCCCACAGGGCGGCGTCGGCTGTCTCCGCCGCGTAGCGCAGCAGCCCGGGCAGATAGCGCCGGTCGGCCAGCCGCCGGCTCATGAGCACGTCGGCGGCCACTCCGACGGCGCCGAGAGCCAGCCAGCGGCCCCGCCGGCGGCTGCGCAGGGCCGTCACCATCAGCCCGCCGCGGCCGCCGAGCTTCAAGGCGGTGCCGACGGCGGTGCGGGTGGCGGCCAGCCCGACCAGCGGCTGGTGGCCGCCCGGCACCAGCCACCGCGGCAGAAGGCGCCTGCCCACTGCCGACCGGGCCGATCGGGCCGATCGGGCCGACCGGGCCGACCGGGCCGCACGGGTCAGCCGGGCCGGCCGGGCCGGTGGGGTCGTGGGGCTGGGCGGGGTCGCCCGGGACGCCACGGTCAGGCCAGTCGGAACGGCAGGCCCGCCACCCGGCGCACCACGTTGACGGCCATGCCGTAGCCGCCGCCGTCGGGGGAGCCGAGCAGGGGCAGGACGTTGCGGCTGATCCACACCTGGGCCGCCTTGTCGAACGGGGCGTGCTCGTCCCAGATCTGGCGCCAGCTGCGGGGATGGGTCTGCATGCGGCGATGGGCGCCGGCCACGTCGGCGCCGACGGGCAGGCGCGGGTCGAGCTCTTTGTAGTCGCCGTCGGCGGGGGGTGGCACCTGCCCGTGCAGCTCCCCGGCGATGATGCTGTCGAGCTGGTCGGTGAGGCTGAACACGTCGTAGAAGCCGGCGGCCCGCCCCGGGCCGCGCAGCGGGATGTTCACCTCGGGACGCGACATGGCGGTGGAGTAGACGACCACCGGCGGGCCCGGCGGCAGCTCCACCATGACGTCGAGCGAGGCCAGCCGGGAGCGGGTGGGGTCCGACTGCTGGGCGCCGATGTCGAAGGCGTCGAGCAGCACCAGGGCCACCTCGGCCCAGCGGTCGGGACCGGCGCTGAGCGCCTGGTCGTGGGTGATCCACTGGCAGGGGAGGCCCCGCCGGCTGACCTCGCGGACCATCGACGGGCCGAACGAGGCCCGGTCCTCGATCACGACGACATGCTTCGCCACCTGGGCAGCTCCCTCCCTCCCCCCAACCGGTGGACATCCTGCCCTGCCGTTGTGACAACAGGGATCGGCGTGTTCCTTCTCCCCCCTTCATTCGGAACACATGGTTGCCTGCTGCAGCGAGGTCTCCCACAGTGAGGGGCTCGCCAGCGGGAACCGGCGGGAGCCCCGGCGTGGGGGGCAGGGACTCAGCCCAGCCGCCTGTGGTCGGCCGGCGCAGGCAGGCACAGCCGGCTGGCCGCGACCGCGTGGTGGGGTGAGCCACCCCTTGGGAGGCGCCGGGCCGGCAGAGCCACCGCGGGCCGCCGGTGACGCGAAGAGACCCGGGTCGCAGACCCGGGTCTCTTCCCCGGCATCCGCTCGGGGCGAGCGGTGCCAGACGCCGCCGGTCAGCTCATGCCGACCACCGGCTGGTTGAGCGGCAGGCCGGCAGTGGGCC
>JAJZNB010000283.1 GCA_021848085.1 Actinomycetes bacterium
CGGCGACGTCGAGACGTCCCGTCGGGGATGGCAGCGGAACGACCAGGGTCGCCATCGTCACCCGGATCTCCACCGACGAGGTCAACCAGCCCTACTCGCTCGAGGCGCAGACCAAGGGCCTCGAAGCCTTCGTGTCCTCCCAGCCCGGCCAGGTCATCAGCACCGCTTCGTCGACCAGGCCTCCGGCGCCACCCTGGAGCGCCCCGGCCTCCAAGCGGCGCTCGCCGCGGCCAAGGCAGGCGAGTTCGACGTGCTGCTCGTGTACCGGATCGACCGGCTCACCCGCTCGATCGTCGGCCTGATGACCATCGTCGGGGCCCTCGACGCCGCCGGGGAGGCGTTGCGTTCGGCCACCGAGCCGATCGACACCCAGGGGCCGGTCGGCCGCATGCTGCTGCAGCTGCTCGGGATCTTCGCCGAGTTCGAGCGTGGCCTGCTCATCGACCGCATCACCAAAGGCTTCGAGCGCAAGGCGGCGAGAGGCGAATGGCTCGGCGGTCCGGGACCATTCGGCTACCACGTCGACCCGGCGACCAAGACCCTCGTCCCCGACCCCAAAGAAGCAGCGACCGTCCAGAAGATCTTCTCCGCCTACGCCGACGAGCACCTCGGCGCGACCGGCCTGGCGAACCGCCTCAACAGTGCTGGCCTACGCAACCGCGGTGACCGGCTCTGGAGCAACCAGACCGTCCTCCGGGTGCTGCGCAACCCGGTCTACGTCGGCAAGATCTCCCACGGCGACGAGGTCTACGACGGCAAGCACCCGTCGATCATCGACGGCGACCTGTTCGCCCGGGCCCGAGCGCTCCTCGACGATCGAGCCGCGCTGGTCGAGAACCGGGCCCCGAACACCTCGGAGTATCTGCTGACCGGGCTGCTGCGGTGCCGGGCGTGCGGAGGCGCCTACTTCGGGGCTGGTACCAAGGGCCGCAACGGCTTCTACCGCTACTACGCCTGCCGGAACCGCCAGACCAAGGGCACCTACGGCTGCCAGAGCACGCGCATCCCCGCCGAAGACCCGGAGACAGCCGTCACCGACGACCTGATCCGCACCCTCTCCCAGTCCGACCTGTTCGAGCAGGCCATCGCCGCAGCGATCGCGGAGGTGGCGGACCGCCGTCCGCGCCTCGAAGCCGAGCTGGCCAGCACCGAGGCCCAGCTACGCGACACCGACACCGGACTCAACCACTACCTGCGAGCCTTCGAATCCGGCGAGATGCCGGCGGCAATCTGCTCACCCCGGGTCACGGAGCTGACCCAACGCCGCGACGAGCTGGCCGCCCATCGCAAGAAGCTGGCCTGCCAGATCGAGGCAGCCAGTCCGCAGCTCCCGACCCCCGACCAGCTCCGCTCTCTCTGCGCCGAGATTCGCCGGACCATCGACAGCGGCAACCCCGACGCCGTCAAGCAGCTGCTTCGCGAGCTGATCGACCGTGTCGAGATCACCCCCGACCGCCATGCGTACCCCTACTTCTGGGTGCCGGCCGGCTGCGAGACCGGCACTCCGAGCGGCAAACCCGGCCCGGACGCGCCACCGGTGCCCGCCCATCAGGGGGACACCGGTTGGCTTTTCGTTACATCAGGTGGAGGTGGCGGGAATCGAACCCGCGTCCTCCGGCTTCTCAACGGGCCTTCTCCGAGCGCAGCCGGTGGCGGCATCTCGGGACCGGTCTCGCAACCGGCGTCAGGACCGGTCCCCAGCCGACCTTCACTGTTCCCGGCGGCCGATCGGCACCACCGACGGGTGAGTCCCGCTGCATGACGCCCGCTACCAGCCCGCGGGACCGGGACCGGACGGACGGGCTACGTACTAGGCAGCCACTGCGAACCGAGGTTCGGCAATTGTTTTGTGTTCCGGCTCTTTAACGTGGCTCCGGAGACCACGGCTCGCTTCTCCCGCATCGACGACCGGAGTCGAAGCCAATCACCCCCTTGGCCGGCGACGCACCGTGCGTCACCGTGGCTCCAGTGTACCGTCCTGGACGGGCCCGTCATCCGCCGGTCACCCCGGGTCGAGGGCGACCCGGCGCCGTTGAGCTGCTGGCGGTGGGCGACCAGCGCCTGGCTGGTCGTGGGGGTGGGCCGACGGCGGCCGGCGGGCCGACCGGCTTGGCCTCCCCTCGTGGCGCCTGCACGGAGCGCCGGCCGAGCTACCCGAACCGACGGCTGCCGCGGGCCGATCCCCGCCCGGCGGCGCGGGCCAGCTCCCGGGCCGATTCGCGGGCCACGTCGCGTGCCGCGATGGCATGGCGCTTGTCGTAGGTCTTGCGGCCGCGGGCCAGGGCCAGCTCCACCTTTGCCTTGCCGTCCTTGAAGTACACCGACAGGGGCACCAGGGTCAGGGACTGCTGCTGGGTCTGGCCCAGCAGCTGGTCGATCTGGCCGCGGTGCAGCAGCAGCTTGCGCCGCCGGTCGGGGTCGTGGGCGCCGAAGCCCACCGCGTGCTCGTAGGGCGGGACGTGGACTCCCAGCAGCCAGGCCTCGCCGTCCTCGATCCGGGCGTAGGCGTCGGCCAGGGTGACCCGCCCGGCCCGCAACGACTTCACCTCGCTGCCCTGGAGGGCGATGCCGCACTCGAAGGTCTCGAGGATGTCGTAGTCGTGGCGGGCACGGCGGTTGCGAGCGACGGTGCGGATGCCCGCCGCCGCCTCCTTGCTCGCCTGGCGCTGGGTGCGTCCGGGTCCCTTGGCCACCACCGGAGGGTACCAACGCTGTCCGCCGCCGGTGCCGGCTCGGCCGGCGGGTGGCCGCAGGGCCAGGGGCCTGGTGGGCGCCGCCCGCCCCCGGTGGAGCGCGCCGCGTGGTGGCCTGGACGCCTGGCCGGTTACCGTGAGGACGTCATGCTCCTCGTGCCCTCGACCGCCTACGCCCGCATCGTGGCCCACTGCATCGACGGCCTGCCCGACGAGGCGTGCGGCCTGCTGGCCGGGGACGCGTCCGGAGGGCAGGTGAGGGTGGTCTACCCGACCCGCAACCTGGCCGGCTCGGCCAAGCTCTACACCGTCGACCCGCGCCAGCACCTGCAGGCCGACCGCGACGCCGAGCAACGCGGCATGGAGATCATGGGGGTGTTCCACTCCCACACCCACACCGACGCCTATCCGTCGCCGACCGACGTCGCTCAGGCGCCGGACCCCGACTGGCACTACGTGCTGGTGTCGCTGCGCGACTGCCGTCCGGTGCTGCGCTCGTTCCGGATCGTGCGGGCGCGCATCAGCGAGGAACCCGTCGTGCTGCGGCCCCGGTAGAATCCGACCGAAGCGCTCAACTTTCGGCACCGGCTCCCGCCGGCGCCCCGAAGCGACGCCCCGGGCTCGTGGGCCTGGCCTCGTCAAGGAGGGATCGTGTCCGTCGAAGTACGCCTGCCGACCGTGCTCCGCCCGGCCGCCGGGGGCAGCACCACCGTCACCGCCTCCGGCACCACCATCGGCGAGGTGCTGCGCGACCTGGTGGGTCGCTTTCCGGACATGGCCGGTCAGGTGCTGACCGAGGACGGGTCTCTGCACCGCTTCGTCAACGTGTACGTCAACGACGACGACGTCCGCTACCTCCAGCAGCTCGACACCGCCGTGTCCGACGGCGACCAGGTGTCGATCCTGCCGGCGGTGGCGGGCGGCTGAGGGGGAACGCCGACCATGCCCGTCCACGACGGCATCCTCGACCTCATCGGCAACACGCCGATGGTCGACGTCAGCAGCCTCAGCCCCAACCCCGACGTCCGCATCGTGGTGAAGCTCGAAGGGCAGAACCCCGGCGGCTCGGTGAAGGACCGCATCGCCTTGGCCATGGTGGAGCAGGCCGAGAAGGAAGGCCTGCTGCAGCCTGGTGCCACCCTGCTCGAGCCCAGCTCCGGCAACACCGGCATCGGGCTGGCCCTGGTGTGCCAGGTGAAGGGCTACCACCTGAAGGTGGTGCTGCCGGCCAACGTGTCCGAAGAGCGCCGGCAGCTGCTGCAGGTGTGGGGGGCCGAGATCATCGAGTCGCCCGGCACCGAGGGCTCCAACGGGGCGGTGCGCATGGCCCAGCGGATCGTGGCCGAGCACCCCGAGTGGGTCTTCCTCTACCAGTACGGCAACCATGCCAACCCGCGGGCGCACATGGAGGGCACCGGGCCCGAGATCTGGCGCGACTGCCCGGAGGTCACCCACTTCGTCGCCGGCCTGGGCACCTCGGGCACCCTGCTCGGGGTGGGAAGGTACCTGAAGCAGCAGAACCCCGACATCGAGGTGTGGGCGGTGGAGCCTCCGTCGGGCGAGCTGGTCGACGGGCTGCGCAACCTCGACGACGGTTACATCCCTCCCATCTTCACCGAGCTCGCCGGCCAGCAGCTGCTCGACCGCAAGACGGTGGTCGACCCCCGCCAGTCCATCGAGTGGACCCGTCGGCTCACCGAGGTAGGGGTCTTCGCCGGCATCTCCTCGGGTGCGGCCATGGCTGGCGCGGCGCGCTGCGCCCAGTCGATCGAGCGGGGGGTGGTGGTGGTCGTCGCCGCGGACGGCGGCTGGAAGTACCTCTCCACCGGGGCATGGACCGACGACCTCGACGTCGTCACCGAGCGGGCCAAGTCGATCATCTACTTCTGATCGGGCCCCAGCCCGAGGAGCCGGTGTCTCGCCGACGAGCCGGTGCCCTCCACCCCCAGCGTCGCCTCCGACCGGTAGGTTGCAGCTGTGCCTCGCGCCCGCCCCCGGCGACCGTCGCTGCCGGCCCACCTGCAGCGCAGCACCGAGTGGCACGGACTGCGGGCCGGTGATCCCGTCGACATCGCCGGCGTGGCTGGGCGGGGCCTGCGCTTCGTCTTCCGGGCCCACGTGCGCAACACCCGGCTCGGGGTCGAGTCGGTCGAGGTGGTGGGCGGGCGTCCCGGCGAGGAGCGGATCCGCTCGTTCCGGCCCGACCAGGTCTACCCGGCGGGCGGCCGGCGGCGGGGAAGCCCGTCGCTGGCCGCCGCCCCCCAACTGCCACTGGGCTGACCCGGTTGCCCGGCCGTGTCCGCCGGTCCCCGCCGCGACCGCATAGCCTCTGCCGGGTGCAGGAGCGGCCGGTCGGGATGTTCGACAGCGGGTTCGGCGGCCTCACCGTCGCCCGGGCACTGATCGATCTGGCTCCCCACGAGCACCTGGTCTACGTGGGGGACACCGGCCGCTATCCCTACGGGCCTCGCGACCTGGGCCAGGTGGCGGCCTTCGCCATGCAGATCGGCCGTTGGCTGGTCGACGAGCACCGGGTGAAGCTGCTGGTGGTGGCCTGCAACACGGCGTCGGCGGCGGCGCTCCACCGGTTGCGGCGTGAGCTGCCGGTGCCGGTGGTGGGCGTCATCGAGCCCGGGGTGCGGGCGGCGGCCAAGGCGACCGGCAACCGCCGGGTGGGGGTCATCGGCACCGTCGGGACCATCCGCTCCGGCGCCTACCAACGGGCCATCGCCACCTTGCCCGTGCCGCTGCAGCCAACCTTCGCCGCCTGTCCCGGGTTCGTCGAGTTCGTCGAGCGCGGCGAGAGCGACTCGGACCAGGTGGTGGTGCTGGCCGAGCGGCTGCTGGCGCCGGTGCGCGAGGCCGGCATCGACACGCTGCTGCTGGGCTGCACCCACTACCCGTTCCTGGCCCGCACCATCGCCGACGTGGTGGGACGCGACGTGGTGCTGGTGTCGTCGGCGGACGAGACCGCCTTCGAGGTGCGCGCCGTGCTCCAGCGCAACGGCCTGGCCCGGCGCAGCGACCAGCCGGGGGAGCTGCGGGTCTTCTCGAGCGGCGACACCGCCTGGTTCCGCGAGGTCGGCGAACGGCTCTTCGGCGGTCGCTTCGGGACGGTGTCGGCGGTCTGCTGGTCGGACCCGGAGCCGCTCACCCCCGACGGGGAGGTCCCCGGGGCGGCCGGCGCCGCGTCGGGATGAGCGCCACCCTCACCGTCCTCGGCTGCGACGGCAGCCACGCTGGCGCCGGGGGGGCGGGCAGCGGCTACCTGGTCCGCGACTGGTCGTCGGGCACCGCGCTGTGGCTCGACGCTGGCCCGGGGACCTTCGCCGCCCTGCAGCAGTACTGCGACCCGCGCCGGCTCCACGCCGTGGTGCTCACCCACCGCCACCGCGACCACTGCAGCGACCTCGACGGGTTCGTGGCCGCCGCCCGCTGGACCTTGGGCTGGCGGCGCGACCCGCTGCCGGTGCTGGCCCCGGCCGGGGTCCGAGAGCAGCTGGCCTGCGGCGACGACGATCCCGACGGGGAGGCCGCCGCCGTGGTGGCCTGGCACGAGGTGGGTGACGGGCAGCAGCTGCGCATCGGCCCGCTCGGCCTGCGCTTCTCGCGCACCGACCACGGCCCGGACACCTTGGCCACCCGTCTCGACGGGGAGGGCTGGGCCCTCGGGTACTCTGCCGACTCCGGACCTGGGTGGTCGCTGCGGTCCCTCGGCCCGGACCTCGATCTCGCCCTGTGCGAGGCCACCGTCACCGCCGACCACGAGGGGGTACCAGGGCACATGAGCGCCAGGCAGGCAGGAGCAACGGCACGCGACGCCCGGGCGCGGCGGCTGGTGGTGACGCATCGCTGGCCGGCCGTGACGGCCGCCGCGGTGCGGCAGGAGGCCGAAGCCGCCTTCGGCGCCCCGGTCACCACCGCCGTCGCCGGCCACGGGTACACCCTGTGAGCGCCCCCGAGCCGACGGCCGGGCCCGGCGAGGCCCGGGGCGACGGCCGGCAGGCCGACCAGCTGCGCCCCGTGCACTTCGACCGGGATTTCACCGTCATGGCTGCCGGCTCGGTGCTGGCCTCGATGGGCCGCACCCGCGTGCTGTGCACGGCGTCGGTGGAGGACCGGGTCCCGCCGTGGCTTCGCGGCGGCGGCAAGGGATGGGTGACCGCCGAATACTCGCTGCTGCCGGGCTCGTCGCCTGAGCGGGTCATCCGCGAGGCGGCCAGGGGCAAGCAGAGCGGCCGCACCCAGGAGATCCAGCGGCTCATCGGCCGGTCGCTGCGGGCCGTGACGAACCTGACGGCCATGGGCGAGATGCAGGTCACCGTGGACTGCGACGTGCTGCAAGCCGATGGCGGCACCCGCACCGCCTCGATCTGCGGGGCCTACCTCGCTCTCCACGACTGCTTCAGCCGGCTGCTGCACAAGGGGCTGGTGCAGACCCATCCGCTCACCGAAGCCTGTGCCGCGGTGTCGGTGGGGGTGGTGAGCGGGCGGTGCCTGCTCGACCTCGACTATTCCGAGGATTCGCGGGCCGAGGTGGACATGAACGTGGTGATGACCGGTTCGGGACGGTTCGTCGAGCTGCAGGGCACCGCTGAGGGCATGGCCTTCAGCCGGGCCGAGCTCGAAGAGATGCTGGCCCTGGCCGAGGCCGGCATCGCCGTGCTGGTGGACCAGCAGCAGGCGGTGGTGGCCGAGCCGCCCGCGCCGCGGTGAGCGCCCACCTGCAGCCGGCCACCGACGGAGCGTCCGGTCGGCTGCGGCTGGTGCTGGCCAGCGCCAACCCCGACAAGGTGGCCGAGATCCAGGTCATCGTGGCCGAGGCGGCCGGCGACCGGGTGGAGCTGGTGCCGCGCCCGAGCCAGGTGCCCGACGTGGAGGAGACCGGCGCCACCTTGCACGACAACGCCCGGCTGAAGGCCCTGACCCTGTGCCAGGCGACGGGCCTGCCGGCCGTGGCCGACGACACCGGTCTGGAGGTGGATGCCCTCGACGGAGCACCGGGGGTCTACTCGGCCCGGTTCTCGGGTCCCGACGCCACCTACACGACGAACGTGGCCAAGCTGCTCGACGAGCTGCAGCGCCGCGGCGCGCTCGACCCGAGCCGGCGCCGGGCCCGGTTCCGCACCGTCGCCTTGGCCTGCTGGCCCGATGGCTCAGAGCTGGTGGCTGAGGGCGCCCTCGACGGCACCATCGCCGCCGGGCCGCGGGGTCAGGCCGGCTTCGGCTACGACCCGGTGTTCATCCCCGACGAGGGCGACGGCCGGACCTTGGCGCAGATGTCAGCGCAGGAGAAGCACGCTGTGTCGCACCGGGGCCGGGCCTTCCGGGCCCTCGCCGCGGGGCTGGCCTCGTCGGCCGCCGGCCGGCTCAGGTGAGCCGGGCCGCCTCTCGGCTCGGCGGCGCGCAGCGCCGCCGCCACGGGTCCCGCCACCCGGCGGCGAGGCGGCGCTGACCCTCGGTCCGTGCCGCGGGGCGTTGCCCAGGGCGGCGAAGGCCCATCCCAGCCCCACCGCCTGACGGCCCGGGTCCGGCCCGGCTGCAACCGGTTGCAGCCGTGGCGGCGACGGGAGCAGCAGCGGCGGTCGGGGCCAGTCGCCGGTGGGGCCGGGATGCGGCTAGGTTGCGCCTCCGAGCGGGCATCCGGCCAGGTGCGCCGACGACCGGAGACGAGGGGCATGGTCGACCAGGACGGCTTGAAGCGGATCATCGGCACCACCACGAACAAGGCCAAGGTGGTCATCGAGCGGGGACCGGTGGCCAACTTCGCCTTCGCCGTCGGCGACACCAGCCCCGTCTACCACGACGCCGAGGCCGCCCGAGCGGCCGGCCTGCCCGGCATCCCGGTGCCGCCGACCTACCCGTCGGTCATGCACACCTGGGGTGCCTTCAGCGAGCAGCAGCCCGCCGACCGGCCCATCGGCAACCCCATGGCCCAGGTGATCGGGCCTCTGCTGGCCCAGGGCGGGCTCGTCCTGCACGGCGAGCAGAGCTTCGAGTACCACCGCCCGCTGTGGGTGGGGGACGTGCTGGTGGGGGAGGGCACCATCGTCGACGCCTACACCAAGGAGTCCCGGGGGAGGACCATGACCTTCGTCGTCTCCGAGACGGTGTGGCGCGACGAGCGCTCCGGCGAGCCGGCGGTGACCACCCGGATGAACCTCATCCACCGGTCGTGAGGATCCCGCCGCCTCAGGCGACGACGCTCCGGCGGGCGGCAGACGAGGAGGGACCATGGCGCTGATGAGCGGCGACGTGCATCCCGGCGACGAGGCGCCGGTGCTGACCCACACGCTGACCCGCACCGACCTGGTGCGCTACGCCGGCGCGTCGGGCGACTACAACCCCATGCACCACGACGAGGTGAAGGCCACCGCCGCCGGCCAACCCAGCGTGTTCGGCCACGGCATGTTCTCCATGGGGCTGCTCGGCACGGCCATCACGGCCTACGTCGGGATCGGCACGCTGCGCTCGTACCAGGTCCGCTTCGTCCGCCAGACCTGGCCCGGCGAGCAGCTCAGCACCCGCATCGTCGTCCGCGACGTCCGGCACCACGACGGTGAGACCCTGGTCGACCTCGACGTCAGCCTGGCCAACCAGGCCGGTGAGGTGAAGGTCGCCGGGGAGGCCACGGCCGCCCTGGCCGGCTGACGACACACCGGCCCGGCGGCCGGCCGACGACACACCGGCCCGGCGGCCGGCCGACGACACACCGGCCCGGCGGCCGGCTGACGGTGCCCGTCGGGCGGGCGCCGGGACGCCGGGCCACGGAGAGCCAGGGGCGCCGATGCGCCCGGCCCTAGGTGGCTGGTGTCTTGTGGGGTGTTCGGGCGGCTGACTTTCCGCTGGGCGGCGGCTGAGCCGGAACTCGCGACCCGAGCTGCTCGGATCTCCGAACTGGCGAA
>JAJZNB010000290.1 GCA_021848085.1 Actinomycetes bacterium
CACCGGTACCGCCAGTGGGGCGGGAACCGGCACACTGCTCCGCAGGGGCAGCCGTGCGAACGCGCAGGGAGAGGAGAGGTTCATGGGTCCGCCCAGGTGCTCCTCGACGAACTGCGAAGACGGCACCAGCTCCAAGCCGGACAAGACCGCCACCGCCACCCGGCAACAGGTGGCTCCGAAGCCTGATCTCGTCGGAGGTGACAGATGAGACAGATTTCGGAACGGACCACATGCCGGGCGCGGGCAGGGACGGTGCGTGCCGGTGGCTAGCATGCGGACTGGTGCTCGCCTGGATGGACCTCGAGATGACGGGCCTCGACCCGCAACGCCACTGCATCGTGGAGATCGCCAGCCTGGTCACCGACGACGATCTGCGGGTGGTGGCGGAGGGCCCCGACCTGGTGGTGCGGGCCGACCCGGCCCAGCTAGCCGCCATGGACGACGTGGTGCGGACCATGCACACCAGGTCGGGGCTGCTGGCGGCCATCGAGGCTTCCACCGTCGACCTCGACGAGGCCGGTGCTCAGACGCTGGCCTTCTTGCGACACCACATCCCCGAACCCGGCACGGTGCCGCTGTGCGGCAATTCCATCGGCACCGACCGCCGCTTCCTGGCCGCCCACCTGCCGGCGGTGGAGCACTGGCTGCACTATCGGTCGGTGGACGTGTCGACGGTGAAGGAGCTGTGCCGGCGCTGGTATCCCGACGCGCTGCGCCGGGCGCCGGCCAAGCAGACCGCCCACCGGGCCCTCGACGACATCCGGGAGTCGGTGGCCGAGCTGGCCTACTACCGGCAGGCCATCTTCGCTCCAGCCGCCTCCAGGGCCGACGCCAGCCCCACCGACGCCAGCCCCACCGACGCCAGCCCCACCGACGCCGGCCCCACCGACGCCGGCCCCACCGACGCCGGCACCGCGGCGTCGGCCGGCGCCACGCCGACCTGAGCCTCGCCGCGGGGACCGCGACAGCGCCACGCTCGGGTCACCGGCGCCTTCGCCGACCGATCGCCGCAAGGCCGACGGCGTCACGAGGTTCTGCACGGCGACAGCGACGACCACAGGAGATCCGCCGCCCATGGCCACCATGACGATCGACGAGGCCAACCAGGTGCTCACCGCGCCCGGCCAGATGTTCGAGATGGAGGTGGCGGACATCTTCGGGGTCCCGACCAGGATCTGGAAGAACTGCCCGCCGAGCCTGCGGGTGGTCCTGGAGCTGTCGCGGGGCCATGGCGACAAGGACTTCCTGGTCTACGAGGACGAGCGGATC
The DNA here is from genome assembly GCA_021848085.1 of Actinomycetes bacterium. Lineage (GTDB taxonomy): Bacteria > Actinomycetota > Acidimicrobiia > Acidimicrobiales > UBA8190 > JAJZNB01. The sequence goes on from JAJZNB010000290.1 coordinate 1,270, forward strand.
ACCTTCGAGCAGCACTTCCGGCTGGCGGCGACCTTCGCCCATGCCCTGCGCGATCGCTTCGGGCTGGCCAAGGGAGACCGGGTGTCGATCATCATGCGCAACCTGCCGGAATGGGCGGTGGCCTTCTGGGGCTCGGCGGTGGCCGGCGCCATCCTGGTGCCGCTCAACGCCTGGTGGAAGGGATCCGAGCTGCACTACGGGCTGGCTGATTCGGGCAGTGCGGTGGTGGTGGTCGACGCCGAGCGGCTGGAGCGGATCCGGCCCCACCTCGGGGACCTGCCCGGACTGCGTGGCGTGGTGGTCACCCACGAGGACCGCGTCCCGCTGCAGAGCGGCGACCGCGGCCCGGTGCCCGTCGTGCCGTTTGGAGACCTGGTGGCCGGCGTCTCCGACCACGTGGCCCTGCCCGACGTCGACCTGCAACCCGAGGACGACGCCACCATCTTCTACACCTCGGGGACCACTGGGCAGCCCAAGGGCGCCGTCGGAACCCATCGCAACATCTGCACCAACCTGATGAGCCTGTTCTTCTTGAACACCCGGGCCACCATGCGCTTCACGGCCCAACCCGCCGGGCCGCCCGAGGCGCCGTCCGAGGCGCCGCCGGCGGAGGCGCCGACCGGGGAGGGCCGGCCGGCTGCCGCTGGCGCGGCGGCCGAGGACGGCCAGAGCGCGACGCTGCTGTCGGTGCCGCTGTTCCACGCCACCGGCTGCCACGCCATCCTGGTCGGAAACACGGCAGCCGGCGGCAAGCTGGTGATGATGCACCACTGGGACCCCGAGCGGGCCTTGGAGCTGATCGAGCGGGAGCGGATCACCACCTTCGGCGGGGTGCCGGCCATGGTGATGCAGGTGCTCGACTCCCCCGACTTCGCCAAGCGCGACACCTCCTCGGTCCGGTCGGTGGCCTACGGGGGGGCACCTGCCCCGCCGGAGCTGGTGCGCCGCATCCGCCAGCACTTCCCCGTCGGCTCGCCCTCGAACGGCTACGGCCTCACCGAGACCTCCTCGGTGACCACCATGAACATGGGCGAGGACTACATCCGCAAGCCCGACAGCGTCGGGCCGCCGGTGCCGGTGGTCGACGCCGTGGTGGTACCCGACGGCTACGTCGGTGAGGAGCCGGGCCCCGATCTGCCCAGTGGCCCCGACGTGGTGGGCGAGCTGTGGATCAAGGGCCCCAACGTGGTGCGCGGCTACTGGAACAAACCCGAGGCGACAGCCCAGTCCTTCACCCGGGGCTGGCTGCACTCGGGGGATGTGGCCCGCATCGACGACGAGGGGTTCATCACCATCGTGGACCGGGCCAAGGACATGGTCATCCGCGGCGGGGAGAACGTCTACTGCGTCGAGGTCGAAGACGCCTTGTTCGAGCACCCGGCCGTAGCCGATTGCGCCGTCATCGGCGTCCCGCACCCGGTGCTCGGCGAGGAGGTGGGCGCCGCCGTGGTGGTGCGCCCCGGCGCGGCGGTGACGGCCGAGGAGCTGGCCGAGCACGTCCGGCGGCGCCTGGCCGCCTTCAAGACCCCAACCCACATCTGGTTCCGTGACGAGCCGCTCCCCCGCAACCCCCAGGGCAAGGTCTTGAAGCGCGACCTGCGCCAGCAGCTGCTGCACGGCGCCGGTCTCGACGGCCCAGATCCAGACGGCCCAGATCCAGACAGCCCAGATCCAGACAGCCCAGATCCAGACGGCGCAGATCCAGACGGCGCAGCGGTGGCCTGACCACCGCCCGGTGTCGGGCGGCTCGGGCCCGGGCGTGCTACCCCTCGCGCACCCGGACGTGGGCCGCCACGTAGAGGGTGTCGTCCACCCGGACCGGCTGCAGTCGCACGGCGATGGGGATGATGGCGTCGTCGCTGGGCCGCTGCATGGCCGGCTCGAGCCCCGGGTCCATGTCGCGGTCGCTGGGTTCGGCCAGGTATCCCCGACGATAGGCCTGGTGGCACCAGCGGAGCTTCTCGGGGACCAGCATCTCGACGAACTCGCCGCCGATGTCCTCGAGCGACACCTCGAAGAGCTTCTCGGCGACCGCGTTCATGAACACGATCTGCCCCTGGTTGTCCACCACGACGACCGCCCCCGGATGGTCGGCGAACAGGGCGATGTCGGCAGGAAGGTCGCTAGCCACGACCGAGACGTTACTCAGCGTGGCGCGCCGCCGTGACGGTCCGGATCGGCCCGGTCACCGCTCGTCGTGGCGCGGCCGGGCCGGCCGGCGCTGACGGGCCCGGGCCAGCTCCTCGAGCGCCTGGGCCCGGTTGCCGAAGCCACGGCTGGTGCTGTGACGTAGGGGATCGAGGTCCTTGTAGACGCTGAAGAAGTGCTCGATCTCGTTGCGCAGGTGCTCGGGGACGTCTTCGATGTCGCGGGCGGCGTCCCAACTCGGGTCGTGCTCGAGCACCGAGATGATCTTGGCGTCGGGTCCGGCCTCGTCCTGCATCCAGAAGATGCCGAGGACCCGGGCCCGCACGATGCAGCCCGGGAACGTCGCGTCCTGGAGGAGCACCATGGCGTCGAGCGGGTCTCCGTCCTCGGCCAAGGTGTCGGGGACGAAGCCATAGTCGGCCGGATAGACCGTGGCGGAGAACAGGCGGCGGTCGAGGCGGATCCGGTGGTGATCGTGGTCGTACTCGTACTTGTTGCGGCTGCCGGCGGGGATCTCCACCACCACGTCGATCGACTCGTCGTTCACGTTCTCCTCGCTCCTCCGGGCTGGTCGGTGCCCTCCACTACAGCATGTCGGGACCCCGTGCCCGAAGGCGGCCTCCCTGCGGGGCCGACCAGGCCCGCAGGGAGGCCCCAGACGACGGCTCAGGCGGCCGTGGTGGCGGCTCCGGCCGGCTCGGACCGGGCGTCGAGCACGCCGGCGCGCCCACCGGCGGTGGTGACCTCCACCCGGCGCGGCCTGGCCTGCTCGGCCACCGGCACGGTCACGGTCAGGACCCCGTCTTGATAGTGGGCGCCGACCCGAGCGAGATCGAGACCCTCGCCGAGGAACAGCTGGCGCGAGAAGCGGCCGGTCGGGCGCTCGGCGACCACGGCCTCGTCACCGTCGTGGATGGCAGAGGCACGTTCGGCCGACACCGTCAGCACGTTCTTCTCCACCGTCAGGTCGATGGACGCCGGGTCCACGCCGGGCAGGTCGACCTGCAGCACGAGCTCGTCCCCATGCCGGTAGGCGTCGAGGGCCATCACCTGGCCTCGGCTGCGCAGCACCGACAGTGCCTGCTCGGTGAGCCGGTCGGCATCACGAAACGGATCGAAACGCAGCAACATCGCATCCTCCTGAAAGGACCCGGGCGGCAGGCCCGGACGCTTGAACCTGTCAAGATTCTCCCGCACCCCGCTCTACGTGTCAAGAATCATGATGCTCATGCTAGCAGCATTCCTATTGGCGCCGACAGGGCAACTGGGGATGCCGGCTGGCGGAGCCGGACCACCGGGCGGGCGCGCCGAGGCCGGCCGCCGAAGAGGCCGGCCTCGGCTGCCACGTCAGGGCTGGGGGGTCAGGCGCAGATAGGGCTTCAGCTCCTTGAAGCCCTTGGGGAACCTGGTCTGGGCCTCCTCGTTGGAGACGCTGTTGGCGATGATGACGTCCTGCCCGGGAGTCCAGTTCACCGGGGTGGCCACCTCGTGGGCAGCTACCAGCTGCAACGAGTCGAGAACCCGCAGGATCTCGTCGATGTTGCGGCCGGTGGAAGCAGGGTAGGTGATCTGCAGCTTCACCTTCTTGTCGGGCCCGATGATGAAGACGGAACGAACGGTCAAGGTGTCGTTGGCCGCCGGGTGGATCATGTCGTAGAGGGTGGCGACCTGCTTGTCCTCATCGCCGATCAGCGGGTAGTTGAGGGCGGCGCCCTGGGTCTCCTCGATGTCCGCCTTCCAGGCGTTGTGGGACTCGACCGAGTCCACCGACAGGCCGATCAGCTTGGTGTTGCGCTTGTCGAACTCGGCCTTGCGCTTGGCGAAGGCACCCAGCTCGGTGGTGCACACCGGCGTGAAGTCCTTGGGATGGGAGAAGAGGATGGCCCACGAGTCACCGAGCCACTCGTGGAAGTGGATTGTGCCCTCCGTGGTCTCGGCGGTGAAGTCGGGGGCGGTGTCGCCCAGGTGGACGGTCATGGATACCTCCTGCACACGGCGGGGCCGCGGGGTCGATGTCGTCTTCGTCGACCCCACCATAATCCCGGCAACCGCGATAGTCGACTTAGACAGTCAGGTTTCCGCGACCCTGGAGCGTCCTCGGCGACGAGCGCCAGCCGCCGGCGCCGGCACCTGGCGCTGGCCGTCTGGGACAATGAGACGCCATGTCCTCTCCAGTGTCGGTCTCGCGCCGCGGCCCGGTCACCGTCGTCACCATCGACCGCCCCGAGCGTCGCAATGCCGTCGACGCCACCACCGCTCAGGCCTTGCTCGAGGTCTTCACCTCCTTCGAGGACGACTCCGACGCCGCCGTGGGGGTGCTGACCGGAGCGGGCGGGACCTTCTGCTCCGGTGCCGACCTGCAGGCGCTGGCCGCCGGTGAGGCGCGACCCGTGCCGCTAGAGGGACCAGGACCCATGGGCCCGACCCGGCTGCAGCTGTCGAAGCCGGTGGTGGCCGCCGTCGAGGGTCACGCCGTGGCCGGCGGTCTGGAGCTGGCGCTGTGGTGCGATCTGCGCGTGGCGGCCACCGACGCGGTGTTGGGCGTGTACTGCCGTCGCTTCGGGGTGCCGCTGGTCGACGGGGGCACCGTCCGCCTGCCTCGCCTGATCGGAGGAAGCCGGGCCCTCGACCTCATCTTGACCGGGCGCCCGGTGGGCGGTCCCGAGGCGCTGCAGATGGGCCTGGTCAACCGCCTGACCGCCCCCGGCGGGGCGCTGGCCGCAGCGGTGGCCCTGGCCGCTGAGCTGGCCGCCCTGCCCCAGCAGTGCCTGCGCAGCGACCGCCGGTCGGTGCTGGAGCAGTGGGGGCTGCCCGAAGCGGTTGCCTTGGTCGGCGAGGCGCAGCTGGGTCGCTCTACCATCGCCAGCGGTGAGACGTTGCGGGGCGCGGCCCGCTTCGCCGCCGGCGCCGGACGCCATGGGATGCCGGCTTCCGACGGGGCGCCGTGAGCCGTTCGCCCGACGACCTCGTGCCGGCCGCCGGCCGGCCGGTGGTGGCCGCCTTCGACTTCGACGGGACGCTGACCGAGGGCGGCAGCGTGTGGCCGTTCTTGGCCGCGGTGGCCGGGCCCTGGGCGGTGGCGCGCGCCGCCGCCGGCCTGCTCCCCGCCCTGGTGCGCGCCGCGGTGCTAGGCGGCCACCACGCCGACACGGCCAAAGAGGCGTTGTTCGCCCGGACGCTGACCGGTCGCGACGCAGCCGAGGTGGCCGCCCAGGCCGCCGTCTTCGGGCGCGCCCACTACCAGCGGCATCGACGCCCAGATCTGCACCGCCGGCTCGAGTGGCACCGGCGCCAGGGCCACCGCCTGGTCATCGTGTCGGCCTCACCCGAGCTGTACCTGCGGCCGGTGGCCGAGGAGCTCGGGGTCGACGGGGTGGTGGCCACCCGCCTGGCCGTGGGGCCCGACGGCCGCCTCACCGGTCGCTACGACGGCCTGAACTGCCGCGGCTCCGAGAAGATGGACCGTCTCCGGCGCTGGATCGAGACCGCCGGCGCTGCCCAGGCCGATGGCGACGAGCCGTTCGTGTGGGCCTACGGCAACAGCGGCGGGGACCGCCAGCTGCTGGCCGGTGCCGACGTCGGGGTCGACGTCGGGAAGCTGGGCCGCTTCGGCAAGCTGCGGCGCTTCCCGCGCCTGCGCCAGGTGCCGGACGCCGACCTCTGACCATCCGTCCCGGTCGCGCGCCTCCCACAGCCGACGACTGCCATAGTTGGAGGATCGTATGGTCGGTTCGGCGAGCACCCGGAACGGCTCGGTGTCTGGCGCCCGGCAGGCGGGCTGCCTGACCCCGGCTGTCCGTCGCCGGGCGGGGAAGGCGCGGTTCGGGTGGCCGGCAGCCGGGTGTTGGGGCGTCGGCCTCGGAGCCGGGGGTGCCGGGGCGACCGGGGAGCCCAGCGCCGAGGGGAGCCGGTGACGGCGATTCTGGGGATCAGCTGCTTCAGCCACGACACGGCGGCGTGCCTCGTCGTCGACGGGACGGTCGTGGCGATGGTCGAGCAGGAGCGCCTCGACCGGACCTGTCACAGCCGGGCGTTTCCCGACGACGCCATCGCCTTCTGCCTCACCGAGGGGTCGTTGTCCATCGGGGACGTGGACGTCGTCGCCTTCGCCCAGCGCCCACTGGTCGACCTCGCCCGGGGGGCGCGCGACGCCATCAAGCGTCGGGCGCCCAAGCGCCTCGCGGCCCAGCTCTACACGGACGCCCGCTTGATCGCCCGTGAGGTGGCCTTCCGGCGGCGATGGGGCTACCGGGGGCGGGTCGTCCACGTCGGCCACCACGACGCCCATGCGTCGGCCGCCTTCTTCGCCAGTCCGTTCGACTCGGCCGCGGTGCTGACCATCGACCGGGGCGGCGACTATCTCTCCACCACGTTCCGGATCGGCTCGGGCAACCAGATGCGCACGATCGCCGAGATCGCCAACCCGCACTCGGTGGGTGAGGTGTACAGCGCACTCACGTGGTACCTCGGGTTCTCGCCCAACGCCGACGAGGGCAAGGTGATGGGGCTCGCGCCGTACGGGACGGACCGGTACGTCGAGGAGCTGCACGACCTCGTCGTCCTGGAAGAGGGGGGGCGCTTCCGGGTGAACTTCGACTGGTTCGGCTACCAGCGCGATGGACGGCCCGTGTCGCGGCGCTTCGTCGAGCGCTTCGGCCCTCCCCGGCAGCCAGAGTCGGAGATCACCCAGCGCGACGAGGATCTCGCCTTTGCTGTCCAGGCCCTGACCGAGGAGGCCGGGCTCCATCTCGCCCGGTGGCTGCGCAGCCAGAGCCCGACGGGCCGGCTCTGCCTTTCGGGCGGGGTCGCGCTCAATTCGGTGATGAACCACCGCCTGCTGACCGAGGCCGGCTTCGACGAGCTGTTCGTGCAGCCGGCATCGTCGGATGCGGGGAACGCCATCGGGGCCGCCCTCTGGGTGGAGCACCAGCTGCTGGGGCGGCCGCGCCGTTGGGTGATGCGACATCCCTTCCTCGGTCCAGCGCCGAGCGACCACCAGGTGTCGGCGGCGGTGGCGGCGTTCCACCGACGGGCGCCGGCGGGCGAGGTGTCGGTCCGGCGGGTGGCTGACCCGGCGGCCGAGGCCGCCCGGCTGGTGGCCGAGGGGCGCGTCGTCGGCTGGTTCCAGGGCCGGGCGGAGATCGGCCCGCGGGCGTTGGGAGCCCGGTCGATCCTGGCCGATCCACGGCGGGCGGAGATGCGCGACGTCGTCAACGACCGGGTGAAGCACCGCGAGTGGTTCCGTCCGTTCGCCCCGAGCGTGCTCGACGAGCGTGGCCCGGACTACTTCGTCGACTACCGGGCCGATCCCTTCATGCTGCTCGTAGAGACCGTCCGGCCCGACCGGCGGCAGGAGATCCCGGCGGTCACCCACGTCGACGGCACCGGGCGGCTCCAGAGCGTGACGGAGGCCTTCAACCCGCTCTTCTACCGGCTGATCCGGGAGCTCGACCGCCTGACGGGGGTGCCGGTCGTGCTCAACAGCAGCTTCAACGTCAGGGGCGAGCCGATGGTGAGCCGGCCCGAGGAGGCGCTCGCCGACTTCGCCAGGACGGCGATGGACGCCTTGGTGGTCGGCGACCACGTCGTGAAGAAGGCGCCCTTCGCCCCGCTGGTCGAGGGGCGTCTCGGGCGCTCGTCCACCGGCCGGCGTGGTTGAACGCCGTCACGGGGAGGTCGCTGCTGCCGGGCCCTCACCCGGCGCAGCACCTCGCTCGAGGAACCCCGAGAAGCGGTGCGGCGTGCCGGCTCATCCTCACTGACGCGCCTGCACCAGCGGTCAGCCGGGCGACACGGCGGCGCCGATGAGCTTGCCGCTCCAGCCCGGGGTGGTGGTGGCGATGTCCCCGAACTGCGGGGCGTCGCCGAAGGGCACCACGTGGCCGTCGGTGGTGACGATCAGGTAGCCGCCGCCGTCGGCGGTGGCCATGGCGGCGGCGGCCACCTCGCCGGGATCAGCGGACACCAAGGACCCGTAGAAGCGGGCGTCGCCGAAGTTGAAGATCCCCCCGTCCGACGCCACCAGCCAATACCCCCGGCCGTCAGGGGTGGCCGCCATGCCCACCACCGGCTGGTTCAACGGCTTGCCCCCCATCGACCCGTAGAACTGGGCGTCGCCGA
>JAJZNB010000262.1 GCA_021848085.1 Actinomycetes bacterium
CGGTGGCGGGTGACGATGAACAAGGCGTAGTCGACGCCCACCCCCAACCCGATGAGCAGGACCAGCTGGGTGGAGAAGTCGGGCATCTTCATGGCGTGGCTGGCCAGCCCGATGATGCCGACGGCGCTGCCCAAGGAGCCCATGGCGGACACGATGGGGAGCAGCATGGCCGGCAGCGAGCCGAGCACCAGCACCAGCACCACCGCGGCCAGCGCCACCCCGACCTCGACCCCACCAGCCGACAGGGGGACCGCCTTGGCCGCCACCTGGCCGGTCACGCCCACCTCGAGCCCCGGCTCCTGCGCCGAGCGCACCACCCGCACCATGTCGGAGGCGGTGGCGGCCGAGATGGACCCCGCCTGGCGGTCGAAGGTGACCTGGGCGAAGGCGACGGTGCGGCTGGCGTTGATGCGGGTGCCGGTCTGGGCGCTGTACGGCGACACCACGGCGGTGACGTGGGGCAGGCGTTCGAGCTGGCTCAGCATGGTGGTGATGCGCCGCTGCACCGACGGGTCGGTGACCCGCAGGGCACCTTTGGTCTCCCACACCACCTGCTCGGTGTCACCGGCCACCTTGGGTGAGGCGGCCCGCAGCAGCTGCAGCGCCCGCCACGACTCGGTGTTGGGCAGGGTGAAGGTGTTGGAGTAGGCGCTGCCCACGCCCAGCGACACGGCGCTGACCGCGGCCAGCGTCGCCAGCCACAGCAGCACGACCAGCTTCCGGTGCTGCACGCACCATGCGGCCAGCATTCGCATCAGGTGCTGTCCCTCCTCGGCTCCAGGTGGGAACGACGCTCGGTTGAGGTCGGACGGCTCGATGGCCAGCGGCCCCCCGTCGGATGGCGCTTGCGGCGCGGATCCCGGCGCCGGCCGAGGGTCGTCGTCGGCGCCACTGCCAGGGTAGGAGCCGAGGCCGGCCGCCGGAAAGTCCCGCCCGAACCCGGTCGACACGAATCGGGCCGCTCCGGTCACGTTGTGTGATGGTGGTTGGGGCGGCGGCTGCGCCGAAACAGCCGTTGGGGCACACTTGGGATGGAGGCCGTCCTCCCAGCGGTCGAAGGAGAGCGATGAGCGAGATCGGCGGGGCGCCCCAGGCGGATCCGATCGCGACCGTGAGCGTGTCCGACATCGTCGCCGAAGCCCGCCTGGCCGAGCAACAGGCTCGGGACCTGGCCCTGCGCCTGCAGGTCGCCCTCGACGCCGGCGGGCTGGGCACCTGGCACTGGGACCGTGCCACCGACCTGGCCGACGCCGACGACCGTCTCGAGGCCCTGTTCGGCTTGCCGGCGGGCGGGCTGGCCGGCGGCTGGGAGCAGTGGGCACAGCGGCTGCACCCCGACGACCGCGCCGAGGTGCTCGCCACGCTGGAGCAGGCGCTGCGGAAGAAGAGCCCGTTCCAGATCCGCCACCGGGTGGTGTGGCCCGACGGCTCGGTCCACTGGTTGGCCACCTGGGGCCGGGTGGTGCTCGACGGCCAAGGGCAGGTCACCGGCACCGTCGGCTGCGCCGCCGATGTCACCGAGCGGATGGCGGCAGAGCTCGAGATGCGCCGCACGGCGACGGCGGCCAGCGAGGCGGCGGCCCGCGAGCGGCTGCACCGCGAGCGCCTCGAGCTCCTCAACCGGATCAACGACGTCCTCGGCGACGCCACCGACCGTGGCGACATCATGCGGCGGGCGACGGAGGCGGCCGTTCCCCGGCTCGGCGACTGGTGCTCCATCTTCGTCGTCGACGACGTCGGCTCCTCACCCGAGGTGGCGGTCGCCCACGTCGATCCGGCCATGGTCGCCTACGCCAGCGAGCTGGCCGAGCGGTTCCCGTTCGATCCCGCCGCTCGTCACGGCGTGGCCCGGGTCATCCGCAGCGGCCGACCTGAGCTCTACCGCGACATCACCTCCGACCTGCTGGCCGGCCTCGAGGCGGAGCCCGAGCTGCTGCAGGTGGTGCGCGACCTGGGGCTGCGCTCGGCGATGGTGGTGCCGCTGACCAAGCGGGGCCGGACCATCGGCGCCATGCAGCTCGTGCTGGCCAGCCCGGGACGCACCTACACCGACGAGGACCTGGCGCTGGCCCAGGCGGCGGCGGGGCGGATCGCGTCGAGCCTCGAGAACCGCCGGCTCAGCGACCGCCAGCGGCTCATCGCCCAGACCCTCCAACGCAGCCTGCTGCCCGAGGCGCTGCCCGACATCGCCGGGGTGGACCTGGCCGTGCGCTATTGGGCGGCCGGAGAGGGCAGCGAGGTCGGCGGTGACTTCTACGACGTGTTCGCCGTCGACGACGACCGCTTCGCCGTGGTCATCGGCGATGTGTGCGGCACCGGACCGCAGGCCGCCGCCGTCACCGCCCTGGCCCGCCACACCATCCGGGCCAGCGCCTGGCACGGCGACGACCCGCCGGTGGTGCTGGACCACCTCAACCGGGCCCTGCTGCGGTCTCGGCCCGACACGTTCTGCACCGTGGTCTACGCCGTCGGGCAGCTGGCCGGCCCCGGTCTGCAGCTGACCATGGCCGTCGGCGGCCATCCCCTGCCGATCCTGGTGCGGGCCGACGGCAGCGTCGGACGGGTGGGCCAGCCCGGGCTGCTGGTCGGCGTCTTCGAGGAGGCGGCCTACCACAGCAGCGAGGTGGCGTTGGCCGGCGGCAGCACCCTCGTCCTCTACAGCGACGGCGCCACCGACCTGCCTCCACCCCACGGGATCAGCGACGAGCAGCTGGCCACGCTGCTCGCGGCCGACGTGGCCGCGGCGGCCGACCCCGAGGCGGCAGCCGACGCCATCGCCGATCTGCTGCAGCGCCACCTGCCGTTCCCCCAACGCCACGACGACATCGCCCTGCTGGTGCTGCGGGCAGAGCCCGCCGCCCGCTCCCGGTGACTTCTCTGACCGCTGAAGCCGCCAGTCCCCTCGGAGCGATCGGCCGGTCCCCTCGGAGCGATCGGCTGGACGCGCCGGCCGCCGCCGAAGGAGACGACCGGCGGGTAGCTCAGGCGTCGGGCGGCGCACCACCACCGGGCGGTGGGCGGCGCTCGACCCCGCCGGTCGGTGTCCACTGGCGCCGTCAGGGGTAGCCAAGGACAGTGCCCACGGTCGTGTCGGCTCTCGCTGCGGCGGTGCTGCTCGGCACCGGCTTCGTGCTGCAGCAGCACCGGGCCGCCCTAGAGCCCTCCGACCGGGCACTGACGGTGTGGTTGTTGCTCGACCTGGTGCGCTCGCCGAGCTGGCTGGCCGGCATCGGGGTCATGGCCGCCGGCCAGCTGCTCGGTGCCGCCGCCCTGGCTCGGGGTGGGCTCGGCATGACCGAGCCACTGCTGTCCACCAACCTGCTGTTCGCCCTGGTCATCGCCGGGTTCTGGTATCAGCTCCGTCCCTGCTGGCGTGACTGGCTGGGGGCGCTGGTGCTCAGCGGCGGTCTGGGCGGGTTCCTGGTCGTCGCCACCCCCGGCATCGGGGACACCAGCGGCATCCCCGATGTGGCGTGGGTGCTGGCCGGTGGGTCGGTGGCGGCGGTGGCGGCGGTGCTGACCGTGGCCGGCCGGCGCAACCGGGGGCGGGTGCGCGGTGCGCTGCTGGCCGGAGGGGCGGGGGTGCTGTTCGGCCTGCAAGACGCCCTCACCCAACGGTCGCTGGCCATCGCCGGTCACCGCGGGGTGCTGCAGCTGCTGCTGTCGTGGACGCCCTACACGCTGGTGGCGGTGGCCGTGGTGGGGATCCTGCTGGCCCAGAGCGCCTTCCAGGCGGCGCCGCTGTCGGCATCTCTGCCGCCGGTGACGGCGGGCGAGCCCATCACCGGCATCGCCTTGGGCGCCGGGCTGTTCGGCGGGTCGCTGCAGCACGGGTCGGTGGCGCTGCTGCTCGAGGTGGTGTGCCTGCTGGCCATGATCGCCGGCATCTGGCTGGTGGCGTCGTCGCCCATGGTGACCTCCGCCCGCCGGACCGCCGAGGCCGGCCGCGGTGCCCCGTCGCCCGTGGGTGGCGCCGGCGAGCACTGACGAGGGGCTTCAGACCGGTGGTCGATGCCGGTAGCGGCGCCGGGCGGGACCTCGGTGACTGACGGCGGGCAGCTCAGCGGTGCAGGGGGGTCATGTCGGGATAGCGGTCTCCGGCAGCCGCGCCCGGCGGCAGCACCTGGCCGATGCGGCGCAGCTCGTCGTCGCTCAGCGCGATGTCGTCGGCGGCCACGTTGAGCCGCAGGTAGCTGCGCCGCTTGGTGCCGGGGATCGGCACCACGTCGTCGCCTTGGGCCAGCACCCAGGCCAGCGCCAGCTGGGACGGCTCGACGCCCTTGTAGGCGGCGATCTCACGCACCTGGTCGACCAGCCGTAGGTTGCGGGTGAAGTTGGCTCCCTGGAAGCGGGGGTTGTGGCGGCGGAAGTCGTCGTCGGGGAGGTCTGCGGGGCTGGTGATCGCCCCCGACAGGAACCCTCGGCCCAGCGGGGAGTAGGCGACGAAGCCGATACCCAGCTCGCGCACCGTGGCCAGCACGCCGTTGGTCTCGGGGTCGCGGGTCCACAGCGACCACTCGGTCTGCACGGCGGTGATGGGGTGCACGGCGTGGGCCCGGCGGATGGTGTCGGGCGCCGCCTCCGACAGCCCCAGATGGCGCACCTTGCCCGCGGCCACCAGCTCGGCCATGGCCCCCACCGTCTCCTCGATGGGGGTGTCGGGATCGACCCGGTGCTGGTAGTAGAGGTCGATGTGGTCGACGCCGAGACGTTGCAGCGAGGCGTCGCAGGCTGATCGGACGTACTCAGGCCGGCCGTTGACGCCGAGGCGGGTGCCGTCGGTGGCGCGCTGGTTGCCGAACTTGGTGGCCAGCACCACCTCGTCGCGCCGGCCGGCGATGGCCCGGCCGACCAGCTGCTCGTTGGTGAACGGGCCGTACATGTCGGCGGTGTCGAGGAGCGTGACACCGAGGTCGAGGGCCAGCTCGATGGTGGCGATCGACTCCGCCTCGTCGCCAGGGCCGTAGAACTCGCTCATGCCCATGCAGCCCAGCCCTTGGGCCGACACGACCAGATCCTGTCCGAGCGTTCGGGTTCGCATGGTTCTGGTCTACCCGCTGGCCGTCGGGGTCGTGGCCGGCGACCCGGCTCGGGCGTCGCTCAGCAGGCCTGGTCGCGGTCGTAGGCGTGTGCGGGCCACAGCTGCAGCAGCCAGGCGGGCCCGCCGGCGAAGTCGTGGGTGCCGCTGCACCAGGAGCTGGGCGGGGAGGTGGTGTCGCCAGCCAGCCAGTTGGGCACGGCGGGGCCGCCGGGGGAGACGCCTCCGGTGATCTGAGACCACTGGTAGCTGGTCGAGGAGATGGCGGCCTCGGCCCCCGAGGCGCGCAGGGCGTCGAGCGCCCCTTGGATGGTGCGGGCGTTGAGGCTGCGGTTGCACGACCAGTAGGCGTCGCCGGCGGTCGGGAAGCTGCCGCAGCGGCCGACGGTCTCGATGTCGAGCCACCACATCCGGGGATGCAGCCCGTCGGTGGCGGCCAGCTGCAGCGCCTGCCGGGCGGCGTTGTAGCCGTCGTCGTAGGCCAGGCACGTGCCGTCGCGGGCCGGGCAGGTGCCGGCCGGCCCGGTGTCGTCGGCGGCGCTCACCGCGGCCGGCGAGTTGAGGTTCATGTAGGTGTCAAGCGAGCTTCCCGCCCACGACGCTTCGGAGGCCAGGCACGGGTTGGTGGTGAAGGCCCGGCCGTCGTTGACGCCGACCACCGCCACCGGCGCGCTGGGCGGATAGGGGCTGCCGCACTGTGGCCACGACACGTCGTATCCGGTGGTACCGGCCCGGTACCTGGCCGGCGGGGCCGACGGCACAGCGGTGGGCGGCGGCGCCGGCGATAGGCCCGGAAGCGGCGGCAGCCCGGGCACCGCCGGCAGGGCGGGCACCGACAGGCAGGGCGGGCACCGCCGGCAGGGCGGGCACCGACAGGCAGGTGCCTGTCGTCCCGAGGGCCGGGACGGCGGCGCCGAGCGGCGCCCGATGCGACGCCGGCAGCAGCTGCACCGGGCACAGCCCTCCCGGCCCGGCGCCCAGGTCGTCGACGACGAAGCGCAGCAGCGACCGGCCGCCGGCGGCCAGGGTGGGCCGGTCGTCGGCCGCCGCGCCCGACGCCAACACCGCCAGCCGGCCTGGGAGGTCGAGGGCGGCCGCGGCCAAGGCGCCGAGAGACGTCGTTCCGATCCGACAGGGTGTGGCGGCGGCGTTTTGGACGACCACGTCGGCCTCACCGAGGCCCAGCGCCGCCCGCAGCACCCGGCTCACGACCGTCACGGCCGAGGAGGTGCACACCGCTGCGGCCGCGGACGTGGTCGACCGTGCCGACACGGACGTGCAGAGCGGGAAGGGCCGGCGGCGGCTGGCGCCGACCGGCGGGCGGTGGTGGCCGGCTGGCTGGCGGCGGCTGTGGCCGGAGCGGCCGGCAGGGCCGAGACGCCGGTTCGGCGGGCGGGCGGTGCGGGCCGGGCCACGGCCTCGGCGGTGGGGCGGCCACCCAGGGGGCCACGGCTGGGCTCGGTGGGCGATACTGCTTCGGTGGGCGAGCGTGCACCTTCGGACGACCCGGCGACGTCAGTGGAGCGCAACGTGCTGGGCGGACCGCTGCAGCCGTGCGGCACCGATCCGCTCACCGGCTTCTACCGTGACGGCTGCTGCCACACCGGGCCTGAGGACCTCGGAAGCCACACCATCTGTGCCGTGGTGACGGCCGAGTTCCTCGACCACCAGCGCCGCATCGGCAACGACCTGATCACCCCGGTGGCCGAGCTCCGCTTCCCCGGGCTGGTCCCCGGCGACCGCTGGTGCGTCACCGCCCGCAACTGGCTGCGCGCCCATCTCGACGACGCCGCGGCGCCGGTGGTGCTGGCCTCCACCCACCAGGCGGTGCTGCAACTGGTGCCGCTGGCCATCTTGCAGCAGCATGCCGTGGACGTCCCCGACGATCTGACCTCGCTGCCCGACGACGGACGCTGACGGTCCGCGACAGCCCGCGCAGCCGTGGCGCCGCCGTCAGGGGGCGGTGAACACCACCACGCAGCTCTAGGCGCCGAACCCGAGGGCGCCGAACCCGACGGCGCCGGCCGCCGCCGCCCGGACGCCCGGCCAGCCCGCCAGGCGCTCACGAAGCATGCTGCGCCACCACCCACACCTCCACGGGTCCGGTCGGACCGACAGAAGACGCCGTCGCCAATGCAGACCGTGGCGGCCCCGCGCTGCCTGCTACAGCGGGGTCCGACACCACCGCGGCCACGGGTTCGGATCCGGTGGGGGTGAACGACTTGCCGAAGATAGCGACCCACGACCGTTGCACCGACACGGCCAGCCCGCCATGCACGAGGGCCACCACCAGCCCGGCGGCGGCCGGGTAGGCCTGGGGGTCCGCCAGGCGCACAACCACGTGCCGGGCACGCATCTGCCCCATGGCCCGCTCGACCGCCGCGGCCAGCGGCGGCACCTCGACTGCGTCGGCAAAGCCGGTGCGGGTGCCGGAGGCGAAGCGGGCAGTGAGGATCCCCGCCGGCGTCCCCGCCGCCACCAACAGCAGCACCAACCCAGCTATCGGTGCGCTACGTGCCGGCAGGCGGGGAGCCCAACGAGAGCGCGCCCAGCGAGGGCGCCGCCCCGGAGCATCTCGGCGCAGGCACCACCAGCAGGCGACCGCTGCCCCCGAGCCGATGGCTGCCAGCACATCGAGGATGGCCATCCAGGCCACCAGGTAGACGTGGATCGGTCCGATGATCCTGCTGGCCGATGCCGCGGCCACCGCCAGCCCCCCGCCCGTGACCACACCGAAGGCAACGGTGATCCGACTGCGCAAGCGAAGACCGGCGACGGTGACCACCACGGCGTCGGCAGCCACCACCGCCAGTGCCGCCATGCTGGCCGCCATCGAAGGCGCGACGATCCCCGGGCCGCCGAGCCCGAGATGCACCAAGGTGAGCTGCGCTCCGACGACATAGAGGGCGCTGTGCCAGCTGTGACCCGAGCCGAGGCCAGGATGGCTCGTGGTGAAGAACCGCACCACCTGTCCGATGTTGCCGGGACGGCCCGTTGCCTGTTGCACCAGCGGTGGAACCCATAGCAACGCCGCGACAGCCACGCCCAACATCGCCACCCAGCTCACGGCACCAGCCGAGATGCGCCGCCCGAGGCGCGGCGAGCTCGACGTGCCTGGTGCGCTGGCCCGGGAGCCCCCTGCAGCCGTCGAGGCGGAGCGCTCCCGTGGTGCCGTTCGTCGGCCCAGCAACAAGCCGACCAGCCCGGCGAGCAGACCGAACCCGACGATCGGCACCACTGACAACTCGGCCTGCACGGCGAGGGTGCCAACAGCGGTGGCCCAAGCCAGAGCGCCGACCGATCCGGCAGCGGCCTCGGCGGCAAGCACCAGCGTGAGCAGGGTGGTCGGACCCAGCACCAGGGGGTTCCACGGGTACATCAGCCGGCTCGGCCCCAGCGCAAGCAGGTAGACCACGCTGGCCGCCGCGCTCCACAGCCCCAGCCGCAGGCCGTGACGGCGTCCCACCACGGCGACAACAGCGACCACCGCCAGCAGGTTCACCAGCATCTGCGCCGCGGGCAGCCCACGAGTGCGCTCCCCGGCCAGCACGTACAGCGGCACCAAGGCGTAGAAGTAGGCGGGACCCAGATGGCGCCAGCCGAAACGGTCGTAGGCACCCAGCACCGCCTGGAAGTGCGCGGCACGCATCACGTGCAGCTCGACCAAGGCCTGGTCTCCTGAATTGCTGAAGGGCCGTCCGATCCCCGACCAGATCCGCGCCAGCCCCACGCCCAGCGGCACCAGCACCGTCAACGCCGCGACCCAGCCCCCCCGGTCGCCGTGTCGAGGAGCCCGCCCCCGGCGAAGGCGGGACGAGGATCCTGCCTGCGGCCGCGGCGGCGACAGTTGCACCGAGAGACGGCTCTCGGCGCCTGCCGGCGTCCGCAGGCCATCATCGGGTTCATCGGCGCGCCGATCGGCTGGCGGAGCCGATGGATCCATTGGCGGTCAGGGGCGCGGTGCCGCGATGGCTCGGTTCCCCACCCCCCTTTCGATCTCGACGTACGGCTCTCCCCCGCACAGCGCACCGACGGTCTGTCGGGACATGGTCACCTGTCGGGACATGGTCACCCTGCCCGGCGCTGCAGTCGTCGCACCTCGGCGGGCGCCACACGCAACATGGGGAAGGTGTAGGACCCGCTCTTGGGACATGTGGTCGGGTGGGGCCGTGGCACACGCGGCGCCGGTGCTCGACGTGGATCCGCCGGGAAGCGCCGGGGAGGTGGGCCTCGGCCACCCCCAGGGGATGCTTCTCCCCCCGATGTCGATGCCGACCGCGACAACACAGCAGTGGCCTGCGGCGTTGACCTCGTCGAACCCCGACCTCAGGCACGCCGGCACCTCGACGAAGATCGCCGTCACCTCAACGATGTAGTCCTGCTCATGGTCACCCCAGGACCGAGCAGGTCTCCCTGACG
>JAJZNB010000140.1 GCA_021848085.1 Actinomycetes bacterium
GGCCGGGCCCAGCCCGCAGGCCGTGGCGGTCGCCCAAGCCGAGGTCGCCAAGGCCCAAGTCGCGCTGCAGGCCGCCCAGCAGCTGTACCAGCAGGCGCAGGCCGGCGGTTCCGGCTCGCCGGGAGGGCGGAGCACGACCTCCGGCGGGGGGTCGACAGCCCAGGGTGCCGCGGCGGTCAGTGAAGCCCAGGCGGCGCTCGCTCTGGCCGAGGCCCAAGCAGCCCAGGCCGAGGCGCCCCCGGCGCCGACGACGCTCGCTCCGCTGCAGGCGGCGGCTGCTCAAGCGCGCGACGCCGAGGCGGTGATCGCCGCCGAGATCAGCCAAGAGCAGGTCACCGCCCCGTTCGCCGGCACGGTGGCGTCGGTCGCCGCCGTCGTCGGGGAGCAGGTCTCTCCGGCGACCACCGTGGTGACCCTCGACGGCGCCGGGCTGTCTGTCCAGGCCCCAGTTTCGGAGGGCGAGCTGGCGGTCGTCCATCCCGGGGAGGCGGCCACGATCTCGCTTCCCGGAACCTCCCCGTCCCAGGCGGCGACGGTCGCCGCCGTGTCGCCGGTGGCCAACCCGTCGTCGCTCACCTTCGCCGTGGAGCTCGCCCCGGTGTCGGACCCGTCGTGGTTGCTGCCCGGGGAGGCGGTCACGGTGGCGGTGGTGACCAGCCGCACCGGCGGAGCAGTGCTGGTGCCAGCCAGCTCGGTGGTCACGATCAACGGCCACCCCCAGGTGTTCGTGATCGGCACCGGCCACCGCGTGCACCTGGTGGACGTGAACCCGGGGATCTCCGACGGGACCACCACCGTCGTCGGCGGGCTCCCAGCCGGTGACGAGGTGGTCGCGGTCGGCCAGACCTATCTGGCGCCCGGCGATCGGGTGAGGGTCACTGCCACCACGCCAGTTCCGTCGTCGGTGGCCGGCTCGACCGCCGGCGGTCTGCTGACCGCGCCGGCCGCGGCAGCGCCCACCGCCACCACACGAGGCTCCGCCGCCGCCGCAGCCGGCGGCGGGGGCGGCGGCTCCGGTGGGGGTGCGGTGACCGGCAGGGGCGCGGCGGCGGGCAAAGCAGGACGCGGGTGAGCCCGGACACCACGGCGGGCACCGGTTCGGGGCAAGGAGCGGGCAGCAGCTCGGGACCGAGCCCGCAGGACGCCCCGCCCGAAGCGGGCAGTCCTCTGGATCTTCCTCAGCGCTCGCGTCTCAATGTGACGGCGCTGGCTGTCCGGAGGCCGGTGACGGTGCTGATGGTCCTCGGCTTCCTGGTGGTGGCTGGCGCGGTCGCCTTCACGAAGCTGCCGGTGCGGCGCCTGCCCAACATCAACTACCCCTTCGTCCGGGTGGTCATCGGTGAGGCGGGCGCTTCGGCCGCCACGATCTCGCAGTCGGTCACCACCCCGGTGGAGAAGGCGCTCAGCTCCGAGTCCGGGGTGGTGTCGATGGTCGGCACCTCCACGCCGGGTCGTTCGGTGGTGGCCCTGCAGTTCGCCGGAGGCACCAACGTCGGCCAGGCGGCGGCCAGCATCTCTCTGGCGCTGGCCCGGGTGGCCAAAGGTCTGCCCCCGACGGCCACCCCACCGTCGATCATCCAAGCCAACCCGGCGGCGCTGCCGATGATGGACGTGGCGGTGTCGGGGCCGCTGGCCGCGTCGCAGCTCTACACCTTGGTGACCACGGTGGTCGCCCCCGCGTTGCAGGAGCTTCCCGGGGTTGCCCAGGTGACGGTCGTCGGGGGAAGAGCGCCGGTGGTGACCGTCGCTCTTTCCCCAGCCGAGCTTGCCGCCTACGGGCTGTCGGTGCCGCAGGTCACCGCGGCGATGAAAGCCCAGAACGTCGCGGTCACCGGTGGGGTGACGGTGGTCGGCAGCCAGGAGCTGCTGGCCCGCACCCACGGCGGTTTCCCATCGGTGGCGGCGCTGCAGGCGCTGCCGGTGGCGTCGCGGCCGGGAGGGGCGGTGCTGCTGGACCAGGTGGCCACCGTCTCGCAGGGTCTCGCCCAGGCCCAGTCGGCAGCCACCTTGAACGGCACGCCGGCGGTTGGTCTGGTGGTGACCGCCTCGTCGACGGCGAATTCGCTCGCCGTCGACACCGCGGTGCGAGACGAGCTCGCCGCGCTCGGCCCGCAGCTACCGGTCGGGGTGACCACCACCGTGACCGGAGATGTCACCAACTACGTCCGCGCTGCGCTGTCCAACGTCGAGCTCGACTTGTTCTTGGGCATCTTGTTCGCCGCCATGGTGCTGGCGCTGTTCCTGCACCGGCTGGCCAACACCGCCATCGTGCTGCTCGCCATCCCGGTGTCGCTGGTGGCGACGTTCGCGGTGATGTACTTCCTGCACTTCAGCTTGGACCTGATCTCGCTGATGGCACTGTCGCTGCTCATCGGCATCCTGGTCGACGACTCGATCGTGGTGCTCGAGAACATCCACCGGCATCGGACCATGGGCAAGGACCCGGCGGCG
This sequence comes from Actinomycetes bacterium, assembly GCA_021848085.1. GTDB lineage: Bacteria > Actinomycetota > Acidimicrobiia > Acidimicrobiales > UBA8190 > JAJZNB01. The sequence goes on from JAJZNB010000140.1 coordinate 2,452, forward strand.
GCGGCGGTCGACGGGCGGATGGAGATCGGCGCCGCCGCGGTGGCCATCACCCTCACTGACGTGGTGGTCTACGCCCCCGTCGCGTTCGTGTCGGGAAACGTCGGCCAGCTGTTCCGCGAGCTCGGTCTCACCATCGTCGCCGCCACCTTGTTCTCGCTGCTGGTCTCCTACACCCTCACGCCGATGCTGGCGTCACGGTGGTCTCGACCGCCCCGGCCGACCTCGGCGGGGTCTCGTTTCGGCCGGCGCTTCGACGCCGGCTTCGACCGCCTGCGTGCCCGCTACCGCAACGTGATCGCCTGGAGCCTTCGCCACCGCCTGGTCGTCGTCGGGATCGCCCTAGCCGCTCTGGCGGGGTCCGCCGGCATCGTGGAGGCCGGGGTGCTCCCAACGACCTTCGTGCCACCGGAGGACAACGGGGTGCTCACCGTCAACGCCCGCCTGCCGGTCGGCACCCCGCTGGCGAGCGCCGAGACCACGCTGGCGAATTTCGCCCGGAGCGTTCAGCAGGTCCCAGGGGTGACCGAGGTGTTCGTGTCGTCGGGCTATGGGGCGGGGGTGGGCGCCGCCCACAACCTCGGGCAGCTCACCGTCGATCTCGGCCCCCGGGGGTCGAGGCCGCCGATCCGCACCTATGTGAAGACGATCGGCGCGCTGGCCCGCCGCCATCCAGGTCTGGTCGCCCACGGGCACGTGCAGAGCCCGTTCATCGCCGGGGGGGCCCGGGCGGCGTCGGTCGACATCTTGGGTCCCGACCTTGCCACCCTCGACAGCCTGGCCACCGAGGTGGCAGCCCGTCTCGGCACCAACCCCAACGTGTCGCAGGTGTCGACCTCGGTGCCGACCCCGACGCCGGAGCTTTCGATCACCGTCGACCGCGTGGCCGCCACCTACCTCGGCGTGTCCACCGCCACCATCGGCGGCACCGTGGCGGCAGCGCTCGGCGGGGTGGCGGTCCCCCCGCTGGTCACCTCGTCGACCGCCCCGGCCGAACCGATCCAGGTCACCTTCGGGAGCGGCACCCGGCTCACCCCCGCCCAGCTTGCCGCCATCCCCGTGCCCACCGCGCACGGTTCGGTGCCGCTCTCAGCGGTGGCCACCTTCACCGAATCTCCGGCGCCAGGGCAGATCACCCAGGTCAACCGTGAGTACGCGGTGTCGGTGTCGGCTTCGAGCCCCACCGGCAACTCCGGTCCGGCAACCGCCGCGCTGCTCGCCGCGGCGCACTCGGTCGGGCTTCCCACCGGGTATGCCCTGCAGGCCGGTGGCCAGTCGGCCCAACAAGCTCGGGCCTTCGGCCCGCTGCTGCAGGCGCTGGGCCTGTCGATCCTGCTGGTCTTCATGTTGATGGCCGCCCTCTACGAGTCGCTGCTCGACCCGCTGGCGGTCCTCTTCGCCGTACCGCTCGCCACCTTCGGCGGGCTCGCCGCCTTGTGGGCGGCCGGGCTGCCCATCTCGATCTTCGCTCTGATCGCCACGATCATGCTCATGGGACTGGTCTCGAAGAACTCCATCTTGCTCATCGACTACACCAAGACCTTGCGTCGTCGGGGGACGCGGCGCGACCAGGCGGTGATCGAATCGGGGGCCACCAGGCTCCGTCCGATCCTCATGACCACCGCCACCATGGTCTTCGCCATGGTCCCCCTCGCCTTCGGGCAAGGTTCGGGCGCCTCCGAACGCATGCCCGTCGGCGTCGTCCTCATCGGCGGGCTGCTGTCCTCCACCGTCCTCAGCCTGTTGGTGGTGCCCGTCCTCTACACCCTGATCGACGATCTTCGAACCCGGATGCGCCGGCGCCATGCCAGCCCGACCGATCCGGACGCGGCCGCCGGCCCGGGCCTGTTCACGACCACTGCAGAGCTGCCAGCGGTCATGATGCCCGGGGATGCCAGGTCATGACGGGCGACCGGGTCCACGGCGCCGCCGTCTCCCGCCCCGAGCCTGACGATCCTGAGGCTGGGACGGCCGAAACGGCCGGTGCCGAAGCCCTCGCCGAGCAGGCGGAGACCCTCTTCCGGGCTTTTCGAGCCGTGCGGCGTCGTGTCCTGGCCCGGCCGCTGGGTCTGACGAGCCTGCCGGGATCACACCTCGAGCTGCTGAACCTGGTCAGACGCCAACCCGGCATCCGCACCGGCGAAGCCGCCCGCACGTTGCGTCTTGCGTCCACCACGGTGAGCACCTTGGCCCACCATCTTGGCCATGCCGGGCTGCTCGAACGGCGCCGTGACACCAGCGACCGCCGAGGTGTGCAGCTCTTCCTGGCTCCCGCCGCCGCAGCCGAGCTGGCCGACTGGCGCGACCAGCGCCTCGGTCTGCTGGCCCGTGCGCTCGCCGAGCTCGATCCCGAAGACCGAGCCACGATCGCCGCCGCGCTCCCCGCGCTCGGTCGGCTCGTCACCTTGGTCCGCCAGCACGCCCAACGATGATCGGACGACGACGCCGCTTGCCGTCCGCGCCGAGCTTCCCCCAGCAGCCGCATCCGACCTGACGACGATCCCCGCAGCCGACATCACCAGCAAGGAGGACTGGACATCTCATGGCCGGCGTCATCCCCACCTCGGAGCCCGGGCCCACCGTCGGTACCGAGCTCGCTCACTCCCGCCGCCAGGGCGCAGACGGCGAGCCGCGGCCACGAGGGCGAACCCTTCGAAGAAGCGGTCCACGGCGCATCTCGGCGCTCGCCTGCACCGCGGCGGTCGCCCTGCTCACCGCGGCCTGCTCGTCGTCTGCCGCGACGTCCAGCACGACACGCCCGCCCGCTCACCCGACCAGCCATCACCACGTCGTCGGCGTCACCGGCAAGATCCACAGCGTGTCGAGCTCGGCACTGGTCATCGACGTCCATCGCACGCCGAAGACCGTCACCCTCACCTCGAACACCACCTACCGGCAAGGCCGCCACACCATCGGTATCTCCGCCCTCACCCCAGGGGAGAAGGTGCGCGTCCGGTTCTCTTCGGGCAGCACCGCCAAGACGGTGACCGTCCTGCCCGCCTCGCTCAGCGGGGTCGTCACCGCCACCGCCGCGCAGGGGTTCACGCTGCGCGGCGCCCATGGGACGAACAGGCAAGTCGCCACCTCATCGAGCACCACCTACCGGCAGGGATCCAAGACGGTCACCGCCGGCGCGCTGAAAGACGGCGAGCGGGTCCGGGTCCAAGGCCAACCAGGACCGTCGGCGTCGTTCGCGGCGACCAAGGTCATCGTGGTCTCCGGTGGGGCCTGAGCAATCCCTGCGGCGTCACCTGACAGCAGAAGCCGACGTCGCGAGGCGACCCCCACCGAGGAGAGGCGGCCGCCGGGCGATCTTCTCTGGCCCACGCATGCGCCGCTGAACCCGGCCGCGGGCATCGCAGGTTCAGCTGTCGTGGTTCTGGCCGCGCTGCCAGGTCCGCAGGGCGGGGATGGCGCCAAGGACGATGGCGGCGGAGACGGCGGCGAGGACGGCGGCGTAACCGTAGGCGACCGATGCCCCGATGCCGTAGAGCAGCCCCATGACCAGGTTGGCGGCGAAGGTTCCGACGCTGCGTGCTGCCGACAGCGTCCCGAAGCCTCGGCCGGCGCGGCGGCCCGAGCGCAGCACCGACATCGCCGTCGGTTCGAGGGTCTCGACGACCCCGAGCGCGAAGCCGATGATGGCCACGCCGACCAGCAGCACCGCCAGGCCGAGGTGCTCGCCGTAGCCGAAGGCGAGCACCCCCGCGCCTACCCCACCACCGAGGTAGCCGAGCAGGCCCAGGCGGGCGAACTGGTCGGCGGGCGTGGACCCGAGGCGGCCGCCGAGGATGTACCCGGTGAGCGCCGATGCCGCCTGGAGGACGAAGAACGCGCCGATGCCGGCCACCAGTCGGCCGCTGCCCTGAGCCACGGTGAGGACGGGAAAGCCGACGCTGTAGAAGGTGAAGCCGTACAGCGCGGCGGCGCCGAACAGGGCCTTGGCTCCCGGCGGGAGCGGCGCGGCGCCCTCCCCGGCGGCGGGAGCGGGTGCGGCGGCTGGCCGGCGGCCTCCAACGTGAGCCCGCGACAGCGACAGGGTGGAGACGGCCAGGGGCAGCACCGTCGCCAGGAAGATCCACCGGAACTGCACATGCAGGGCCAGGGCGGCCAACACGTACACCCCGGCCAGCGCCCCTCCACCCACGTCGAGAGCGTGGAGGAAGCCGAACGCCGACGAACGGTGCTCTTCGGCCGGCACCGCCTCGACCAGCATCACCCGCCGCGACGGGGAGCGCAGGTTCCGGGCCCACCAGCCACCGGTCATCAGTCCGACAGCCCACACCGGGCTGGCCACCAGGGCACACAGCGACAGCAGCGGGATCGCCGCGTTGCCGGCCAGCGCCAGCGAGCGGTGCCCGAACCGGTCGCCGATCCTGCCTCCGGCGTAGGAGCACAAGGCACCGCCACCGTAGCTGAGGGCGCTGGCCAGCCCGAACTCCCACACCGGCTGGTGCAGCGTGAGGACCAAGAACAGCGGAAAGCCGGCCAGGACGGCCTGGTAGCCCAGGTCGGCGAAGCACGCCGACAGCGAGATCGCCCACACGTCACGGCTTCGCCAGGCGACACGACGCGCCCTGGCGCCCACCCGCGCCCTTGTCCTGCCGGCCTGGTTGGGGGTCACGCCGATGCCTTGCCCGCTTGCCTCAGGCTTGCTGCCGGTCCCGGTTCCGCTACAGCGCCGATGGCCTCGGCGAGCGGTGGGACGATGTCACGCCAGTCCCCGACCAGGGCGATGTCAGCCCAATCGAACACCGGCGCGTCGGGGTCGACGTTGATCGCCACGATGGTCCCGGCACCTCTGACCCCGGCCATGTGGTTGAACGCGCCACGCACGCCGATGGCGACGTAGAGATCCGGGGTGAGATGGTGGCCGGTGATCCCGACTTGGCGGGCCCGAGGAAGCCAGCCCCGGTCGGTGACCCTCCGGGTGGCTGCCAGCTGGGCGCCGAGCGCCTGGAGGAGCAGGCCCAGCGTGTCGTAGCTGTCGGGTGCAACTCCCATGCCGACGCCGACGACCCGTCTTGCGCTCAGCAGCGCGCCCACGGTCCGGTCGCGGCGGTGAGCGAGGACCTGCACCCGGCCCCGCCGGCTCGCCTCGAGCGCCTGCACCAACGCCGCACCGTCCCCAGCCCGCCACGGCGGCACCGCCTGCCTGCCCGGTCGGACGGTCGCCAGCTGCACCGGAGAGGAGGTGGTCACCTCGGCGACGACCAGGCCGGAGAACGCCGGCTTCCAGCAGACCAGGCGGCCGGCGTCGTTCACGTCGAACGCGACAGCGTCGCCGACCATCCCGGCCTGGAGCGACACGGCGAGACGGGCAGCCACCTCACGGCCCCAGAGGGTAGCTGGTGCCAGCACGGCCCACGGCGGGCTTCGCCGGCACCACGCGGCGAGGGCGCCAGCCAGATCTTCTTCCACCGTGGAGCCGGCGACGTCGATGATCTTGTCGGCGCCGAGGCGCCACAGGGCACGCGAGTCGCCCGGGTCGGGCCCGGCCACAACCACGTCGGCCTGGATCGGCACCGCCAACCTGCGTGCCTCGGCGAGCAGTGCGGCAACCAGGTCACCGCGCCCGGGCTCCGCCAGCACGACGACGGGCCGGTCGGCTCGAGGCGTGGAGCACCGGACAGCCACAGGGGGCTGCGATGTGGGCGGGGCGCCTCGGCTCGTCGCCGTGCTCGATCCGGCGTCCACCGAGGACCCCGGTCCATCCGGCTGCCGGCGGTCGGGATCTCCGGCGGCGGGGAGCACGGACCACTCCTGGAGCATTGCCACCGCCTGGTGCACCTGCTCGGACACGGAGCCCCGGGGCCGCCGGCAGCGCCGGGCTACGTCGAGGACCCGGGTCGCACCGACCGCCGTCGGGCTCGCTGACCCACCCCAGGGCCCCGGTCCCAGATCCCGGGCGCCGAGCCGGCGCAACCGGGCGGCGGGCACCGCCGCACGCTGCGGAGCCGGGACCTTCGCCGGCTGGCACAGACGTTCGGCCACCGACACCACCGCCGGGAGCACGAGGCGCAGCTCTCTGTCGCCGTCGTCGGCCTCGCAGCCCAGGGTCAGCGCGCCGTCGTGAAGCTCCAGGTGGCGAGCGGACGCGGCGAATGGCAGGTCGAGGAGCTCGGCGATCTGCGGGCCGACCTGCCCGGTGTCGGCGTCGACCGAGCTCCGCCCGAGCAAGACCAGATCGAAGGATCCGAGCCTGCGCAAGGCGGCTGACAATGCCTGTGCGGTGGCGAGGGTGTCCGAGCCGGCGAACACCGGGTCGACCACGTGGACACCCTCGTCTGCCCCCCACGCCACCGCCTCGCGCAGGACGTCTTCAGCCGCTGGCGGCCCGAGGGTGAGCGCCACGCAGCGGCCACCGAGCTGGCGAGCGAGCGTGACGCCCTGGCTCACCGCCCGGCGGCAGTAGGGGTTCATCTCGAGCTCGACCCGGTCGCGCCGCAGCCGTCCGTCCCCACCGAGCTCCAACGCGTCCACCGCGGGCACTTGCTTCACCAAGACGGCGATGTTCATCGCCGCGCCTCCTTGCCTCGTCGCGACGGGGGACCAGTCGACCTCGACGTCGTCGCGCTCCGCCTGAGCTTCGGGCACCTCGTCGCGTCGGCCCGGCAGCTGCGTCATCGGATCCCCGCTCCACCCGCGGCGCTCCCAACGCCGAAGGCGATGGCGGCGGCGACGGCCGACAGGGCGAGCTGGCGGAGCGCGGAGCGGACCGGGGATCTTCCGGTGAAGATCCCCAGTGCCCCACCGACCACGATCGCCAGGAGACCTGCGGCCACCACCGTGGCGACGACCGCCGCCGTGCCGCTGGTCACGAGCCACGGCGCCAGCGGCACGGCCGCCCCCAGCGCGAAGGTGGCGAACGACGACGCTCCCGCGGACACAGCCGATCCGAGCG
>JAJZNB010000051.1 GCA_021848085.1 Actinomycetes bacterium
GACCAGCGGCCGGCGGGTCGCCGCCGGGCTGGGCCAGGTGCAGCGGCCCGGGCGGGGCGCCGCCGGTGCCGCCGGCGCCGAGCAGCCGGTCGAGCTGGCCGAGGTCGGCGGCGGCGGCCACCTCGGGGACCCAGGGGCGACGGCTCTGGGCCGCGGCGTGGCGGGCCACCCGGCGCAGACGCTGCAGATGGTGCTGCAGGCGCTCCCCGTCCCAGCGGACCACGGCCCGCTCCGAGCCGAGCACCACGACCCGGTCGGCGCCGGCTTCGGTCAGCTTCTGGACGACCCAGTCGGGCCGGTCGCCTTTCACCGGCACGAAGGCGACCGTCACCGGCCACGGCGGGCGGGGGCAGGCGACCACCGGCCCCTCGGGGCGCAGCAGGTCCTCGGGACCCCGCCCGGCGACGACGCAGCGCCTGAAGCGGCCGGTCCCGTCACAGGCCACCACCACCTCCCCGGGGCGCAGCCGCAGCACCCGCAGCAGGTGGTGATGGTCGTCGGCGTCGACGGCGACGGCGGCCAGGTCGTCGACGAACACCTGGGCAGCAGCCGCCACCGACGCCGGCCACGACGAGGCGGCGGCGAACCCGGTCGTGTCGGGGGGAGGTGCGGCAGACGTGGTCCGGTCAGGGCCGGTCACGGCATCGGCGGTCCGCTCGGGCGACGCGCCGCCCAGCCCAGTCACGACAGCCCAGTCACGACAGTCCGGTCACGCCAGCCGAAGGCGGAGCGCAGCCCGGTCATGCCAGCCCGGTCATGCCAGCCCGGACATGTCAGCCGAAGGCGGAGCGCAGCCGGGACATGAGCCCGTCACCGGCACCGGCGACGGGCTCGCCACGCTCGGCGGCCAGCCGGCGCAGCAGCTCCTCTTGCGATTTGGTGATGCCGGTGGGGGTGTCGACCACCACGGTCACCAGCAGGTCGCCGCGGCCACGGCCGCGCACGTGGGGGACGCCCCGGCCGCGCAGGCGTAGGACGTGGCCGGTCTGGGTGCCGGGGGCGATGGCGATCTGCTCCTCGCCGTCGAGGGTCTCGAAGGTCACCGACGCCCCCAGGGCGGCCTGGGTCATGGTGATGTGCAGCTCGGCGCTCAGGTCGCTGCCTTGGCGGACGAAGCGTTCGTCGGGCTCCACGGCCAGGTGGACGTAGAGGTCGCCGGGGGCTCCGCCGCGGGGACCGGCCGGGCCGCGGCCGCTCAGGCGCAAGGTGGAGCCGTGGTCGACCCCGGCCGGCACCTCGACGCTGAAGGTGCGCTGCTCCATCCGCCGCCCCTCGCCGCGGCAGTCGGGGCAGGGGGTGGCCACCGTCTCGCCGCTGCCCTGGCAGCGCGGGCACGGCACCGCCGTCACCACCTGGCCGAGGATCGACTGGCGCACCCGGCGCAGCTCGCCGATGCCGTTGCACTCGGGGCAGCGCACCGGTGCGGTGCCGGGGCTGGCGCCGCTGCCCGAGCAGGTGGGGCAGGTCACCGGGCCCTCGACGGTGATGTCGCGGCGGACGCCGAAGACCGCCTCGCGAAAGCTCAGCTGCAGCACCACCTCGGCGTCGGCCCCGCGGGCGGGGCCGCTGCGGGCGCTGCGAGGACCGCCGGCGGCGCCGAAGAAGGCGTCGAAGATGTCGCCCAAACCGCCCACGGCGCCGCCGAAGGGGTCGAAGCCGCCGGGAGAGGCGTCCACCCCCTCGGGTCCGTAGCGGTCGTAGCGGGCGCGGCGCTCCGGGTCGCGCAGCACCTCGTAGGCCACGGTGATCTCCTTGAACCTGGCCTCGGCTTCGGGGTCGCCGCCGGTGCGGTCGGGGTGCAGCTCGCGGGCCTTGGCCCGGTACGCCCGCTTGATGTCGGTGTCGGAGGCGTCAGGGGCCACGCCGAGCAGGGCGTAGTAGTCGCTGGCCATGTCTCAGTCTGCCTCCCCGTCGTCGTGGCTCCCGTCGCCGGGACCCTGGCGGGTCAGGCGCCGGCTGAGCTGCTCGCCCACCACGTGGACGGCGGCCAGCGCCCGCGGGTAGTTCATCCGGGTCGGCCCGAGCACGCCGATGGTGCCCGCCGTCTCGCCGTCGACCGACACCGGCGCCACCACCAGGGCGCACGACGCCAGCGGCTCGAAGCCGTGCTCGGCGCCGATGGCGACCGACAGGCCCCGCTCCAAGATGTCCTCGATCAGCTCCACCACCACCAGCTGCTGCTCGAGGATCGACAGCACCGAGCGGACGGTCTCCACCGCGTCGAAGGCGGCCGCCATGCGCGACGATCCGCCGACGAACACGTGCTCGGGCTCGTCGCTCACCCCCAGGTCGATGATGGCGGGGACGACCTGGGCCACGACGGCGTCGACCGCGGCGTCGCCGGTGGGTGGCGGCGGGCCGGCGGCGGGGAGGGTGGTGCCGACCAGGTGAGCCGACAGGTGGGCGCCGGCCGCCCCGAGCATGGTGTCGCTGGCGTCGGCGGTGAGGTCCACCGTCCGCTTCTCGACCGCCCCGTCGGACAGCACCACCAGCACCAGCACCACCCGCGGGGCCAGGCCGACCAGCTGCACCGAGCGGATGGGGGCCGACTCGTGGCTGGGGCCGACCACCACCGAGGCGTAGTCGGTGAGGTTGGCCAGCAGCCCGCTGGTGCGGCCCAGCAGCTCCTCCACCTCGCCGTGGACGTGGGCGAAGAACTGGCGGACCTGCCGGCGCTGGGTGTCTTCGAGCGGGCCGGGGGCCACGTTGTCGACGAAGAAGCGGTAGCCCTTGTCGGTGGGGATGCGCCCGGCGCTGGTGTGGGGCTGCACCAGGTAGCCGTCACGCTCCAAGGCGGCCATCTCGCTGCGGATGGTGGCCGAGGAGACCTCGATGCCCGGGGTGCGGGTGACGTGGCCCGAGCCGACCGGCTGGGCGGTCTCGATGTACTCGGTGACGACCGCGTTCAAGATGGCGGCCTTGCGGTCGTCGAGGGGCGGCTCGTCGTTGCCGGGGCGTCCTCGGGTCATCGTCTCTTCATCGGCCATCGTCGTCTGGCACTCGATTGTACCGAGTGCCAGCGCCGGTGGCCCCGCCCGCCGGGGAGCCGGCCGCGCCGCGATCAGTCCTCGAGGCGCAAGGCGGCGACGAAGGCCTCCTGGGGGACCTCGACGCGCCCGATGGACTTCATCTTCTTCTTGCCTTCCTTCTGCTTCTCGAGCAGCTTGCGCTTGCGGCTGATGTCGCCGCCGTAGCACTTGGCCAGCACGTCCTTGCGCCGGGCCTTCACCGTCTCGCGGGCGATGACCCGGCCGCCGATGGCGGCCTGGATGGGAACGTCGAACAGCTGCCGGGGGATCAGCTCGCGCAGCTTCTCGGCCATGCGCCGGCCGTAGGACTCGGCCGAGGCGCGGTGCACCACCGTCGAGAAGGCGTCGACCGGCACGTGGTTGATGAGCAGGTCCACCTTGACCAGGTTGGCGGTGGCGTAGCCGTCGGGCTCGTAGTCGAGGCTGGCGAAGCCCTTGGTGCGGCTCTTCAGCTGGTCGAAGAAGTCGACCACCACCTCGGCCAGCGGGATCCGGTAGACCAGCTCCACCCGCTCCGGCGAGAGGTACTCCATGCGCTGCAGCTCGCCGCGGCGGCTCTGGCACAGCTCCATGGTGGTGCCGATGTAGTCGGCGGGGACGATGAGGGTGGCGCGCAGCATCGGCTCGTCGATGTGGTCGAGCTTGGAGGCGTCGGGCATCTCGCTCGGGTTGTCGAAGCGGGTCTCGGTGCCGTCGGTGAGGTGGGCCACGTAGGCCACCGACGGGGCGGTGGCGATCAGCGACAGGTCGAACTCGCGCTCGAGGCGCTCGCGGACGATCTCCATGTGCAGCAGGCCGAGGAAGCCGCAGCGGAACCCGAAGCCCAGCGCCCCCGACGACTCGGGTTCGAAGGTGAAGCTCGAGTCGTTGAGCCGCAGCTTCTCGAGCGACTCGCGCAGCTCGGTCAGCTCGTCGCCGTCGACCGGGTACAGCCCGCAGAACACCATCGGCTTGGGGTCGCGGTAGCCGGCCAGGGGCTCGGCGGCAGGGCGGGCCGCGTCGGTGACGGTCTCGCCCGAGCGGGCCTCCCCCACGTCCTTGATGCCGGCGATGAGGTAGCCGACCTCGCCGGGTCGGGGCTGCGCACCCCGATCTCCTCGAGCTCGTGGACGGTGCCGACCTGCATGAAGCGCACCCGCTCCCCGGCCCGCAAGGTGCCGTCCATCACCCGCAGCGAGCTGACCACCCCCCGGTACTGGTCGTAGGAGGAGTCGAAGATGAGGGCGCGCAGTGGCGCCTCGGGGTCGCCGGCGGGGGACGGCACCCGCGCCACGATGGCGTCGAGCAGGGCTTCGACCCCCTCGCCGGTCTTGGCCGAGATGGACAGGATGCTGGCCGTGTCGATGCCGAGCACCTGTTCGATCTCCGCCGCGCACCGCTCGGGGTCGGCCGCCGGCAGGTCGATCTTGTTGAGCACGGCCACGATCTCCAGGTCGTGCTCGAGCGCCTGGTAGCAGGTGGCCAGGGTCTGGGCCTGGATGCCCTGCGAGGCGTCGACGAGCAGCACAGCCCCCTCGCAGGCGGCCAGGGACCGGCTGACCTCGTAGCCGAAGTCGACGTGGCCGGGGGTGTCGATCAGGTGCAGCACGTGGTCGCGCCAGCGCACCCGAACGTTCTGGGCCTTGATGGTGATGCCGCGCTCACGCTCGATGTCCATGGAGTCGAGGTACTGCTCGCGCATGAAGCGGGGGTCGACGGCGCCGGTCTTCTCGAGGATCCGGTCGGACAGGGTCGACTTGCCATGGTCGACATGGCTGATGATGGAGAAGTTGCGGATTCGGTCCCGGTCGAGCACGGCATCCGGAGCGTACCGGCGCCACGGCCCGCCGGTGGCGTGCCGGTAGCGTGACGCCCATGGGGCAGACACCGGCCACTCCCGTGGCGCGCCGGGCGCGCCCGGGTCGGGTCCGGCTGGCGGTGGTGCTGGTCGCCGTGGCGCTGACCGCCGCGGCCTGCGCCTTCGTCGGCGGGTTCGTCAACACCCAGCGCGCCCTGCAGAACGACGGCTTCGGCCACGTGGCGCTGCACCTGTCGGCCACCAACGACGTGGTGGGGGTGACGGTGTCGGCTCGCAGCGGCGGCGGGAGCGCCGCCAGCCAGGCCCAGGAGGCGGCCCGGGTGGTGTGGGACCACCTCTACGGGCGCTTCACCGAGCTCGACGTCACCGTGCTCGACGCCGACGGGAAGGGCACGTTGGGCACCCGCGCCTTCTCCCACGCCGAGCTGATCAGCCTGTTCGGGCCGCGGCCCAACGGGCTCGACCGTCAGACGGTCACCCAGGCGGCCGCCTCCACCGGCACCACCGTCGTCGCCGCCCTCGGCGGGGCCCTGGTGGTGGTGGTCGTGGGGGTGGTGCTGATCGTGGTGCTGGTCCGGCGCCGGCGACGCCGGCAGGCGGCGCTGTCAGGCGGGCCGTGGGCAGCGACCGGGGGCCAGGCGCCGGGCACGTGGGGGGCGTGGCCCGGATCGGGCCAGCCGCCCGGGCCGTGGGGGTCGGGGGGTCACGGGTCGTGGGGGCCGCCGGGGCCGGGGGCGGCGGGTCAGGGGCCCGGTGCTCCACCGTGGACGGGCGGCGGGGAGCCCGGCGCGCCGCCGTGGACGGCCCAGCCGCAGCAACCCCACCGGCCTCAACCGCAGGGGCAGGGACAGGGGCCCCAGCCGTGGGAGCCGCCTGAGCCGGGCCGGGAGGGCCAGTCCCAACCGCCGGGCCCACCCCAGTGGCCAGGCCAACCCCAACCGCCGGGCCAACCCCAACCGCCGGGCCAACCCCAACCGCCGGGCCAACCCCAGTGGCTGGGCCAACCCCAACCGCCGGGTCAACCCCAATGGCCGGGCCAGCCCCAGTGGCCTCCGCCGCCGGGTGGGCCCGGACCGGCGCCTGGGCCGCCGCGGGCTCCCTGGCCGCCGCCGGAGGGAGAGCCGCAGTGAGCGCCTGCTAGCATGGTCCGTCGCGTGGCACACGGGGTGTGCCGTCGTGTTCTCCCCGAGCCGTGGTGGCCGGGGCCGTCGCAACGCCGCCGTGGCGGCGCCCGTCTTGGAGCAGCGAGACTTCCGTGGCCAACATCCGCAGCCAGATCAAGCGAAACCGTCAGAACGAGCGGCGCCGCCTGCGCAACAAGGCGGTGCGCTCGGAGATGCGCACCCGCACCAGGACGGCGGTGACGGCCGCGGCGGCTGGTGCCGAGGACGCCGAGGAGCGCCTGCGGCTGGCGGTGAAGCGCATCGACAAGGCAGCGGCCAACGGCGTCATCCACAAGAACCAGGCGGCCAACCGCAAGCGGCGCCTGATGCGCCGGGCCACCGCCTTGCGCCAGGCCGCCGAAGCGGCCGCCTCCGACGCCGGCTGACGGCGCCTTTCTCTCCGACGCCGGCTGACGGCGCCTTTCTCTCCGACGCCTCCCCCTCGCAGGTGCAGCGCCGCTCAGGCGCTCAGCCCGAGGTGGCCGCCGCCCGCCGCCCCGAGGGCCGGGTGCCGCCCAGGCGGGCCAGGCGGGCCACCAGCACCTGCAGCACCGTCTCTTCGGGCAGCGCCGAGCGGCCCCGCAGGTCGAGGTCGGCGTCGGCCAGCAGCACGACGGCCCGGCCGATGCGGGCCGGGCCGAGACGCCGGCCTTCTTCGAGCGCCTTCTTGACCGGGTAGACGCTGCGGGCGCCGAGCCGGGCGGCGGCCTCCTCGGGGCTCGACACCGAAGCGCCGTCGAGGCGCAGCATGGTCTGGTAGTGGCGGGCCAGGGTGTTGAGCACCGCCAGCGGGTACATGCCGGCCGGGCCGAGCAGCCGGGCCAGCAGGGCCAGCGCCTCGGCGCTGCGGCCGGCGGCGATGGCGTCGGTCAGCTCCCAGGGGGCCACCCCGCCGGCTTCGCCCAGCAGCGGGGCCAGCTCGGCGGGGCCGATGGCCGCCCCGGGGCCGTAGGTGGCGGTGACCAGCTCCACCAGCCCCGGCAGCCGGTGCAGGTCCTGGCCGAGGTGCTCGGCCAGCAGGGCACCGGCGCGGGCGTCGAAGCGCACCGGGGCGTCGTGGAGGCGCTCGGTGAGCCATTCGGTGCGAGCCCGGCCGGTGCCGGCCGTCGTGTCGATGACGCCGCCGGCGTGCTGCACCGCCTGCACCAGCGCCTTGGGGACGGTGCCGGCGCCGGCGGCCAGCACCAGCACCACCCCGGGCAGCGCCTCGGCCAGGCAGCCGGCCAGCCGCTCGGCGGCGGACGCCGCCAGCCGGCCGGCGTCGCGCACCACCACCACCCGCCGGTCGGTCAGGAACGGGGGGGTGGTGACGGCGTCGACGACCTGCCCGACGTCGAGCTCGTCGCCGGCCGCGCCGCCGTGCTCTTCGACCACGGTGGACGGGTCGCGTCCGGCGGTCAGGGCTCCCAGCAGGCGGCGGACGCCGTCGGCCACCAGCGCCGGGTCGTCGCCGCGGACCAGGTAGGCGGAGAGCGGCCGCTCGGCCGCCGAGGCCAGCAGGGCGGCGGTGCCGCCGGGACGCCGGGCCGTCCGACCACCTGGACGCCCCCCGGCGGCGGCCGTCACGACGCCTGCAGCACGGCGGTCAGGGTGTCGCGCACCCGGCGGGTGCCGTCGACGTCGTGGACCCGCAGCACCCGGCAGCCCAAGGTGATACCGATGGCCGCCGCGGCCAGGGAGGCGTCGCCGCGCTGGTCGATGGGCAGGTCGAGGACGGTGCCGAGGAAGGTCTTGTTGGAGGCCGACAGCAGCAGGGGGAAGCCGAGTCCGGCCAGGCGAGCCGAGGCCCGCAGCAAGGTGAGCGACTGCTCGGCGGTCTTGCCCAGGTCCAAGCCGGCGTCGACGATGACGCGGTCGGGGCCGATGCCGGCCTGGGCGGCCTGGGCGGCCCGCCCGGCCAGGAAGGCGGCCACGTCCTCCACCACGTCGTCGTAGTGCGGGTCGGGGTCGGGCCGGCGGGGGGCGAGGCGGATGTGGGTGGCCACCACGGCGGCGCCGGCCTCCGCCGCGGCGGGCAGGTAGTCGGGGTCGGCGAAGCCGCTGATGTCGTTGCCGACCACCGCCCCGGCCCGGTAGGCGGCCCGGGCCACCGACGCCCGCCAGGTGTCGACCGACAGCGGCACGTCGAAGCGGACGTGCAGCGCCTCGATGGCCGGCACCACCCGGTCGAGCTCCTCGGCCTCGGTGACCTCGGGTCCGGGGCCGGCCTTCACCCCACCCACGTCGAGCAGGTCGGCGCCCTCGGCCACCAGCTGCTCGGCCCGGCGCAGGAAGGCATCGAAGGCGAAGGTGGCTCCGTGGTCGTAGAAGGAGTCGGGGGTGCGGTTGAGGATGCCCATCAGCAGGGCTCGGCTGGTGATGTCGTAGCGGCGGTCGCCGAGCGTCAGCTCCACGGCCGGAGCCCCCGCCGCGGGGGCCGCGAGATGCGCTGCTGCCGACACGAGCCGGGACCGAATTGCCGGGCGCCGCTCAGAACAGGCGGGCGGACAGCGCCCGCCGGTAGCGGGCCGTGCGGGGGTCGTCGGGCCCGAGGGTCTCGAGGACGTCGAGGAACTCCTGGCGGGCGGCTTCGTCGTCCTTGACCCGATCGAGCAGCGTGTCGAGCAGCTGGTCGACGGCTCCAGGTGACAGCGACACCTGCTGCTGGGCCAGGCGGGCCTCGGCGGCCACCTGGCGGACCTCGGGGGTGTCGGGGATGCGGGCCAGCAGATCGAGGGCGTCGGCCGGCTGACCCTGGCCGACCAGCAGGCGGGCCAGGCCGACCACCGCCCCGGGATGGTCGGGCTGCAGCTCCAAGGCCCGGCGCAGCGACGCCTCGTCGCCCGCCGCCACCAGGGTGTCGACCTCGGAGGGGGTGGTGGGCAGGCCGGCCACCCAGGCCGCCACCTGCGCCTCGGGGAGAGCGCCGATGAAGCTGTCGACCACCTTGCGCTGGTGGACGGCGAACACCGCCGGGATGGACTGCACCTGGAAGGTGGCCGAGACCCGCGGGTTCTCGTCGACGTTGACCTTGGCCAGCTCCACCGTGCCGTCGGTGGCGGCCACCACCTTCTCCAGGATGGGACCCAGGGTCCGGCACGGGCCGCACCACGGGGCCCACAGGTCGATCACCACAGGGACCTGGTCGGAGCGGACCAGCACCTCCTGCTCGAACGTGGCATCGGTGACGTCGATCACGCCGACGAGGATATCGGCCGCCGCCGGCCGGCCGACCCGGGCACGGCCGCCGCCGGAGCGGGGAGCGGCCCAAGCGGCACGGCCGCCGCCGGAGCGGGGAGCGGCCCGAGGGGCGCGGCGGGTAGCTTTCGGGACATGAGCAGCGCCGAGGCGGGCGAAGGCATCGCTGTGGAGC
>JAJZNB010000287.1 GCA_021848085.1 Actinomycetes bacterium
GCTCCTCGACGAACTGCGAAGACGGCACCAGCTCCAAGCCGGACAAGACCGCCACCGCCACCCGGCAACAGGTGGCTCCGAAGCCTGATCTCGTCCAAAGTGACAGATGAGACAGATTTCGGAACGGTCACTCCCAGCGCAAGGCCACGCTGGGGCGCAGCAACGCGGCACGAAGCGATGGGTAGAGGGCGGCCAGCACGCCGATGGTGACCGCCGAGCACAGCGCCGTCCAGAGGTCCCCCGGGGTGAACTGCGGCTGCAACACGCCGCGCAGCTGCGGCAGCTGCTCCAGGGCGCTGGTCAGCACGAAGGCCAGGCCGGCACCGACCGCCGCTCCGAACAGGCTGATCCCGACCGCTTCGCCCACCACCAGAGCGAGCAGCCTCGACCGGGACCATCCCACGGCCCGCAGCACGCCGAATTCGCGGGTGCGCTCCACGAACGGGTGCGCTCCACGAACGACAGCACCATGGTGTTCATGACGATGATCACCCCGATCAGCACGGAGATGATCACCGCGCCGGGCCGCGGTGCCGTCGATGTCGATGCGGTCGCCGACGTGCTTGCGGAGGTCGTCGGCGATCTGCCATCCCAGCATCGCCTGCCCGCTGGCGTGGGCGCTGTAGGCCCGCCCCGACTCGACGGTGACCCCGAAGGGACCCTGCGCCGCCGGCTCCACCTCGATCTCGAGGAACAGCGGATGGTCGGCGTCGAGGCGCACGGCGTCGACCAGCACCCCAGCCCCACAAAGGACATGCCGTGCTCGGCCCGCCTCACCCGCGTCGCCTCGTCTGCGCCGATGCTGCCATGGCATCCCACCGCGAAGCCCCCGCGCCTCGAGCACAGGTCGGGAGCAGCCGGCAGCCCAGGGTCCAACGTCCCGCCAGGCGCGGCGCCTTCCGGCCCGGGATCTTCGTGGCGGGCGCGGGGATCGGTACGGCGCCCTCGGTCCCTGGTCCCCGGCGTCGGCTCTCGAACGTCTGATCGAACCGTGGCCCTCCGCAGGCGTCCGGCCCCCGGGTGACGCCGCAGCCGGTGAAGCGCCCACGACCACGACGCGACGCCGCAGACGACGAGCACCAGATGCGCAGACGGTGCGTTCCCCGATCACACAGGCCGCGGTGGGCCTCGCCGGGGCGTGCGCCAGCAGGTGGCCGGCTCAGCACGTGACGGGCTCAGCACGTGACGGGCTGCCGCAGCTCGCCCAGGCCCACGGGATGACCGTTGCCCGGCGGCCCGTTCACCGCTGCGGGCGCCGGCGGCTCGGCGCCGTGGGGTGTCGGTCAGATCTTGGGGCCGATGACGGTGACCAGCGTGCCGATCGGCGTGTACGGCCAGACCTGCTGGGCCGTGGAGACCGGCATCTCGACACAGCCGTTGCTCTGCGGGAAGCCGTACTGGGCCCGGACGTAGCCGTGCAGGGCATCACCCAGGTAGAAGTAGGAGACCCACGGGACGTGCGGGTCGTTGTAGGTGGTGCCGTTGGGGTCGGTGCCCTGCATCCTCGACCAGGGGACGTGCTCGAACACGGCGTAGGTGCCGTCAGGGGTGTCGGCACCGGGGACGCCGGTGTTGACCAGGACGTTCTGGAAGCGGGAGGCGCCGTTGACCCACAGGTTCAGGGTCTCGGGGCTGACCTTCGACACCAGCACGTAGCTGTAGGGGTTGGGGTCGTGGGCGCCGACGGTGGCGTCGTGCAGCAGCGTCTGCCACACCTCGGGGCCAGCGATGCCGTCGACAGCGAGCTGGTTGGCCTCCTCGAAGGCCATCACGGCCGCCTTGGTCATCTCGTTGTAGACGCCCGGCTGCCACAGTGCGGTCAGCTGGGCAGGCAGGTTCGGCCACCGCCAGCTGAAGCTGCCGGCCTGGGTGTCTGCCATCTGGACAGCAGGAGGCGGCGAGCCCGCCGGGGTGAAGGTGACCGGCAGGTAGCCGAGCTGGGCCAGCAGCTGCTGCAGGCGGACGGTGGTTCCCGGCTGCACGTTGAACCCGACGGTGGTGGAGACGGCCAGGTGGCTGCCGTCGACGCCATGGACGCCCTGGGTGCCGCCGGGGACGCTGAGGGTCAGGGCCGAGGCCGGCGGCAGAGGTCCGTCGGGGTGAAAGGCCAGCGTGGTCGGCGTGGCGGCCATCCACGACCCGGCGATGGCGGGTGACAGCGTCGGCAGCGGACCCGACGGGTCGACCGGGGTGGAGAACGTCACCGACACGGCCGCGTCGGGAGCCACCGTGGCACCCGCCGTGGGGCTGGTCGACACCACCTGCAGCTGGATGGTCGGCTTCGTGGTGCCCCGACTGGCGCCGGTGGTCCCGGCGGCCTTCGGCGTGGGCGATGATCTCGGCGACGACAGCCGGAGCGCGGTGAGGGTGCCGACGCCGACGGCCAGCACGGCGGCCACGCCGACGACCAGCACGGTGAGCAGTGCCCTGCCGGACATGTCTCGGCGCAGCGCGCCAGAATTGTTGGCCTCGCCTCCGTGCATGGGACAATGGTGGCGTACTGGCGGCCGTTGCGCTCGTCGCCCCCTCGGGGCTGGGAGAACGCCGTGCAATTCGGGGAGCTGGGGCGACTGACAGGCCAGCCGCGCCACGAGACGGTGGGCGGTGCGGCTCAGCAGCCCGGTGCGGCTCAGCAGCCCGGCGCGGCTCAGCAGCCCGGGCGCGGCTCAGCAGCCCGGCGCGGCTCAGAGCACCATGCCCAGGGCGAAGCCGTCGTGGCCCTTGGCGCCGACGGTCTGGAGCACCGTCGCCTCCACGCGGGGCTGCCGCCCCAGCCACGACACCGCCCGCTGCATGCCTTCGGCGTCGGCGTCGGGCTGGTGGTCGACGAGGGCTCCGTGGCGGACCACGTTGTCGACGACGATGGCGCTGCCCGCCCGGCACAAGGCCAGGGCCTGGTCGAGGTAGCCTTCGGTGCCGGGCTTGTCGGCGTCGATGAAGACGAGGTCGAACGGCCCGCCGCCGCCGTCGGCCAGCTGCCGCAGGCTGTGGGTGGCCGGCCCCACACGGATGTCGACCCGGTCGGCCAACCCGGCGCGCCGCAGGTTGGCGGCAGCCACGACGGCATGGTCCGGGTCGAGCTCGAGCGACACCAGCTGACCGTCGCGCGGCAGCGACCGCGCCATCCAGATGGTGCTGTAGCCGCCGAGGGTGCCGATCTCGAGGATCCGCCGGGCCTGCAGGAGCCGGGCCAGCACCGACAGGAACTTGCCCTGCAGCGCCGTCACTTCGATGGGCGGGAGCCCGGCGCGGCGACTGTCGGCGATCGCCTGCTCGAGCACCGGGTCGGCGGGCACCAGCGCCGCCTGCAGATAGCTGTCGACCTCGATCCAGCGTGCGTCGGCCATGGCCAGCCCTTTCGTCGGGTGTCGGGTGTCGGGTGTCGGCACCAGTCTGCCGAGGTCGCCGTGGCCACCATCGATGCGACCGGGAGCGGGGCGTTACACTCGTCGCTTCGTGGTACCGATGTCCGCCGGGCCGACCCGGGACCCCGAGCCCGCAGACGGCGAGGTGACCGTCAGCCAGGCGACGGAGGCGTCCCCCGAGCTGCTTCGGGCGCTGCACCGGCTGATCCCCCAGCTGTCGCCCTCGGCGACGCCGCTCACCCCTGAGGAGCTGGCGGCCATCGTCGGCTCCGACGCCAGCGTGCTGCTGGTGGCCAGCGAGGGCGCCGGCAAGGTGCTGGGAGCGTTGACGCTGGCCCTGTTCCGGGTCCCGACCGGCATGCGCGCCTGGATCGAGGACGTGGTGGTCGACGAGGCGAGTCGCGGCCGTGGGGTCGGCGCCGCCCTGGTGCGGGCGGCGCTGGCGCGTGCCAAGCAGGCCGGGGCCCGCAGCGTCGATCTGACGTCGCGCCCGTCACGCGAAGCCGCCAACCGGCTGTACCTCGATCTGGGCTTCGAGCTGCGCCAGACCAACGTCTACCGCTACCAGCAGGCGCCGGGCCGCTAGCCACGGTGGGTCGCGGCGAGCCACGGGGGACAGCCGGGCCGGGAGCTGGTCGGGGAATCGGCCGGTCGGCGCCCGAGGAGGCTTCGACCGGAGGTTGCAGCGTCGAACGCCGGAGGCTTCGACCGCAGGTCGGGCCACGGGGGCCGCTCAGGGCTGCAACCGGACCCGCTGCCAGCTGGGGCTGGCGCTGGCGCTGGCGAGGAACCGGAGCCGATCGTGGAGCCGATCGTCGCGGTGCTGCCAGAACTCGAAGCTGACGGGAACGACGCGGTACCCGCCCCACCACGGCGGTCGGGGCACGGGCTGGCCGGCGAAGTGCCGCCGCTGCTCGGCGACCCGGGCTTCGAGCTCCTCACGGCTGGCGATCACCGCACTCTGCCGCGAAGCGTGAGCTCCCAGCTGTGCTCCGCGCTGGCGGGTGGCGAAGTAGGCGTCGGCCTCGGCGTCGTCGACGCGGGCCGCCGTGCCTTCGACGCGAACCTGGCGTCCCAGCGGGGCCCAGTGCCACAGCAGGGCGGCTCGTCCCGTGGTGTCGAGCGCGTGCGCCTTGGCACTGGCGAAGTTGGTGTGGAACACGAAGCCGGCGTGGTCCCAGCGCTTCAGCAGCACCATGCGGACACCGGGGCGTCCGTCGGGGCCAACGGTGGCCAGCGCCATGGCCTCCGGATCAGCCATGACCGCTGCAGCCGCGGCGAACCAGGTGCCGAAGAGGGCGAAGGGATCCTCGCCGGCGTCGGCTTCGAGGAAGGCGCCCTGGTTGCTCACCGGCGGCCGCCGCGCTGGGCCGCCGGATCCGCACGGGTCACGCCGGTGTCGCCACGGTTGGCCCCCGGGTCCGCACGGATGCTGCGGTGCACGACCTGGGAGCGTTCGGGATGGTCGGGGTCGAGGCGCACCTCGAAGGGATCGTCGCCCGGCGGCTCGCCGGGAGCTTCAGCCACGATGGCCACCTCGTCGCGCCGGGGGCCGTAGAGGGCGTTGGCCATGCCGGTCATGGCGCTTCCCAGGGCGGTGCCGGCTGGTGACCGGGCCAGCCGCCCCAGGCGGGTGGCCGGCGGCGAAGCTGGTGCCGGCGGGTCGTCGTCGGTGGCGGCCAGCCAGGCCAGCCACTGCTCGTCGCTCCACTCCTCGGCGTCGGCCGGCGGGGTGGCCGCCGCTGTCACCGGGGGGAGATCCGCGCCGTGCTCAGCTTCGCCGGTCACAGCTCCACGCTAACCAGCGCCCGGGGGCCTCATGCCGGGGAGGGCCACGGCGGCGGGACGCCCGCCGGCCCACCCCCGCCCCTGTCGTCACCGTCACTTCCGCCTGGGTCGCCTGCCAGGTCGCCGCCGGGCGCGGGTACGTCGACCTCGTCTCCGACGCCAGCGGTCCGATGGCCGGCGACCCGATCGCCAGCGGTCGGCTGAGAGGCCCCGGCGTCGGTACGCCCTTCGGGTGGCGTCGGGTCGCCGGCGGCGTCGTGGCGGCGGCGCCAGGCGGCCTCGGCGCCGGCCACCACCTCGCGCAGGGGCCGCCCGGTCTGGGCGGCCAGGCGGGCGGCGTCGGCATGCTCCACCTTGGCCCGGCCGGCGCTCACCTTGACCCGCAGCGACGCCCCCTCGTACTCCACCTGCTCGACGCGGCGAGCGGAGGCCCAACGCTGCAGCGTGGCGGCTCGGACGCCGAAGCTGCCGGTCTCGGACTGCAGCAGCCGGCGGAGCTGGTCGGTGAGGGCGGGGTCGGCCAGGACGCTGACGGTGTGGGCCGGTCGACCCTTCTTCATGACGATGGGGGTGATCCAGGCGTCGAGAGCGCCGGCGTCGAGCAGCACCTCGGTGGCGTGGGCGAGGGTCTCGCCGGTGACGTCGTCGACGTTGGCCTGCAACAGCACCACCGGCTGGCCGGGGTCGGCGGTGGCCGGCTGCCGGACGCCGATGACCACCTGGGTGCAGTTGGGCAGGTCCGGCAGCTCGGCCTGCCCGGCGCCGAAGCCGCTGGCCTCGACGCGCATGGCGGGCAGGGGGCCGTACCCCGAGGCGGTGGCGGCCAGCAGGGCGGCGCCGGTCGGGGTGGTGAGCTCGATCCGCACGTCGCGGCCCCAGGTCGGCACGCCCTGCAGCAGGGCGACGACCGCCGGGGACGGGTTGGGCAGCAGTCCGTGGGCGCTGCGGATGGTGCCGGTGCCGGTGGCGATGGCGGAGGCGGTGATGTCGTCGACGTCGAGCACCTCGAGGGCGGCGGCGGTGCCGACGACGTCGATGATGGTGTCATGGGCGCCGACCTCGTGGAAGTGGACCTGGCTGGGCGGACGCCGGTGCAGTCGGCCCTCCACCTCGGCCAGGGCGGCGAAGGTGGCCAGGGCCCGCCGCTCCACCCGCGGCGGCAGCCGGGCTTCGTGGACCAGCCCCACGATGTGGGCGTGGGTGCGGATGACCACGTCGTCGGTGGCGTGCACCACAGCGCGGGTGGCGGCCAGCCCGCCGCGCAGCACCGGCTCGGCGTGCAGCCGCCAGCCCCGCAGCGGCAGACGCTGCAGCAGCTCGAGCACCTGCTCGAGAGGAGCACCCGCGTCGAGGAGGCTGCCGAGGGCCATGTCGCCGGCGATGCCGGCGAAGCAGTGGAACCAGGCGCACCGGCGGCCGGTCGCCCCGGCGGCAGCCGGATCCGCGCCTGGGCGGGCGGCGCCGGTCACGACGGACGAAAGCGGCCGGCGGCACCACGAGCGGTGCCGCCGGCGGCGGACGAGCGGCGTGTCAAGTGGTGCGCCGGCACCGTGGAGGGCCCGGTCACGGCAGGGCCCGGGCGATGGCGCACGCCGCACCGAAGCCGTTGTCGATGCCGACGACGCTGAGCCCGGCGGCGCACGACGCCAGCATGCCCAACAGGGCCGTCACTCCCTGCAGCGACGCGCCATAGCCAGTGGAGGTGGGCACGGCCACCACCGGTGCGGCGGTGATACCGCCGACCAGGCTGGCCAGCGCTCCCTCCATGCCAGCCACCACCACCACCGCGTCGGCGTCGGCCAGCTCGTCGGCGGAGGCCAGCAGCCGGTGCACACCGGCGACGCCGCAGTCGGCGAGCAGCGTCGGGGCGATGCCCAGCGCCCGCAGCACCCCGGTGCACTCGGCGGCCACCGGCAGGTCGGTGGTGCCGGCGGTGACGACCACCACCCGAACCGGACGGGGGGCCGCCGGCCGCCAGGTGACCAGCCACCGGTCGGCCACGGCGGTCGCCGCGCCGCCAGGACAGCGCTGCTGCACGGCGGCCAGCTGCCGGCCGTCGGCGCGGGTGACGATCACCGGGCCGCCGGGCTGGCCGAGCAGCTCGGCGACGATGCCGGCGCACTGCTCGGGGCTCTTGCCCGGGGCGTAGACCGCTTCGCCGGTGCGCTGGCGCAGCTCGCGGTGGTGGTCGACGCGGGCGAAGCCCAGGTCGGCGAAGGGCAGCCGGCGCAGGGCGGCGACGGCGTCGTCGGGATGCAGCACTCCGGAGCGGACGTCGTCGAGGAGCTGTCGCAGCGCCGGCTCGTCCATAGGTGCCCACTATCCTGCCCGACGTGGCACCTCCTGCGACCTCAGACCCCGCCGCGAGCGGGGTCGTGGCCTTCCTCGGCCCCGAAGGCACCTTCTCCGAGGAGGCGCTGTTGACCCAGCCGGACTACGCGGCGCGGACGGTGGTGCCGATGGCGACGCTGGCCGAGGTGGTGGAGGCGGTCGACGGCGGCCAGGCGGAGCTGGGTTTCGTGCCGATCGAGAACGCCATCGACGGCACGGTGACCACCACCGTCGACAGCCTGGTGTTCGACGTCGACCTCCTCATCCAGCGCGAGGTGGTGATCGACGTCCATCTGGCCCTGATGGCACCGGCCGGCACCGACCTCGGCGCGGTGCGCCGCCTGCTGTCGTTCCCGGTGGCCACGGCCCAGTGCCGTCACTTCTTGGCGGCCAAGCTGCCGGGGGTCGAGGTGGTGGCCACCGATTCGACGGCCGAGTCGGCCCGGCTGCTGGGAGCCGATCCGGTGGCCGGCACCGCCGCCTTGGCGCCGCCGCTGGCAGCCCGGCTCTACGGGTTGCAGATCCTGGTGGCGGCAGCTGAGGACCATCCCGACAACCAGACCCGGTTCGTGGCGTTGGCCCCCCGAGGGGTGCCGGCGCCGACCGGCCACGACAAGACGAGCATCGTCTGCTTTCAACGTCAGGATCGGCCCGGGTCGCTGCAGGCGATCCTCAGCGAGTTCGCGGCCCGCAGCATCAACCTGACCAAGCTCGAGTCCCGTCCGACCAAGCGGGGGTTGGGTCACTACTGCTTCCTGATCGACCTGCAGGGCCACGTGGCCGACGAGGTGGTGGCCGACTGCCTGCGCGTGGTGCAGGCCGATCTGGCCGACGTGAAGTTCCTCGGGTCGTATCCGGCGGCGGGTCAGCAGGGAGCAGCGGTGCGCCGGCAGGCCAGCCAGGCCTGGGTGGAAGCCGGCCGTTGGATCGACGCCATCCGCAGCCAGGTGGAGCCGCCCCGCTGACCGTCGGCGGGCCTCGTCGCCACGGACCCTCACGCCGGCGGGGACCGGCCGGCGACCCGCCGGTCTGGAGCCCGCGGTGGCACCCCCGGCCGCGCCGGCGGGTGCAGCTACCCTGGGGCGGTCCGGAGGGATGGCAGAGCGGACGAATGCGAAGGTCTTGAAAACCTTTGGGACTGCGGTTCCCGTGGGTTCGAATCCCACTCCCTCCGCTGGGCTGGGTGTCGGCGCTCGCTCTCCGGGGCTGCCTGCAGGTGGTGAGCCGACGGCGGCTGTCGGGCGAAGGGAGCCGTTGGCGGCCGGCGAACGCCGGTGTGGCGCTGCGCTGGCGAGGGGACGGGGGAGACGCTGAGCCAGGCGGCGGCCGCGGTGACGGCGCCGGCAGCGGCGGCGGCCAGCAGGTCGGCGTCGACGGCCAGCACACGCACCGTGCCCGACGCCGGCCAGATGCCGACCACCCGGCCGGGCAGCGGAGCCGAGGGGGCGCCCAAGGCGGCGACCAGCGCCGGCCAGGCCAGCTGCTGGCGCCAGTTGGCGCCCGGGGCGGCGCCGGAGCACAACGACACCAGCACGGGGCGTCCCTCGACCCAGGTCTGCACGTCGCTGCGGCCGTGGAGGACGATGCGCCGGTCGGCAGGGCAGCACCACCACGGTCCCCTGCCGCCCACCGTGGTGGCGCGCGGCAGCGCGGACCACTGCATGGCGCCCCACAAGGCGGTGGCCCAGGTGAGGGCCTGAGCCTGCACCTCGGCTCGACCGCCGGGCGCCAGCCCGGCATACCACGGCGCCCACCACGGCGCCGGGGCGGCGCCGCTCGAGGCGGGTCCGTCGAC
>JAJZNB010000265.1 GCA_021848085.1 Actinomycetes bacterium
GCGATCCGCCGGCCGCGGACCGCGAGCGGGCGGGCCGCAGAGGGCGGGGGCAGGGCAACGGCCGCCACGCGCCGGCCACGCAACGGCCGTGACGTCGCTCGTTTTGCCGTGCACAAGCCCAGATGCGAAGATCATGGGCGTGAAGCTCCATCCCACCCCCGCCGGCGGGCGAGCGCGACCCGTGCTCGTGGTGCCGGGCGGCGGGCGACCCGAGTGATCGGCAGGGATCCGGGTGACCTTTCGCATCCCCTTCCTCGTTGACGCGCGCCATGCTTGGTGTGGTGACCGAGAAGGCGTCTCCGAGCATCGGCGACCTGCTGGCCATGGGCCTCACGGTGGCCATCACCATCGGCCTGTTCCTGGTGCTCGGGGTGCTGGCCGACGACTGGGCCCACACCACGCCCGCCCTGACCTTCGTCGGGCTGCTGGTGGGTGTGGCCCTGGCCGTGCTGGCCGTCGTGGTGCAGGTCCGCAAGTATCTGTAGGCGGAGGGGCAGGGACGGTCCTCCCCATCTCCCCATACCCCGGACCGGTGGTTGCATGATCAACGTCTTCTCACAGTTCTCGGTGCCCCAGCTGTCGGTGCTGGCCCGCCGCACCGCCCTGGTGGGGCTGCTCATCGGCGTGGTCGGCCTCGTCGGGCTGGTCGTCGGCGGCTACCCGCTCGCCGGCGTCGGCCTGTGCTTCGGCCTGGCCATGGCCCTGGGGAACTTCCGGCTCATCTCCGCCGCCACCGTCAAGGCCAGCCGCTCCGGGCGCGAGCACACCCGCCGGCCGCTGGTGGCCAACACCCTGGGCCGCATGGCGGTCATCAGCGTCATCGCCCTGGGCCTGGTGTTCGTGGACCGGCAGCTGGGCTTCGGCACCCTGGTCGGCCTGGCCGCGTTCCAGTTCCTGCTGATCGCCAACGTGGTCGTGACCATGCTGCGCGACCCGAGCTTCACCGCCGCCGCCGTCGGTGGAACGGCGTCGGGAGGTGACGAGGCATGAGCCACCCCGCGGCCGTCATGCCGAAGCTGCTGGCGGCCAACATCACCGTCGGCAACCACGTCCAGACGAAGATCGGTGGGCTGACCTTCAACCTCGACACCCTGTGGGCCACCGGCGTGGCCATGATCATCGTCATCGGGCTGGGCATCCACGTCCGCCGCCGGGCCACCTCGGGGGTGCCCGGCAAGCTGCAGCTGGCCTGGGAGATGGGGGTCGCCGCCATCCGCCAGCAGGTGGAGGGCTCCATCGGGCCCCGCGGCGCAGCCGTGGTGCCCCTGGCGCTGGCCCTGTTCGTGTTCATCCTGGTGGCCAACTGGCTCACCACCTTCGAGAGCGGTGCCCACTTCGAAGCGCTCGGGCCGCCGGCCGCCGACATCAACTTCACCCTGGCCCTGGCCATCATCGTCATCGTCCCGGTCCACATCGCCTCGATCCGGACCCGGGGCCTGCGTGGCTACATCCGCCACTACTTCACGCCCTACAAGTTCCTGTTCCCCATCAACCTGGTGGAAGAGGTGGCCAAGCCCATCACCTTGGCCCTGCGGCTCTTCGGCAACCTGCTGTCGAGCGTGCTGATGGTGGCGCTCATCGCCGCCCTGGGGGTGTGGACCGTGGCCCACCTCCCCATCGGCGACGTCTCCACCTTCGTCCTCGAGACGGTGTGGAAGCTGTTCGACCTGCTGATCGGGGCCATCCAGGCGTTCATCTTCGCCCTGCTCACCATCTTGTACTTCGACTCCGCCATGCGCACGGAGGGCCACTGATCCCCGCCGCCGTCGGGGCCTGAGCCCCCGAGCGCGGGCAGGGCGCGCCCGCCGCCGAGGTCCCACCCCTCCCGCGCCCACATCGTCCGGACCACCCACAGCACCCCCCCCGACCCCGCCGCACCCGACACATCCACAGCTTCGCCACCGGCACGTCGACAACCGGCCCGCCCACAACCCGTCAAACCGAACAGATCCACAACCGGCACCCCACCGCCGGCGACGACAACCCGTCTCCACGGAACCAACCCGAAAACCTGAAAAGGAGCACCCTGATGGCATCGGATCCCGCTCTCGACCATGCGATCTCGCTGGCCGGCGCCATGGTCGGCGGTGGCTTGCTGATGGGCGGTGGCGCCATCGGCGCCGCCATCGGCGACGGCATGGCCGGGAGCCAGACCATCGCCGGCGTCGCCCGCCAGCCCGAGGCGCAGGGCCGCCTGTTCACGATCATGTTCCTGACGGTCGGTCTGGTGGAAGCCATGTACTTCATCAACCTGGCCTTCACCGCCCTCTTCGTGTTCTCTCTGTACAAGAAGGTCTGAGCCGCCGGGCCGCGGCGGGCGCCTCCGGGCGCTGCGCACCGGCCGGCCCTGAACGAGGCTGAACGCACATGATCGCCAGCAGCAACTTCCTCATCCCCAACGCCACCCTGATCGTCGAGATCGTCGCCTTCCTGGTGGTGCTGGCCGTGGTGGGCCGCTACGTGCTGCCCGTCCTCAACAAGGCGCTCGAGGAGCGCCAGGAGCAGATCCGCGGCGCCCTCGAAGCCGCCGAGGCGGCGCGCGCCGAGGCCGACGAGACCCGCCGGCAGCGCCAGGCCATCCTCGACGAAGCCCGCCACCAGGCCCGCGACATCGTGGCCCAGGCCAACGCGGTGTCCGAGCGGGTCCGAGCCGAGGCGCAGGAGCGGGGACAGCAGGAGTACGACCGGCTGGTGGCCAGCGCCGACGCCGAGATCGCCTTGGCCCGCCAGCGGGCCGTCGACGAGGTGTCCGAGCAGCTCGGCGCCCTGGTGGTGTCGGTGGCCCGTCAGGTGATCGGCCGCGAGATCGACGCCACCGCCCATCGGGCCCTGATCGACGAGGCGGTCGCCGCCCTGCGGGCGACGTCGTCGGGCTCTGCCGCCGGCTCGGCGGCCAGGACCCAGGCCTAGTCGGGGCGAGGAGGCAGCCGGTGCACCCCACCTTGCGCGGCTACGCCGTCGCCGTGCTCGAGACCGCCGCCGCCGAGGGCGCCGCCGCCGAGGTGGCAGCCGAGCTGGGACAGGTGACCGCCCTCGTCGCCGGCAACGACCAGCTGGCCACCACCCTCAGCGACGTGGCGGTGCCCCGCCCCGCCCGCCGGGCCGTCCTCGCCGACCTGCTGACCGGCCGGGTGCTGCCCGCCACAGTGCAGCTGGTCACCCGGGTGGTGGAGGTGGAGCGGGCCCCGGAGGTGCTGCCGGCGCTGCACGACGTGACCGAGCTGGCCCGGGCCGAAGCCGAGCGGGTGGAGGGAGAGACGGTGGTGGCCGAGGAGCCCGTCCTCGGCCGCACCGGCCACCGCCAGCTGCTGGCCGGCTACGCCGCGGCGGTGCTCCACGGCCTCGACGTCGCCCAGCTCGAGGCTGTCGAAGACGAGCTGTTCCGCCTGACCCGCATCGTCGAGTCCCATGACCCGCTGCGCCGGGCGCTGGCCGACCGGAACCTGCCGCTGGACCATCGCCGCCAGGTGCTCGACGACCTGCTGCGAAACAAGGTGCATCCCGCCACGCTGCGTCTGGCCGTCCGGGCCATCTCGGGGCGGGTGCGCGACATCGTCGGGAACCTCGACTGGATGGTGGAGCAGGTGGCCACCGCTCGCGGCTGGCGGCTGGCCCGGGTCCGCACCGCCCGCGCCATCGGCGCCGACGAGCAGCGCCAGGTGGCTGACGCCCTGGCCCAGCTGATCGGCCAGCCGGTCGAGCTGCAGGTGTCACTCGACCCCGACCTGCTCGGCGGGGCCGTCATCGAGGTGGGCGACCTCCTCATCGACGCCAGCGCCCGGCACCGACTCGACCAATTGCACGACGTCCTCCTCGGCTCCGAGGGGGCAACGCGAGGAGCGAAGACCTGATGGCAGAGCTGACCATCGACGCCGCCGACATCACCGCCGCCCTGCAGCGGCACGTCACCGAGTACCACCCCGAGGTGTCGACCGAGCAGGTCGGGCGCATCACCGAGGTGGGCGACGGCATCGCCAGGGTGTCGGGTCTGCCCAGCGCCTCGGTCAACGAGCTGCTCGAGTTCGAAGACGGCACCTTGGGTCTGGCCCTCAACCTCGACGAGGACACCATCGGCGCCGTCATCTTGGGCAGCGACGCCCATCTCGAGGAGGAGCAGCTGGTGCGTGGCACCGGCCGCATCCTTTCGGTGCCGGTCGGTGACGGGCTGCTCGGACGGGTGGTGAGCCCGCTCGGCACCCCCATCGACGGCAAGGGCCCAGTGCCGAGCACCGAGGAGCGCCGCCTCGAGGTGCAGGCGCCGGGCATCGTGGACCGCCAGCCGGTGAAGGAGCCGCTGCAGACCGGCATCAAGGCCATCGACTCGATGACCCCCATCGGGCGGGGCCAGCGGGAGCTGATCATCGGTGACCGCAAGACGGGCAAGACCACCGTGGCTGTCGACACCATCCTGAACCAGAAGGGCCAGGGGGTGAAGTGCATCTACGTGGCCATCGGCCAGAAGGGCTCGTCCATCGCCCAGACGGTGGCCACCCTGGCCGAGCACGGGGCGCTCGAGTACACCGTGGTGGTGGCCGCCCCCGCCTCGGAGCCGGCTCCGTTCAAGTACCTCGCTCCCTACGCCGGGTGCGCCATGGGCCAGCACTGGATGGAGCACGGCGAGCACGCCCTGGTGGTCTACGACGACCTGTCGAAGCAGGCCGAGGCCTATCGGCAGCTGTCGCTGCTGCTGCGGCGCCCGCCTGGGCGCGAGGCCTATCCCGGCGACGTCTTCTACCTCCACAGCCGGCTGCTCGAGCGGGCCGCCAAGCTGTCGGACGCCAGGGGCGGCGGCTCGCTGACTGCTCTGCCGGTCATCGAGACCAAAGGCGGCGACGTGTCGGCGTACATCCCGACCAACGTCATCTCGATCACCGACGGGCAGATCTACCTCGAGTCCGAGCTCTTCTACGCCGGGGTGCGGCCCGCCATCAACGTCGGCATCTCGGTGTCGCGGGTGGGAGGCTCGGCCCAGGTGCGGGCCATGCGGGCCGTGTCGGGCACGCTGAAGATCGACCTGGCGCAGTTCCGCGAGCTCGAGGCCTTCGCCACCTTCGGCTCCGAGCTCGACAGGGTCTCCCAGGCTCAGCTCGACCGGGGCTATCGGCTCTCCGAGCTGCTCAAGCAGGGCCAGCACGCGCCGGTGCCGGTGGAGGAGCAGGTCATCGTCCTCTACGCCGGCACCAACGGCTGGGTCGACGACGTGCCGGTGTCGGAGGTGCAGCGCTTCGAAGCCGAGCTGCTCGCCACCCTGCGCGCCGCCCATCCGGAGCTGCTGGAGCAGGTCCGCACCACCGGGCAGCTCCCCGACGAGGATCAGCTCAAGGCCGCCCTGCAGTCGTTCAAGACCGGCTTCGACCCGACCAAGGGCGCCTGAGCCATGGCGGGCGGCCAGGAGCGGGTGCTGCGGCGGCGGATCCGCAGCATCAAAGCCACCCAGAAGATCACCCGGGCCATGGAGCTCATCGCCGCTTCACAGATCGTCCGGGCCCAGAGCCGCATCGCCGGCGGGAATGCCTACCAGCAGGGCATTGCCCGGGTGCTGGCCGAAGCGGCCGCCGATGTCGGGGAGCACGCCGGGCGTCTGCTCGGGGTCCCCGAGGATCCTCGCCGGGTGCTGGTGCTGGCCCTGGTCGCCGACCGCGGCCTGGCCGGCGGCTACAACGCCAACGTGCTGCGCACCGTGGAGCGCATGGTGCGCGCCGGCCGCGCCAGCGGCGTCGAGCACCGCATCGTCACCTCGGGCAAGAAGGGGCCGTCGTTCCTGCGCTTCCGCGGCTTCGAGGTGGCCGAGTCCTTCTCCGGGTTCTCCGCCCGTCCGGCGTTCGACGACGCCCGGCGCCTGTCCGCCGCCATCACCCCGCCGTTCCTCGACGAGGAGGTCGACCAGGTCCTGATCGTCTCCACCCGCTACCTGTCCGCCGGCACCCAGGTGGTCGAGACCCGGCAGCTGCTGCCGCTGCCGGAACCCGGCGCCGGCCGGGTGGCGGCGGGGACCGCGGACGGTGCTGGTGTCGTGCCGGCGGCCGGGGCCGATGCCTCGTCGGCGGCTGGTGCTGGTGCCGTGCCGGCGGCCGGAGGGCCGGCTCCAGGTGCGGCCGGCGCCGTCGAGACGTCACGGTCGGCCGGTGGCTACACCGAGTTCGAGCCCGACTCGCGCGACATCCTGGCCGACCTGGTGCCACGCTACGTGGAGGCGGCCGTGTTCGGAGCGCTGCTCGAAGCGGCTGCCGCCGAGCACACGGCCCGCCAGCGGGCCATGGCCGCCGCCACCGACAACGCCGACGAGCTGGCCAAGAACCTGACCCGCGTCATGAACCGGGCCCGGCAGGACGCCATCACCACCGAGATCATGGAGATCGTCGGCGGCGCCGAAGCGCTGCGCCAGGCCGCCGCCGAATGAGGCGGCCGGGCCCGACCGGCGCCGGCCGGAGCACCGGACCCGACCACCATCAGCACCACAGCCCACCAGCACCACAGCCCACCAGCACGACAAGGGAGCACAGGGGCATGACCACCACCGCAGCCGAGCCGACCACGGCAGGCACCGCACGACCCGACGGGCGCATCGTCGCCATCGCCGGTCCGGTCGTCGACGTCGAATTCCCGCCGCACGCCCTGCCCGAGATCAACATGGCCGTCGAGATGGACCTCGTGCTCGATGGCGACACCATCACCGTGACGGGCGAGGTCGCCCAGCAGATCGGCGAAGGCCGGGTGCGCTGCGTGTGCATGAAGCCCACCGACGGCCTCAAGCGCGGCACGCCGGTGCGCAACCTCGGCCACGGCCTGACCGTGCCGGTGGGCGACGCCACCTTGGGCCACGTGTTCAACGTGCTGGGCCAGTCCCTCGACACCGCCGACATCGGCCCGGTCGAGGACCGCTGGGAGATCCACCGGCCGGCGCCGGCCTTCGACGCCCTGGAGCCCAAGGCCCAGATGTTCGAGACCGGCATCAAGGTCATCGACCTGCTCGAGCCCTACGTGCAGGGCGGCAAGATCGGCCTGTTCGGCGGGGCCGGCGTGGGCAAGACGGTGCTCATCATGGAGATGATCAACCGGGTGGCCACCGGCCACGGCGGCGTGTCGGTGTTCGCCGGGGTGGGGGAGCGCACCCGTGAAGGCACCGACCTGTGGCTCGAGATGCAAGAGTCGGGTGTCATCGAGAAGGCCGCCCTGGTCTACGGCCAGATGGACGAGCCACCCGGGGTGCGCCTGCGGGTGGCGCTGGCCGCGCTGACCATGGCTGAGTACTTCCGAGACGTGAAGAACCAGGACGTGCTGCTGTTCGTCGACAACATCTTCCGGTTCGTGCAGGCCGGCTCCGAGGTCTCCACCCTGCTGGGTCGGATGCCCTCGGCGGTGGGCTACCAGCCGACCCTGGCCGACGAGATGGGCGAGCTGCAGGAGCGGATCACCTCCACCCGGGGCCGGTCCATCACCTCGCTGCAGGCGGTCTACGTGCCGGCCGACGACTACACCGACCCGGCACCGTTCACCACCTTCACCCACCTCGACGCCACCACCGAGCTGTCCCGGCAGATCGCCTCGCTCGGCATCTACCCGGCGGTCGACCCGCTGGGCTCCACCTCCAACATCCTGGCTCCTGAGATCGTCGGGGAGCGCCACTACAACGTGGCCCGGTCCGTGCAGGGCGTGCTGCAGCGCTACCAGGAGCTGCAGGACATCATCGCCATCCTCGGCCTCGACGAGCTGTCGGAGGAGGACCGGGTGACGGTGTCCCGGGCCCGCAAGGTGCAGCGGTTCTTCTCCCAGCCGTTCAACGTCGGCGAGGTGTTCACCGGGCTGAAAGGCGTCACCGTACCCATCGACGAGACCGTCGAGTCGTTCGAGGCGCTGCTCAACGGCGAGCTCGACGACGTGCCCGAGCAGGCCTTCCTGAACGTGGGCGGTGTCGAGTCGGTGCTCGAGAAGGCCCGCGGCCTCGAGGGGCAGTAGTGGCCACCTTTGCCTCGAGCGTCGTCACCCCCGAGCGGATCCTCGTCGAGCGTGAGGTCGAGGCGGTGATGCTGCGGACCGTGGACGGCGAGATCACCTTCCTGGCCGGGCACTCCCCGCTGATCGGGGTGGTGCAACCCGGTTTGCTGCGCCTGCAGTCCGAGGACGGCAGCGTGCAGCGGGTGGCGGTCCACGGCGGGTTCGTGGAGGTCGACGAGCGAGGGGTCACGGTGCTGGCCCCCATCGCCGAGCTGGCCGAGGAGATCGACGTGGAGCGGGCCCGCCAGTCCCTGCAGGTCGCCGAGCAGCGGCTGGCCGAGCTGCACAGCACCGGGCGAGGCTCGGCCGAGGAGGGTGAGCGCGTCGACCGCGAGGTGGCCGCTGCCGAAGACGACAAGCGTCGGGCCGAGGTGCGCGTCGAGGTGGCCGAAGGCTGAGCGGGCTGCGGCTTCGGCCGCCGGCCCGGGTCAGGACTGGACGCTGCCGGTGGTGCCGGGGACCACCGGGTGGACCTGCAGCCCCGAGCAGTCGCCCGGTGCCCCGGGGAAGTGGACGGAGTGCCTGGTGTTGGGGGCGGTCACCAGCATGCCGGCCAGCTGCGGGCACGAGGTGGCGCCGTTCTGGGGCACGTCGGTGCCCTCGACGACAGCCGACGCCGTCTGGCCCGCTGCCAGGGTCACCGTCGGCGGGGTGGCGATAGAGGAGCTGAGCCCGCCCATGAAGCCTCGCGGTGTCCGCTGGGCCTGGGCCACCTCGGCGCCGGCCGCGTTCAGGCCGGCCACCCCCGGATAGCCATGCAGCACGCACGTGACGGTGCTGGTGTTCTCGAACAGCAAGGTCACCTCGCTGTGGCCGGTCGCCCCCTGAGCGCTGCCAACCGAGATGGCCAGCTCGGCCGAGGTGCAGTTGGCCGGTCCGGTGGCCGTGGTGGCCGTGGTGGACGTGGTCGACGGCACCGCTGTGACGGGGGTGGTGGACGGTGCGGTGGTGGTCGACGGCCGTGCCGAAGCCGCTCTCGAATGCCTGCTGACGGTCGACGCGCTGCAGGCGGCCAGGGAGACGGCTGCCACGCCGGAGACCAGCAGCGGGCCGACCTGTCGGATCCGCCTGCTCGTGTCGTTGCTGCCCGTCACTGGGTTCCTCCTCGTGCCGCCGTCTGGCGGCAGGTCACGGACAGGTTCGCAGAACCCGGGCCCTCGTCCGCCAGCTCATGGCGCTCGGTCACCAGGTCACCCTCTCGCTCCGCGGCGTGAGATCGGGACTTCGTCCCGAGCGGGGCTCCGCCCCGCACCCCG
>JAJZNB010000068.1 GCA_021848085.1 Actinomycetes bacterium
CACCTGGGCCCGGCTGTTGCCGGTGTGCTCGGCGAGGTGCTCCAAGCTGGCGGCGAGGGCCAGGAACTCGCCGAGGCTGTCCCAGCGCAGGTAGTTCTCCTTGACCAGTTGCTGCACGTGCTTGGGCGCCGAGCCCCCGGCACCGGTCTCGAACAGGCCGCCGCCGGCGAGCAGCGGCACCACCGACAGCATCTTGGCGCTGGTGCCGAGCTCCATGATCGGGAACAGGTCGGTGAGGTAGTCGCGCAGCACGTTGCCGGTCACCGAGATGGTGTTCTCGCCGCGCCGGATCCGCTCCAGGGACCGGGCGGTGGCCTGCTCGGGCGGGAGGATGTCGATGTCGAGGCCGTCGGTGTCGAGCTCGGCCAGGTACCGGCGGACCTTGCCGATGAGCACGGCGTCGTGGGCCCGGTCCTCGTCGAGCCAGAAGATGGCCGGGTCGCCGGTCACCCGGGCCCGGTGCACGGCCAGCTTCACCCAGTCGCGGATGGCGACGTCTTTGGCCTGGCACATCCGGAAGATGTCACCGGCGGCCACCGGCTGCTCCAAGACCACCGTCCCGCGCTGGTCGACGACCTGCACGGTGCCGTCGGCGGGGATCTCGAAGGTCTTGTCGTGGCTGCCGTACTCCTCGGCGGCCTGCGCCATCAGCCCGACGTTGGGGACCGAGCCCAAGGTGGCGGGATCGAAGGCGCCGTTGGCCCGGCAGTCGTCGATGACGGTCTGGTAGACGCCGGCGTAGCTGCTGTCGGGGATGACGGCCAGGGTGTCGGCCTCGGCGCCGTCGGGTCCCCACATGTGGCCGGAGTTGCGGATCATGGCCGGCATCGACGCGTCGACGATGATGTCGCTGGGAACGTGGAGGTTGGTGATCCCCCGGTCGGAGTCGACCATGGCCAGCGCCGGGCCCGAGGCCAGCTCGGCCTGGACCGACGCCCGGATGGCCTCCCCCTCGGGCAGGGCGTCGAGGCCGGCCAGCAGCGCCGCGAGTCCGTCGTTGGGGTTGAGGCCGGCCGCCTCGAGCGTGGCGCCGAAGCGGGCGAAGGTGTCGGGGAAGAACGCCCGGACGGCGTGGCCGAAGATGATCGGGTCCGACACCTTCATCATGGTGGCCTTCAGGTGGACCGAGAAGAGGACGCCGTCACGCTGGGCCCGTTGGCGCTGCTCGCTGAAGAAGGCGCGCAGCGGCCCCACCCGCATCACCGCGGCGTCGACGACCTCGCCGGCCACCACCGGCACCGCCTCGCGCAGCACGGTGGTGCCGGCCTCGGTCACCAGCTCGATGCGCACGGCGCCGCTCTCGGCGATGGTGGTGGACCGTTCGGTGGAGCGGAAGTCGTCGGCGGCCATGTGGGCCACGTTGGTCTTGGAGTCGGGGCTCCACGGGCCCATGGTGTGGGGATGGGTGCGGGCATAGTGCTTCACGGCGGCCGGCGCCCGGCGGTCGGAGTTGCCCTGGCGCAGCACCGG
Source organism: Actinomycetes bacterium (assembly GCA_021848085.1). Taxonomy (GTDB): domain Bacteria; phylum Actinomycetota; class Acidimicrobiia; order Acidimicrobiales; family UBA8190; genus JAJZNB01. The sequence goes on from JAJZNB010000068.1 coordinate 1,471, forward strand.
GTTGACGGCGCTGCCCTTGACCCGGTCGTAGCGGGCCCGCACCTCGCGCTCCTCGTCGGTGGTCGGCTCGTCGGGGTAGTCGGGCAGGGCGAAGCCCTGCTGCTGCAGCTCGGCGATGGCCGTCCGCAGCTGGGGGACCGAGGCGGAGATGTTCGGAAGCTTGATGATGTTGGCCTCGGGCTTGCCGGTGAGCTCCGCCAGCTCGGCCAGGGTGTCGTCGACCCGCTGCGCCTCGGTGAGGTGCTCGGGAAACTGGGCGAGGATCCGGCCGGCCAGCGAGATGTCGCGGGTCTCGACGTCGATGCCGGCCGTGGCCGCGTAGGCGCGCACCACGGGCAGCAGCGAGTAGGTGGCCAGCATGGGCGCCTCGTCGGTGTGTGTGTAGATGATCGTCGATCCTGGCACCATGGCCCCTTTCACATCCGATCCCCCGGTGCAACGGTAGCGAGCCGGACGGCGGGGGCGCCCATCCCGGCTCGCCGCGGCGACAAGCCGAGCTGGTGGTCCCTGGTGCAGCGCCGCTGGCGGCGTCCAGGACCGGCAGGCAAAGCGGCCCCGGCGAAGGGGCGAGCTGCCCACGGCGCGGCCGGCGCCGGGGTCGGCGACCACCTCGGCGGCGCCACGCGCCACCGACCCCGAGATCCCCCCGAGGGCGGCGGGCCCGTCGCGCCGTTTCGCCGCGCTGCGGCTCGGGTAGGGCCGGCCGGTGCCGCGCCTTCGCCGATCCCAGCCGAAGGGGCCCGGCATCCACCGGCGGAGACGGGGCCGGGGGTTCTCCTACCACGACGACCAGGGCCGCTCGGTGGGCGACGGCGCCACCCTGGCGCGGATCCGGGCGCATCCCGCCGGCTTGGCGTGAGGTGTGGATCTGTCCGTGGGCCAACGGCCACATCCAGGCCACCGGCGTCGACGGCCGAGGCCGGCTGCAGTGCCGGTACCACGACGAGTGGCAACGGAAGCAGGACCGCGAGAAGTTCGATCACGTGCTCGAGCCGCCCTGCTCGCCTGGCGCCAACCGGGGAGGCCGCCGCGCTGGGTCGACGTCCACTCCGACGACATCAACGCCTACATCCGCGAGCGGGTGGCCGTCCACGGGGCGGTCGAAGCGGCGGTCGTCTCGCTGCTGCGGGGCTGACGCCGGCGCCGGGCGGGTCGAGGTCGTCGACGAGGTCGTCGACCAGCGACGCCGAGCCGGCCGGCGGCGACGGACGGCCCCGAGCACCAGCGGCGCGGCCCGAGACGTCAGACGGCGGACGCCCGCCGCGGGGCTTCGACCGTCACCGGCTGGTCAGAGCCCGCCGCTCGCCGCGCCGCCTGTCGCTCCACCTCGGCGTTGATCTCGCCGCCGGCGAGGACGGCCAAGCCGACCAGCCACATCCAGAAGATGAGGATGGCCACACCGGCGAAGCTGCCGTAGGTCTTCGCGTACGCCCCGAAGGAGCTGACGTAGTAGGAGAAGGCCAGAGAGGCGAGGAGGAACACGGCGGTGGCCAGCAGGCCACCGACGCTCACCCACTGCCACCGGGGGCTCTGCCGGTTGGGGGCGAAGAAGTAGATGGCCGAGAACAGCACCGTCAGCAGCGCCAGCGCGACCACCCAGCGAACCACGGTCCACACCACGGTGAACGCCTGGCCGTGCAGCGGCACGACCCCTTGGATGGCCGAGCCGATCGGCTGGCCGAACACGACCAGCGCCCCGGCGCAGCCGCCGAGGCCGGCGACCAGCGCCATCAGCGGAACGCCGAGCAGCCGCCGCGACACGAACGGCCGGTCGGTGGGGACCTCGTAGGCGACGTCGAGGGCCTGCTCCAGCACGGCCATGCCGCTGGTGGCGCTCCACAGCGCCACCACCACGCCGACGATCACGGCAGCGGCGGACCCCGACGAGCGCCGGCCGGCCGCCTTGACGGCGGCGTCGAACACACCGGCGCTGCCGGCCGGCAGCGCCTTGGCGATGCCATGGGTCAGGTGGTGCACGGTACCTGAGCCCACGTGGAGCAGGGTCAGCAGCCCGAGCCCGGCGATTATGGCGGGGAAGAAGGCGAGAAACCAGTGGTAGGCCAAGCTGCCCGAGGCCATGGTGACCCGGTCGGACTTGATGCGGTCCTTGGTGCGCTGCAGCATCGCCTCCCAGCCGCTGGCGTCCATGTCGGCCGGCGTCTCGTCGCTCTCGGTGTGGGGGTGGCGGTGGAGGACGGATTGGTGGTCGGGGGCGTTCATCGGTCGGAACCTCCTTCGGCGTCGCCCGGCGGCGCCGATCAGGCCGCCGAGCGCCTTGTCGAGGAGCGTGGTCGTGGGCGGCGGCGCTCGACACCCGTGGCCCGGGCGGTGCGGTCGCCGCCGAAGACCGGCGACGACCTCCTCGACGGGCTGCCGCCCGCCACGGCTCGACGGGCTGCCGCCCGCCACGGCTCGACGGGCTGCCGCCCCCACGGCTCGACGGGCTGTCGCCCCCACGGCTCGACGGGCTGTCGCCCGCCAGGCCTGGCTGTCCACCATCGTCGCTCCCCGGTCGTCAGGCCCGGACCCGGCAGGCCCGAGCCCAGCACCGCCCTGAACGCTCTGCCCTGCCGATACCGCCGGGGCAACAACAGCAAACCGAGGGGGGACGGACGCGGCACGCCCGGCGCCGGCGAGCGGCGAGCGGCGAGCGGCGAGCGGCGATGGCCCTACCCTCCACCGTCCCCTGGAGGGGAGGGTTCTTCCCGTCGGTCGGCAGAGCCGGTCATCTCGGCGAGCAGGGCCTGGACCCGGCGGTCGATCTGGTCGACGATGGGTCGGACCTGCTCGACGGGGAGGCCCGCCGGGTCGGGCAGCTGCCAGTCGAGGTAGCGCTTGCCCGGGTAGACCGGGCAGCTGTCGCCACAGCCCATGGTGACGATGACGTCGGCGACCTCGGCGTCGTCGGCGAGGGGCTTGGGGTACTCCGTGGTGACGTCGAGGCCTCGCTCTTCGAGCACGGCGACGACCGACGGGTTGAGCTGATCGGCGGGTTCCGATCCGGCCGAGCGGACCTCGACCCGGCCCTGGGCGTGGTGGTCGAGGAGGACCTTGGCGGCCAGGCTGCGCCCGGCGTTGTGAACGCAGAGGAACAGCACGACGGGCCGGTCGTTCATCGTCGGGTTCCTGGGGCGGCGGGTTCGGGCTGGGGATGGAGCCGGCGCCGGAACCACAGGGCCACGTAGACCAGCGACACGAGCACCGGGACCTCGATGAGCGGACCCACCACGCCGGCCAGGGCCTGACCGCTGGTGACACCGAACACCCCGATGGCCACGGCGATGGCCAGCTCGAAGTTGTTGCCCGCCGCGGTGAAGGCCAAGGTGGCGGTGCGCGCATAGCCGAGCCCGAGGCGCTCGCCGAGCAGGAACGACCCGAACCACATGACGGCGAAGTAGGCCAGCAGCGGCAGGGCGATGCGGGCCACATCGAGCGGGTGGGTGGTGATGGTGTGACCCTGGAGGGCGAACAGGATGACGATGGTGTACAGCAGGCCGTAGAGGGCGAAGGGGCCAAGCCGCGGCAGCAGCCTGGTCTCGTACCACTGGCGTCCCTTGGTGCGTTCGCCCACGGTGCGGGTGAGGAAGCCTGCCACCAGCGGCACTCCCAGGAAGATGGCGACGGTCTCGGCGATGCGGCCCATCGACAGGTGCAGCCCCACCGTCGACAGCCCCAGCCAGCCGGGCAGGACCTTCAGGTAGAAGTAGCCCAGCACCGAGAACATCAGGATCTGGAACAGCGAGTTGAGCGCCACCAGCACGGCGGCGGCCTCCCGGTCGCCGCAGGAGAGGTCGTTCCAGATGAGGACCATGGCGATGCAGCGGGCCAGGCCGACGATGATGAGCCCGGTGCGGTACGTCGGCAGGTCCGGCAGCAACGCCCAGGCCAGGGCGAACATGACGGCCGGTCCCACCAGCCAGTTGAGCACCAACGATGCCACCAACATCCTGCGGTCCCGGGTCACCGCGCCGACCTGGCCGTAGCGGACCTTGGCCAGCACCGGGTACATCATCACCAGCAACCCGACGAAGATCGGCAGCGACGTCCCCGACGTGACCTGGACGGCGTTCAGATGCCGGTTCAGGCTGGGGACCGCCCGGCCCAGCCCGATCCCCACCGCCATGGCCACCAGGATCCACACCGGCAGCAGCCGGTTCACCAACGACAGCCGGGCCATCACCGGTGCCTCCGGCGTGGTTCCCGGTTCCGGATCGGCGGTGACGACGTCGCTCATCGCCGGAACTGGCCGCCTCGCACCACCCGGGAGATCACCACGGCCCCGATCATATCGACATATGTCGATGTCTCGGAACGCGTCGGGCAGGCCGGATCCCGACCGGCTGAAGACCGGCCGGGGCGGGCGGCGTCAGCCCCGGGTCGCCGAGCGGCCCCGACGCCGAGCGGCGCGGGCCGGCCTCCCGGCCCTGTCGGCGCCGGGGCGCTCCGGGCGCGAGGCATGCGCGCCGGCCCGGATGGCGGTCTTGGCCGAAGCCGGACCTCGGCGGGGACGGCCGTCGGTCGCGCCGGGCCCCGTGCGGGGACGGCCGTCGGTCACGCCGGGCCCCGTGCGGGGACGGCCGTCGGTCGCGCCGGGCCCCGTGCGGAGACGGCCGGCGTCGGCGTCGGCGTCGGCGAGGGAGGCCACGTCGGGCGCGCCGACCCCGCTCGAGAGCCCCAGCCGCCGCTGGATGAGTCTGGCCGCGGCGAGGTGCTCGGTGCCGATCAGCGACACGACGGTCCCGTCGGCACCGGCCCGGCCGGTGCGGCCCGACCGGTGGACGTAGTCGGTGGCGTCGGCTGGGAGGTCGAAGTGCACCACCAGGGGCACGGCATCGACGTGGATGCCACGCGCCGCGATGTCGGTGGCCACCAGCGCGTGGAGCCGGCCGGCGCGAAACGCCCCCAGGGCCCGCTCACGCTGGCTCTGGCTGCGGTTGCCGTGGATGGCAGCCGAGGCCAGCCCGGAGCGGGCCAGACGGTCCGCCAGGCGGTCGGCCCCGTGCTTGGTGCGGCAGAAGACCACGGCCGGGCCGACGGCGCTGACCACCTGTGCCGTCACGGCGACCCGATCGTGGGCCTCGACCCGCCAGAAGTGGTGGGAGACCTCTCCCCGGTCGGCGTCGCTCAGCACGACGTCGTGGCGCACCGGCTGGTGCTGATAGTCGCGGATCAGGGCGTCGACCGGCCCGTCCAAGGTGGCGGAGAACAGCAGGGTCTGGCGCGAACCGCTGGTCCGGTCGACCAGGCGTCGCACGGCCGGGAGGAAGCCCATGTCGGCCATCCGGTCGGCCTCGTCGATGACCACCACGTCGACGTGCGACAGGTCGGCCGAGCCCTGGTCGACCAGGTCGGTGAGCCGGCCAGGGCAGGCGACGAGCACGTCGACCCCGCCGCGCAGGGCGGCCACCTGCTTGCCATACCCGACGCCGCCGTAGATGGAGGCCACCCGGGCGCCGACGGTCGCGGCCAGAGGGGCCATCACCTCCTCGATCTGGGCGGCGAGCTCGCGGGTAGGGACCAGGACCAGCGCCGTCGGAGACCGACGACCCCGCCTTCCGCCGCGAGGCGTGGCCGCCAGGCGGGACAGGATCGCCAACCCGAAGGCCAGGGTCTTGCCGGCGCCGGTCGGCGCCTTGCCGCACACGTCGCGCCCGGCCAGGCAGTCGGGCAGGGCGGCCACCTGGATCGGGAAGGCAGAGAGGATGCCTTGCTGCTCCAGGGCCGCCGTCAAGGCCCGGGGCACCCCGAGGTCCGAGAAGCGGACAGGCGTCGGGGCAAGGGAAGGTGAGATGCTCATGAGACTCCAGTCGGTCCAGGGGGAAGATGGCCGACTCGAGGAACGTCTCGACTCGAGGAACGTCTCGTGGGCCCGGCTGGCACCGGATCTGCCAGCCGCCACCGGGGAGGACCCCGGGGCATCGCCGACAGCATAGCGGGGCTCGAGGGCCACACGGGGTGGGTCGCCACGCCGAGGCTCAGCGACCAGCATGATGACAGCGACCAGCATGATGACAGCGACCACAGGATGACAGCGACCAGCAGGATGACATGGAGCCAGCAAGCGATCGGAGGGCTCTCGAGGTGGAGGACCAGCGCCAGTACGACGTGATCGTGATCGGGGCCGGCTCGACCGGCGAGAACGTGGCCGACCGGGCCACCAAGAGAGGGCTGTCGGCGGTCGTCGTCGAGGCCGACCTGGTCGGCGGGGACTGCTCGTACTGGGCCTGCATGCCGTCAAAGGCGTTGCTGCGCCCCGGGCAGGTGCTGGCTGCGGCCCGCCGGGTCCCTGGCGCCCGCCAGGCCGTGACCGGAGACCTCGATGCCGCCGCCGCGCTGCAGCGGCGCGACCGGTTCACCAGCGGTTGGGATGATGCCGGCCAGGTCGCCTGGCTGAGGGATGCCGGCATCGACCTGGTGCGCGGCCAGGGACGCCTGGCCGGCGAGCGGCGCGTCGACGTGGAGACCGACGACGGCACCGTGGTGCTGCGCGCCCGGCGTGCTGTCTGCGTGGCCACCGGCTCGGCCCCGGCGCTGCCACCGGTGGCGGGGCTGGCCGACGCCCGTCCGTGGACGACCAAGGAGGCGACGAGCTCAGCAGCACCGCCACAGCGGCTGGTCGTGCTGGGCGGCGGGGTGGCGGGCTGCGAGCTGGCGCAGGCCTGGGCCAGCCTCGGCACCAAGGTCACCGTGCTGGAGATGGCCGGCCGGCTGCTGCCGGCCCATGAGCCGTTCGTCGGTGAGCTGCTGGCCGCCTCCATGCGCGACGCGGCCGTCGACGTCCGCACCGGGGTCAGGGCCAGCGCCGTGGAACGACGCTCCGACGGCAGCGTCGCGGTGCACCTCGACGGCGGCGATACCGTCGCAGGAGACGAGCTGCTGGTCGCCGCCGGCCGCCGGCCCCGCACCGACGACGTCGGGCTCGACACGGTCGGGCTGCCGCCGGGTCGGTGGATCGAGGTCGACGACACCATGGCCGCCACCGGCGTGCCGGGCAGCTGGCTGTACGCGGCGGGCGACGTGAACAACCGGGTGCTGCTCACCCACCAAGGCAAGTACCAGGCCCGGGTGTGCGGCGACGCCATCGTCGCCCGCGCCGCCGGCGTCTTGGAGGAGACCCCGTGGAGCCCGCACGTCGCCACCGCCGACCACGGCGCCGTCCCCCAGGTGATCTTCACCGATCCCGAGGTCGCTGCCGTCGGCGTCAGCGAAGCCCAGGCGCAGGCCGCCGGCTTGCGGGTCCGGGCCGTCGACTACGAGATCGGCCACGTGGCCGGCGCCGCGCTGCACGCAGACGACTATCGGGGCCACGCCCGCCTGGTGGTCGACGAGGACCGCCGGGTGGTGGTCGGCGCCACCTTCGTCGGCCCCGACGCCGGCGAGCTGCTCCACGCCGCCACCATTGCGGTGGTCGGCGAGGTCCCCCTCGACCGTCTGTGGCACGCCGTGCCCGCCTACCCCACCCTCAGCGAGATCTGGCTCCGGCTCCTCGAGACCTACGGCCTGTAGCCGACGGCGCCGGCCGGGCGCCTGGGCAGCTCGGGGCCAGCTCGCCAACCTCACCGGCCCTGCTGGTCGACGGCGTCGACGGTGCCGGGGTCGACGGCGTCGACGGTGCCGGGGTCGACGGCGTCAGGGTGGACAGCGTCGAGTTGGCCGGAGTGGGTGAAGCGGACGGCTCGCAGACCGAGGCGCTGGGCCGCGTCGACGTTGGCCGGCCGAT
>JAJZNB010000194.1 GCA_021848085.1 Actinomycetes bacterium
ACCACCGGCACCAGAGACGGCGCCGCCGCGGATCCGGTCCAGCAGCCCGGCCAGGCCCGGCTCGCGGCGTCGCAGCTCCTGGAGGTCGAGCAGCGCCGGCAGGTCGGGGCCTCCCGGTCCGGCGGACCATCCACCGCGCCCGCCGATCCCCACACCGCCGGCTCCGCCGGGACGTCGGGTGCCGGCCGGCAGGCGCTGCCGTCCACCACCAGCCCCGCCGGTCGCGGCCGCCGCTGCTGCGCCGGCCGCCGCTGCTGCGCCGGTGGTGGCTGCTGCTCCGGTGGTGGCTGCTGCTCTGCCGGGCGCGCCGCCCGCCTCACCGCGGCGGGCCGCGCCGGGGCGGATCCCACCGGACCGGGCCGCGCCGGGACCGACATCGTTGCCGGCCGAGGCGGCGCCGGCCGGTCCCCCCACCCGCCAGCTGGTCGGTGCCACGGCACCGGCGGCCCGCAGGCGCGACTCGGGGACGAAGCGCCCGCTGTCGCTGGCCACCATGGTGCGCACCAGGTCGCCGATCCGGCGGGCCAGGCCCTCTTCGTGATCGTGGACGTCGTCGTCGAAGAAGCGCGGCCGGCCGGCGGCTGGCCTGGCGCCTGGGCCGGCGCCGGCAGCAGCAGCGGCGTCCGCTCGGAGGGGCCGGCTACGGGACGGCTGGGCGGCGTGCACCAGCTCGTGGGCCAGCAGCGCCACCGAGGTGGCGCTGCTGTCGGGGCGCCGGGCCAGGTGGATGACCCGTCCCACCGTCGCCGCCGGGCGACCGGCTGCCGCCAAGGCAGCGGCGCTGGCCGGGCCGGCGCGCACCACCACCGGCCTGTCGCCACCGAGGGCGGTGGCCAGCGGAGCCAGCTGCGGCGGCAGCGCCACCACCGGATCCGGCGACCGGCCCCGCAGGGCCGCAGCAAAGCGGGCGGCGCGGGCGGTGGTCGTGGCGGTCGGTACGACGGGCGGGCCGCTGGCGCCCACCGGTGCCCACCGGCTGGCGGTCTCGGGCGCGGTGGCTGGCCGGCTGGCCCCGGCCGGGGCCCGGCGGATGTCGCCGGTCCGAACCCGACCGGGCCTGCCGGCGGATCTGGGCCCACCGGCCGTGCCGGCGCCGGCGCTGCCAGCGCTGGCGGCGTTCTCGGCGCTCCCGGGGCCGTCGGCGGGGCTTGGTGCGGTGGCCGACAGCAGCCGGTTCGACGCCCGCCGCAGCGGAACCCCTTCAGCGGCCCGGCCGGGCTTGTCACCGGCCCGGCCAGAGCTGCTGCCACGGCCAGAACTTTCACCGGCCCGGCCAGAGCTGCTGCCACGGCCAGAGCTTTCACCGGCCCGGCCGATCCCGGCGGCACCAACCCGGGCAGGGCCGTCGGTCCGCTGACCGGCGCCGTCCCGTGCCGCCCGCCACGGTGCCAGGTCGCCGAGCCGGCGCCGAGCCCGCCCGGGGTCGGCGAGGTGGCTGGCGGTGACGGCACCGGCAGAGTCCGCCGCCGGATCCTGCCGGACCGATCGGCGGACGGTGGCGCGGCGCGGCACGCTGGCGGGCGGGGCGACCCCCCGCCCGTGGCGCGCCGAGATGGCGCCATCCCAGCTCGGCCCGCCGCCCAGCCGGGAGGTGACGGCCGCGGCCAGCGCGGCCGGCACGGTCGGGCCGTTCAGACTGGTGATCAGCCGCTCGATCACCGCCACCTGCCCTGGCGTCGACCAGCCTGATCCGGTAGTCGGTCCTCGCCAAGAAGACGGCGCCGGAACCCTCGTCGACCAGGTGGGGTCGGCTCCCGGAGGCTCCCCCACCGGTGGGGATCCGGACGGGCTGGTCACGGCCGACGTCGGGGCGGGCGGGGGCAACGGCGTCACATCCGAGCCCGAAGACGCACCGGGACCCGAGACCGCGCCCGACGCCGGACCAGCACCCGAACCCGGGCCCGCTGGCGAACCCGGGCCTGAACCCGGGCCCGACGGCGCACCGGGACCCGAGACCGCGCCCGACGCCGGACCAGCACCCGAACCCGGGCCCGCTGGCGAACCCGGGCCTGAACCCGGGCCCGACGACGCACCAGAGCCCGAGCCCGATGGCGAACCTGGGCCCGACGGCCCCTCCGGCCCCGACCCCGGGCCCGATGAGCGGCTCACCTCGATCCCCGAGCCGGACACCGGGTCGGGGACCGGCGTCGGAGCCGGCGGAGGCGCCTCGGCCGCCGGCCTCACGGTGTCGTCGGGCGCGGCTGGCCGCCGAGCGTCGGACGGCGCGGGCACCGGCTTCGCCTGGCCTTCGGCTGGTGCTGAGACCGGCTCGGCCCGGCGTTGGGTCGGGGCGCGACCAGCGGTCGCCCCGATCTCGGGGTCGGCGGCAGCCCGCCGGGCGGCGACAGCGTGGTGGGCCGAGGCGGCGACCGCCGCCGAGGGCCGGGGCGCCCGAGGTGCCCCGGCCGGGTCTCTGCCTCCTGCCGGCGGTCGAAGCCAACGCTCCTCCCGCCCCACCAAGACATCACCGACCGCCGCCACCTCCACCGGACGGTGGACGGGGAGGACGTCCGCCCGCAGCCGCTGCAGCGAGCCGCCGGGGCCGAAGCTCCCCCACGACCCAGGCGCCACCGCGGCCCTCGGCAGCCGGCCGGCAGGCAGCCGGCGCGAGGCCGGAGGGGCCACGGCGGGGGCAGCACCGCCGGCGCCGCCGGCGCCGACGCCCACCCCGGTCTCCGCCGTGGGCCCGTTGCCGGCCAGCGCGGACACCTCTGCGCCGAGGCTGCGCCCTGCGCCGTCCGTGCCGAGCAGCTGGCGCTGGGCAGCCACCTCGGCGGCGGTGGCGATCCGCAGGGTCACCAGCCGGGGGGTGCTTGGCGTGCCGACCTTCCGCAGCGCTGGTCCCGAGGCGACGTCGGCGATGCTGCGGCGGGTGAAGACCGACCGCCCCGACAGCGGCCGGCCCACCCTGGCCGCGAACCTGCCGCTGGCCAAGGCCACCAGCCCCACGGCCGGTTGGGGGCGGGTGCGGATGCGGCGGTGCCAGCCGTAGCGCTCCGAGATGGCGTGCCCCAGCCACAGGCCGCCACCGGACGCCGGGTCGGCGCTCATCGTGACCCGAAGGTCTTGGAGGTGAACCCGTGGTGGGCCAGCTCCAGCTCCTCGCCGGCTGGGCCTTCGCCGTCGACCGACAAGGTGGGCCCGCTCCAGCGGACGGCGAAGGCCCCCTGGATGTCCCACGAGCGCAGCCGGCTGCCGTCGCTGCCGATCAGGGTGATGGCTGCCGTGCTGCGCTTCAAGGAGCTGTGGTTGGCCTCGAAGCCCGAACCGGCGGTCTTGTTCACCCAGGAGAACAGCGCGTCGCTGTCGGTGACGCCGCGGCGCAGCACGATGTTGGGCCACGTGAGGCGCCCCGGCAGCTTGTGCACGTAGCCGTTCTCACCGCCTTCGGCGTAGGTAGCCGTCTCGACGGTCACCTCGAGCCCCGAGATCTCGCCGAACAGGCCGATGGAGACCCCGTCCACCTCGAAGAGGAAGCTGGCGGTGTCGGGGATGTGCCCGTTGATGCCTCCGGCGCTGCTGGTCTGGCTCATGGTCCCACCTCGACGGGTCGGTGGCGGCACGGCGCGGCCGTTGCCGACCAGCAGGCTGGGGCGACGGTTCCGACGGTCACAGCTGACGTGCCTCCTCCCAGGCCCGGGCGTTGAGCGCAGACACCCCGTGCACCAGGCGGGCCCGGTCCACGTGCTCCAGGTCGAGCAGGTCGTCGAGAGGCCAGTGGAGGTGGTAGGCGAGGTAGATCAGCTCCTGCCAGAGGGCGTCGATCGGGTACTGCTTCATCGCCCGCCGCTTCGCACCTCTTCGATCGCATGGCGGCGGCCGGCCGGGCGGGACGCACCTGCGGGGGGCGCCGGAGGCTCCTCCGAGCCGGGACCGGCCGCACCGGCGACCCCAGCCACCCCGGCTGGTGCCGGCCCTCCCGGGCCGTCGGCGGCCGGCGCGGCATCCGGCGCGGGGGCGGCTGCCGGCTGCGCCGGCGACTGGGCTGCCAGCAGCGCCTCGATGTCCTCGTCGGATCCGAAGTTGATGACCCCGTAGAAGTCCTGCAGGTAGGCGAGATCGGCGGCGAACAGCCCCTCGATCTCGTGGCGGGTCACCATGGGCAAGGTCCCCAGGGAGCTGACCACCCGGCTCAGCACCACGATGGTGAGCCGGGGATCGTCGGGCCCGAGGATGGTCGGGTCACGCAGCGGCTCGAGCTCGTCGCGGGCAGTGGCCAGGCGCATCACGCCCCGGCGATGCACCGTCCCCGACTCGTCGACGTAGCCGCGGGGCAGGACGAACTCGTACTCGGTGCGCACGCGGCTACTTCACCCGGACCAGAGACTCGTACTGGAAGGTGATCGACTCGCTGACCGGCTCGTTCTTGGTGACGTCGAAGCCGTCGTTCTCGATCTTCGACGGCCAGGCCTCGGTGAAGTTCCAGCGGCTGATCTCCGCCATCGTCGTGTCGTAGATGACGATGGAGCCGCTCTTGCGCTCGGCGCCGCGGTTGGCGACGCTCATGCCCTTGTCGCGGATCTTGAGGAACCACTCCCACAGCGGGTCCTTGGTGCTGTCGAGCGGAGCCAGCCGCTTCACGGTGAGCTCCCCGGTCATCTTCGGCTTGGACATGGTGACGTGCTGCACGAGGTGGCCCTTCATGGTGCGCTGGTTGATGTCGGCCTTCTCGATCTCGACGTGCAGCCCGTCGACCGAGGTCAGGTTGGCGATCACCTCCCCGGAGATCTCGAGGAAGAAGTTGGTGCCGACGAGCGGGTCCTGCTTGGTCAGGTTGAAGCTCACGAATGCTCCTTAGGGGTGTGGGTGGGCTGGCGCGGCGTCCGTGGTCCGGGCACCAGGTCAGCCGGCGATCTGCTTCTGCTGGCTGATGCGGAAGATGACGAACTCCGCCGGCTTCACCGGGGCGATGCCCACCTCCACCACCAGCTTCCCCTCGTCGATGGACTCCGGTGGGTTGGTCTCGGCGTCGCACTTCACGTAGAAGGCCTGGTCGGCCGAGGCGCCGAACAGCGCACCGTCGCGCCACAGCCCCGTCAGGAAGGCGTCGAGGGTGCGCTTCACCCCTTCCCACAGGCTGACGTCGTTGGGCTCGAACACCGCCCACTGGGTGCCGTCGAGGATGGTGGTCTCCACCATGTTGAACAGGCGCCGAACGTTGAGGTAGCGCCAGTCGCTGTCCGACGACAAGGTCCGAGCTCCCCAGATGCGGATGCCGCGGGTGCCGAACGGGCGGATGCAGTTGATGCCGATGGGGTTGAGCAGCGACTGCTCGTTCTTGGTGATGGGGCGCTCCACGTCGAGGCAGCCCCGGATGGTGTCGTTGGCCGGCGCCTTCCACACCCCGCGGGTCTCGTCGGTGCGGGCCCACACCCCGGCGATGTGACCCGACGGCGGCACGAACACCTCCCGGTCACCGTTGACGCCGGCCGGGTTCTCCACCTTGATCCACGGGTAGTACATGGCGGCGAAGGCCGAGTCGTACATGGCGACGTCGCTGCGCCACTCCTTCACCTGCTGCGGCGTCATCTTGGGGGGGGCGTCGAGGATGGCCATGCGGTTTCCCTGCAGCTCGCAGTGGCCGATCAGCGCCGTCTGCACCGCCTTCCACAGGCCCAGGTCGATGGTGCCGTCGTCCTTGGTGGCTGCGGTGACCAGGTCCGGCACCAGCACCATGGTGACCTCGTCGGCGATGGACAGGCCGTTGATGCCGGTGCGGGCCGACTCGGAGCCGGAGAACTTCTTGCCGCTGACGGCGACCGGCACCGGCGCCGCCGGCACCAGGGGGTAGGTGCCGGGCTTGAGCACCTCGATCATCGTGGACAGGTCGACGCCCTTGTCGAGGTCGACCTTCACCTTCACCTTGGTGGAGGCGCCGTTGACCACCGTCTCGACGTTGCGGTCGCCGGGCGTCAGCGTCACCTGGGGGAACGACTCCACCTCGACTCCGCCTTCGAGGATCCGGACCGTGAACGGCACCGGCTCGTCGCCGTCGTCGTCGCCGGTGTCGCACGGCTCGATGGCGACGGTGAGCGCCGCGTCGGGCTCCACGCTGGTGACCGACAGCGGGTTGCCCAGCGCCCGGTCGGCGGCCGGCAGCGCCACCCGGGCCGGCTCACCGGCCGGGACGGTGTTGGGGATGCGGACGATGTAGGCGATGTTGCCGCCGTTCTGGAAGTAGCCATACACCGACAGCGGCAGCATGCAGCCCGCGGTGAAGCTGCCGTAGAGCTCTTCGAACTGGGTCCAGCTGGTGACCAGTCGAGGCTTCAGGCCCTCGGGGTCGTTCGGGTCGTCGGTCGGTGCGCGCTCGGTGAACCCGACGAAGGCGGCGATCGCCGTTGCGGCCGCCGACAGGCTCTTCTGCGACGACGGCACCTCCTCGACGTAGACGCCGGGAGCGGTGTAGGTAGGCACGAACACATCCCCTCTGGCCGACCGCCTTCGGTCGAGCCTGTCCGCGGGGAGGCCCCCTCGAAGAACACTCCCCCAAGTTCCTTCGGCCCGTGGATCATACTCGACAAAACAATGCCATGCCAAGGAAAATCCACGTGACGTGAGATTGTCATGACAGGTCGTGCCAACCATCGGTACGGCATGTCACGGCGCCACCACGGAGGTGTCACTCCAGGGTGCGGGTGGTGCCCGGGAAGAGGATCTCGATCACGCCGCCGTGCGCGCACTCGCACACCGAGCCGGCCACCAGCGCCGGGGTCCCCCCGATGAGGGTGGTGGGGCTGCCCGGCGCCCACGGCATCAGGGTCGGCACGCACGGCATGGGGGTGAGGACGCCCAGGGCGGCGGCGGTGGCGCTGGCCACCTCGGGGTTGGCCAGGCTCGAGCACATCCCGAAGGTTGGGACGTTGAGGATCTCGACGCAGGCGATGGTGGCCGCCGGCCGACCCTCCACCATGACGCGGCTGGTGGGGAGCACGTTCAGCGACGCCGGAGCCAACCCGAAGCTGCACTGCAGCAGGGCGCCTTCGACCACGGCAGGCATGGGCATGGGACTCCCCCTCGGAGGTTCTCAGGACGGTCGATGCTGCCGGCCGGCGCGACATGGCGTGGGGCGAAGCCGCACCCGGCGGTGACGGCAGGTCACAGCTTGGATCCCTTCACCGACTGGCGCAGCGGCCGGCCGGTGGTCTCGGCCAAACAGACCACGGTCCGGTCGCCGGCCGCCCAGCTGCGCACCGACGGGAGCAGGTAGGTGAAGAACAGCGACGACTCCCGGTAGGGCACGCCGACGTAGGAGGCGAACCGGTCGAGGCAGCTGGCGTTGGCGAAGGTGTCGAGGGCCTCGGCCGTGGGGAAGGTGGAGCCGCCGTGGTCGCGGACCAAGGCGTAGACCTCGAGGGTGTGCGGGGTGGTGCACGGCACCTGCTGCACCGTGGTGAGCTGGGCTTGGATCTTCTTCGGGGTGACCAGGCAGTCGCCGACGTGCAGGTGGAACACCGACACCGAGGTCGTCCCCGTGGAGCCGCCGTCGAACACCGAGCACGATGCCAGGGTCACGGTGGCGAGGCCCGCGCCGGCCCAGGCCGCCAGTCGACGCCAGGATCGGCGGACACGGCGCCCGACGCCGGATGAGCCGTGACGCCCGAGCGCGTCCCGCCCCATCGCTGTCACCGGCCCTGCCACCAGCCGACCGGGCCCGGCGGCGACGAGCCGCCGGCCGTGGAGCTGCCGGCCGTAGAGCCGCCGGCCGTAGAGCCGCCGGCCGTAGAGCCGCCGGCCGTGGAGCCGCCGGCCGTGGACGTCTGCCCTCCCCCATGACGCACGGCGATGGATGGTACTGCCGAGGTGCCCGGAGCGCGCTGGCGCCTGCCGGCCTCGCCGTCAGCCTTGTGGGGCGCACCCGGCCGGCGGTCGTGGACCTGGCGGCCTGGCCTTGGCCGTGCCGGTCAACTCGTAGAAGGCGATGGCGGCCGCGGTGGCCAGGTTGAGCGAGTCGACCCCCGCAGCCATGGGGATGGTGGCGACCACATCGGCGGCCTGCAACGCCTCAGGGGAGAGCCCGCGCCCTTCGGCACCGACCAGCACCGCCACCGTGGACGCGGCCGGCGCCTCGGACGCGGCCGGCGCCTCGGACCCACCCGGCGCCTCGGACCCGGCCGGCGCCTCGGACCCGGCCGGCGCCTCGGACCCGCCCGGCGCCTCGGACCCAGCCGGCGCCTGTCCCCTCACCTCATCGACGGCGCCGAGGGCGGCGGCCAGCTCGGCCACCGGCATGACCCGCCCCAGGGCTGCCGGCGGGTGCGGGGCCAGGGCCACCACGGTGAGGCCGGCTCGGCGCAGCTCGCCCAGGGCGTCAGGCCACGGGCGGAGCCGGGCGAAGGGGACATGCAGCACATGTCCACCTGACACCCGTACCGACCGGCGGTACAGCGGGTCGGCGCAGGTCGGGTCGAGCAGCACCCCGGCCACCCCGAACCCTGCCGCGTTGCGGAACAGAGCACCGAGGTTCTCGTGGTCGTTGACCCCTTCGAGCACGGCCAGCACCGGCCGACGCGGCGGTGATGCGCCGCCGGCGGCGCCCCGGCCACCCAGCTCGCCACCGGCGGCGGCCCCAGCCTCGGCGCCTGCGCCGGCGGCGCCATCGCCCGCGGCGGCACCGGCAGCACCGGCGGCACCGGCAGCACCGTGAACCAGCTGCCAAGGATCGGCCGGCGGCGGCCGGCGGGCCACCGCCACCACGCCGCGGTGGAGGGCGAAGCCGACGGTGGCCGCCACCACCGCCCGGCTCCCGACGTACACGGGAGCGCCGGCCGATCGGACGGCCTCGACCAGCTCGGCCGCCGCCGTGACCTGATGGTCGTCGACCAGCAGCGACCCGATGACGTGCGGCGAGACGACCAGCTGGCGCACGGCCACCTTCCCCTCCACCACGAAGACGGCCTCGGCCTCCTCGTGCCGCCGGCGCAGCGCCCGGTCGGTGAGCTGGCGGTAGTCGGCCAGCCGGTCGTCGGCAGGGTCGTCGACGACGACGAGGGGGCCACGCTGACCGGCAGCCGGGCCACGAACGGCAGGCACAGCTCCACCCCTTAGCCCGTCTGGGGCCGGCGGGTCCAGCGAGCGGAGACCGCATCCGGCCCGATCGGCCATACCAGCCGGCCCGATCGGCCATACCAGCCGGCCCGATCGGCCATACCAGCCGGCCCGATCGGCCATACCAGCCGGCCCGATC
>JAJZNB010000270.1 GCA_021848085.1 Actinomycetes bacterium
CGCCGCGGGCCTCGACCCAGGCCCGCTGGCGCTTCACCAGCTCGGCCCGCACCGCCGGGTTGGCCGCCACCGTCGACACGGCGGCATCCACCGCCGGGGTGCGGAGGCCGGCGGTGGCATCCACCCCGTCCACCTCGACGGTGGCCCCCACCTGCAGGTCGAGCGAGGCAGCCAGCGCGCCCACCGCGTCGACGTCGTCGAGGCGGACCCCGCGTCGCAGCGCCGCCCAGGCCACCGCCCGGTACATGGCTCCGGTGTCGAGCCGCTCCACCCCCAGCTGCTCGGCCAGCTGCCGGGCCAACGTCGACTTGCCGGCGCCGGCCGGCCCGTCGATGGCGACGGTGGTCACGGCCGCCCCCCGATCCGCAGCCGGCCGCCGAGGTGGGCCAGATCGGCGGCGAAGCCCGGATAGCTGGTGGCCACCGACCCCCATCCCTCGACCACCGTCTCCCCCGCCGCCACCAGCCCGGCCACCGCCCCGGCCATGGCCATGCGATGGTCGCCGCCGGCATCCACCCGCCCGGCGTGCAGCCGGCCGGCGCCGTGGACGGCCAGGTCGTCGCCGTCGATGTCGGCGCCGGCGCCGAAGGCCCGGACCAAGGCGGCGACCCCGTGCAGCCGGTCGGACTCCTTCACCCGCAGCTCCCCCACGTCGCGGAAGACGGTGGTGCCCTCGGCCGCGGCGGCGGCCACGGCCAGGATCGGCACCTCGTCGAGGCTGGGGATCTCCGCCGCGTCCACCTCGGTGGGCCGCAGGGGGGCGAAGCGGGCGGTGACGTCGACGGTGCCGACGCCTCGGGTCGTCGGGGTCTCCTCCACCGCCGCTCCCATGCGGCGCAGCACGTCGAGGAAGCCGCGGCGGGCCGGTCCGGCGTAGATCGACTCCACCGTCACCGTGCTGCCGGGCACCACGCAGGCGGCCACCACCCAGAAGGCGGCCTGCGAGGGGTCGCCGGCCACGTCGAGGTCGAGAGGACGCAGCCGGCCGCCCCGCAGCCGCACCACGTGCACTCCGGCCTCGTTCGCCTCGGCGATGTCGGCGCCGGCGGCGGCCAGCAGCTCCTCGGTGTGGACCCGGGTCAGGACCGCCTCGCGCACCACCGTCTCGCCCGCTGCCCGCAGCCCGGCCAGCAGCAGGCACGACTTCACCTGGGCGCTGGCCATGGGCGGGGTGTAGTCGATGCCGTGGAGGTGGCCGCCGCGCACCACCACCGGCGGCAGGCACCGCTCACCGCGCCCGTCGACCACCGCTCCCATGGCCCGCAGCGGCCCGGCGATGCGGTCCATGGGCCGCGACGACAGCGAGGCGTCGCCGGTCAGCTCCACCGTCCACGGCCAGCCGGCCACCAGCCCGGCCACCAGCCGCAGCCCGGTGCCGGAGTTTCCCAGGTCGAGTGGGCCGTCGGGCTGGTGCAGGCGGTCGGGGCCACCGGCGACCTCGGCGTCGAAGCCCGCCCCGGTCGGCGCCGCCCCGTCCGGGGTGGCGGCCCGGCCAGCGTCGGGCCGGCCGGTGACGGGCCGGCCGGTCACGACGGCGCCCAAGGCGGCGACCGCCGCCGCGCTGCGCCGCACGTCGTCGCCGCCGGAGAGGCCCCGCAGCGACGAGGTGCCGTCGGCCAGCGCCGCCAGCAGCAGCGCCCGATGCGAGATGGACTTGTCGCCTGGCACCCGGACCCGGCCCTGCAGCCGGGTGCCGCCGGCCACGGTGACGGTGGGGGTGACGTCGGCGCTGGGGCCGGTCGGGGTCACTCCAGCTCCCGGGCCGTGGTGCGATAGCCGCGGCCGGCCAAAGCCTGCTCCAGCCCGCCGGCCGCGTCGGCGTCGGCGACCAGCACCACCACCCCCTTGTCCCCTTCGGTGCTGTGGGCGATCTCGAGATCGTAGATGTTGACGCCGAGCTCGCCGGCCAAGGTGGTGATGTCGGCCAGCACGCCGGGCCGGTCGGGCACCGGCACCCGCAGCTCGGCCAGCCGGCGGGGAGCCGGAGCACGCCTGGGCAGCGCCCGGCGGGCCTCGGCGGCGTGCTGCAGCGCCTGCAGCAGCCCACCCCGGTCGGCGTGCGCCACCCGGTCGCGCATGGCGGCCAGGTCGGCCAGCAAGGCGTCGAAGGCGGCGACGATGGCCGGCGCGTTGTTGGCGCACACGTCGGGCCAGATGTTGGGCTGCCCGGCCGCCACCCGGGTCATGTCCCGGAAGCCGCCGGCGGCCAGCCGCAGCAGCACGGCGTGCTCCTCGCCCAGGCGGTCGGCCAGGTTCATCAAGGTGGCGGCGGTCAGATGCGGCACGTGCGACACCACCGCCACCAGCATGTCGTGCTGCTCGGGGGTGAGCGCCACCACCTCGGCCCCGAGCGAGCTGACCACGGCCCGCAGCCGGGTGTAGGCGCCGGGGTCGGTCACGGCGGTCGGGGTCAGCACCCAGGTCGCCCCCACGAACAGGTCGGGGTCGGCGCCGCGCACCCCCACCTGCTCGGAACCGGCCATCGGATGCCCGCCGACGTAGCGGGGATCGTCGACAGCCTGCACCACCGGCCCCTTCACCCCGGCCACGTCGGTCACCACCGCCGCCGGCGCCAGCGGACCGTGCAGCACCCGTCGCAGCTCGTCGACCACCGCCCCCAGGGGGGTGGCCACCACCACCAGGTCGGCAGCCGGGTCGTCGCCGACCGCGTCGAGGGCGTGCAGGGCGAGCGCCTCCTTGGCGTTGCCCTCGTCGGCATCGCAGCCGGTCACGTGCCAGCCCCGGGCCCGCAGCGCCATGGCCACCGACCCGCCGATGAGGCCGGTGCCGACGATCAGAGCCCGGCCGGCCTCGACCCGGCTCACCGCCCCGGGCTCGTCCGGGCCCGGGGACACCGCCCCAGGCGCGTCCGGAACCGGGGACACCGCCCCAGGCTCGTCCGGAACCGGGAAGACCGCCCCGGGCTCGTCCGGAACCGGGAACACCGCCCCGGGCTCATTCGGGGAGATCGTCACGCAGCCCCCGGGCGCCGTG
Source organism: Actinomycetes bacterium (assembly GCA_021848085.1). Lineage (GTDB taxonomy): Bacteria > Actinomycetota > Acidimicrobiia > Acidimicrobiales > UBA8190 > JAJZNB01. The sequence continues at coordinate 2,995 of JAJZNB010000270.1, forward strand.
GAGGTAGACGTGGTGCAGCTCGGCCCGGCTGCGTTCGGTGGTGGTGTGCACCATCACCCGCAGGCAGCGGGGGGTGGAGCCCACGATGGACAGCTCGCGGGCGCAGATCAGCGGCACGTCGCCGAGCCCCAGCCCACGCGCCGCGCTGGCCGGGAACATCGACACCACGTCCTCGGTGGCGGTGAACAGGATGCTGATCAGATCGTCGTGGCTGACCCCGTTGCGCTGCAGCAGGGTCTGCAGCAGCTCCTGGATCCGCTCGGTGATCTGCTCGGGGGTGTCGGCGTCGACGGTGGTGGCGCCTCGCAGGGCGCGGACGGCGGGCGGCATGCCGAAGGATGCTACCGACCGGCGCGTCGGGGTCCGGGTGGGCGGCTCGTTCCAGGTGCGCGGCGGCCTCGAGGCGGGCGGGGGCCGACGGCGGCCTCCCCCAGGGCCCGCACCTCGGCGGCGGTCAGCGGCCGCCAGGCGCCAGGCGCCAGGTTCGGGTCGCTGAGCGGGCCGATCCGGGTGCGGACCAGGCGCCGCACCGGATGACCCACCGCCTCGCACATGCGGCGCACCTGGCGGTTGCGGCCTTCGTGGATGACGATGCGCAGCACCCCGGGCCCCACCACCCCCACCTTGGCCGGCGCGGTGGGTCCGTCATCGAGATCCACCCCCTGGCGCAAGCGGCGCAGCGCCCCGGCCGATGGCTGGCCCTCCACCTCGGCCAGATACTCCTTCTCCACCCCATGGGAGGGGTGGGCCAGCAGCTGGGCCAGCTCCCCGTCGTTGGTGAGGATCAGCAGCCCCTCGGTGGGGGTGTCGAGCCGGCCGACGGGGAACACCCGGGGTTCGCCCGGCACCAGCTGCACCACGGTGGGCCGTCGCTGGGGGTCGTCGGCGGTGGTCACCACCCCGGCCGGCTTGTTCAGCAGGTAGTGGACCAGCCCCGGCAGCAGGGCCAGCGGCACCCCGTCGACCGCCACCTGTTGGTGGCCCGGCACGACCCGGCGGCCCAGCTCGGCCACCGTCCCGTCGACCGTCACCCGCCCCTCGGCGATCAGCTCCTCGCCGCGGCGCCGGCTGCCGTAGCCGGCGCGGGCCAGCACCTTCTGCAGGCGCTCGCCCTCGTCGTCGCCGGGTCCGGGGCCGGGGCCGGGGCCGGGGCCGGCATCGCCGCCGTCGGTCGGGTCAGCCATCGGACCCGGGGCGGAGCTGCTCTTCGAGCTGCTCGACGACCTCGGGACCGGGCAGGAGGTCCTCGACAGGGGGCAGCTGGTCGAGGGAGTCGAGACCCAGCTTCTCCAGGAAGGCGGGGGTGGTGCCGTACAGCACCGGCTGACCGGGGCCGGGGGCGTGGCCCACCTCGGTGATGACGCCGCGCTGGGCCAGCAGCCGCACCACCCCGTCGACGTTGACGCCGCGCAAGGCGGCCACCTGAGCCCGAGACACCGGCTGCTTGTAGGCGATGATGGCCAGCGTCTCGAGCGCGGCCGACGACAGGCGTGAGGACATGCCCTCCACGGCGAAGCGCTCCACGAACGGCGCCATGTCGGGATGGGTCTGCAGCCGGTAGCCGCCAGCGATGCGGGCCAGCTCAAAGCCATGGCCGTCGGCCTGGTAGCGGCCGGCCAGCTCGGCGCAGGCCGACTCCACCTGCTCCACCGGCAGCTCCAGCAGCTCGGCCAGCAGGTTGGGGCTGATGGGCTCCACCGCGGCGAGCAGCACCGCTTCGATGGCCCGTTGGGCTTCGGGCAGCGGCACGGTGGCGGTCAGCCCTCGTACTCCTCGACGGCGTCGGCGGCACTGACCGCCGCCGGCACCCGGCTGTCACCCACCCAGGTGACCTGCAGGTCACCGAAGGTGTGACCCTGGTCGAGGGTGACCCGGCCCTGCTTGCACAGCTCGAGCAGCGCCAAGAAGCGGACGATGACCTGCATCCGATTGGTGCAGGCCAACGTCAGCTGCCGGAACGAGGTCCGGCCCTGGCCGGGGAGGCGCTGCACCAGCTCGGCCACCGCCTCCGACACCGTCACCGGTTCCACCGTCACGTGGTACAGGTCGACGGTCGGGGTGGGCCGGGGGGCGGTGCCCTTGGCGAAGGCGGCGGCCAGCAGGTCGGGGGTGACCCCGGCCAGCAGGTCTGGAGCCAGGTCCCGGAACCGCTCCTCGAGGCCGGCGGCCCGGGGCAGGGAGCGGGAGGCCCGCTCGATCAGCACGGCGAAGGCGTCCGCCGCGGCCGAGTAGGCCTGCAGCTCGAGCAGGCGGGCCAGCAGCCGGTCGCGCTCCTCGAAGCCGCACAGCTCGTCGTCGGGCTCCACCTCGTCGGGCCCGGGCAGCAGCTTGCGGGACTTGAGCTCCACCAGGATGGCGGCGATGACCAGGAACTCAGTGGTGATCTGCAGGTCCATGGGCTGGCGGTCGGCCAGCTCGGCGAGGAAGGCGTCGACCACCTCGGCCAGACAGATGTCGTAGACGTCGACCTTGTGGTCGCCGATCAGCTGCAACAGCACCTCGAACGGGCCTTCGAAGACGGGAGTGGACACCATCGCCGGCACGGGGGCGACCCTACCGGCTGGCGTGGCGCCGGGCGCGCATCCCCCCGAGCGGGCCGGTCCGGAGGCGCCGGCCGAAGGCGGCTGTGCACCGGGCGCCGGCCGAAGGCGGCTGTGCACCGGGCGCCGGCCGAAGGCGGCTGTGCACCGGGCGCCGGCCGAAGGCGGCTGTGCACCGGGCGCCGGCCGAAGGCGGCTGTGCACCGGGCGCCGGCCACGGCCGTACCATGCTCCCATGGCACGGGTCCTCTCAGGCGTCCAACCCAGCGGCATGCTCCACCTGGGCAACTACCTGGGTGCGGTGCGGGGCTGGGTGGCCGACCAGCACGACTACGACGCCTTCTACTGCGTGGTCGACCTGCACGCCATGACCCAGGACCACGACCCGGTCCGGCTGGCCGAGCGGACGGTGCAGACGGCGGCGGGGCTGCTGGCGGCCGGGCTCGACCCCGACCGCTGCACCGTGTTCGTGCAGAGCCACGTCCCTGAGCATCCCCGCCTGTCGTGGCTGCTCGAGTGCACCGCCACCTTCGGCGAGCTGCGCCGCATGACCCAGTTCAAAGACAAAGGCGGCGACAGCGAGACGGTGCGGGCCGGGCTGTTCACCTACCCTGCGCTCATGGCGGCCGACATCCTGCTCTACGACGCCGACCGGGTGCCGGTCGGTGCCGACCAGCGTCAGCACCTGGAGCTGACCCGCACCCTGGCCGCCCGGTTCAACCACCGCTACGGCCCGACCTTCGTGGTGCCCGAGGCGGCGGTGCCGAGGGCTGGCGCCCGGGTGATGGACCTGCAGGAGCCGACCCGCAAGATGTCGAAGTCGGTGAGCTCGCCGCTGGGGACCGTCGACATCCTCGACCCGCCCGACGAGGTCCGCCGCAAGATCCGCAAGGCGGTCACCGACACCGAGGGTTCGGTGCGCCACGACCCACCGGCCAAGCCCGGCGTGTCGAACCTGCTCGAGCTGCTGGCCGCCGCCACCGGCGAGGCTCCCGACGTGGCCGCAGGCCGCTACCGCGACTACGGCAGCCTCAAGCGCGACGTCACCGAGGCGCTGGTGGAGCTGCTGCGCCCGGTCCAAGAGCGTCACGCCGTCATCGCCGCCGACCCCGGCCAGGTGCGCGACATGCTGGCCAAAGGGGCCGACCGGGCCCGTCAGGTGGCGTCGGGCACCTTGGACCGGGCCATGCGGGCCGCCGGCTTCCTGGCCCCGCCGGGAGGCTTCTCCAGCTGACCTGGCGGCAGGACCGGTCGTCACCACCGACGGGTTCCACGACCGGCCGGTGCGAGCCGTCGCCGACAGCACCAGGGCCGGCTCGCTCTCGCGCCGGCTCGAGGACCCCATCGCCGCGGTCTTCTCCACCGAGCACCTGGACGTCGACGCGGCGCCGGCCGCCGGCCGGGCCCTACAGGGCGATCAGATGGGTGCCGAGCAGCGAGCCGAGATGCTCGATGGCCGGGGCGAACACCCGCGACGCCAGCTCGGGATGCAGGTTGAGGACGATCACCAGCAGCACCGGGAGCACCAAGGTGTAGGGCCGCAGCCGGTAGTAGCCGGGCAGCACCCGTCGGGGCAGCAGCCGCTCCACCACCGCCGAGCCGTCGAGCGGCGGGATGGGGATCAGGTTGAACACGGCCAGCAGGACGTTGACGTAGGCGCCGAGGAACAGGATCTGGGCCACCAGCGGCTGCAGGTGCAGCACCGGCACCGCCCGGGTGGCCTCGGGCAGCCCGAGGCGGTAGGCCAAGGCGCAGCCCACCGCCAGCGCCACGTTGACCGCCGGGCCGACCAGCGACACCAGCAGGCCGTGGTCGCGGGGCCGGCGCAGTCGGCTGACGGTGACCGGCACCGGCTTGGCCCAGCCGAAGGCTCCGATGTTGGTGACGGCCAGCAGCGCCGGCAGCACGATGGTCCCGAACGGGTCGATGTGGGGCAGCGGGTTGAGGGTGAGGCGCCCCGCCCGCTTGGCCGTGTCGTCTCCGAAGACCAGGGCCAGCGCCCCATGGGCCACCTCGTGGAGGATCACCGACGGCACCAGCACGCAGAAGACGATGACGGTGAAGGCCTGCAGGTGGACGACGCCGAAGCCCCACAGCACCCCCACCACGGCCAGCGCCCCCACCAGCAGCAGCACGGTGCTGCGGTCGTAGGCGGCGGTGCCTGGTCGCAGCGACGGGGCCGCCACCGCCTGGTGGGGTGGGCCGGGGGGACGCCAGGGAGGGCGGGGATCGGCCGGTGCCGCCGACGCTCCGGCCTCGGTGCTGTCGAGAGCGGCCGGAGGCCCGGTGTCGGTCAATGCTTGGCGGCGCAGGCGATGCAGTAGCGCGCCGCTGGCTTGGCTTCGAGGCGGGCCTCGGCGATGGGGGCGCCGCAGTCCTCGCAGATGCCGTAGCTGCCCTTGGTCAGCTTGTCGAGGGCGCGCTCCACCTCGGCCAGCGTCTCCTTCAGGCTGGCGGCCAGCGCCTCGGCCTCACCGCGCTCAGCGGTGACCTGGCTCGTGTCGGCGAAGTTGGGGTCGTAGGTGAGGTCGTGGCCCTCGCCGGAGCCGAGCTCGGCGAGCCGCTCGATCAGCTCGGACCGCTCGGCCTGGAGCAAGGAGCGGAAGTCGACGGTGGAGGCGTCGTTGCTCACACCCCGCAGCCTACCGTCCAGGTCCGCCCCGAGGCGTTGGGGGGCGTAGCCGTCCGGTGCGCTGGCCGTCCGGTGCGCTGGCCGTCCGGTGCGCTGGCCGTCCGGTGCGCTGGCCGTCCGGTGCGCTGGCCACCCAGCTCATCGGTGCCGGCCGGGCGCGGCGCGGGGGTGGGCGATGTCGATGACCCGGCGCAGATGCTCGATGGTGACCTTGGTGTAGATCTGGGTGGTGGCGATGGAGGCATGGCCCAGCAGCTCCTGCACCACCCGGATGTCGGCGCCGTGGGCCAGCATGTGGGTGGCGCACGAGTGGCGCAGCACGTGGGGGTGCACCGGTGCCAGCCCGGCCCGGGCGGAGCGGGTCCGCAGCACCGTCCACACCCCCTGGCGGGTGAGGCGGCCGCCGCGCTGGTTGAGGAACAGCGCCTCGGCGTCGCCCCGGCGGGCCCAGCGGGCCGGGGCCAGCTCGGGACGTCCGCCGGGCCCCAGCCAGTCGGCCAGCGCCGCGCTGGCGCAGCGCCCCAGGGGAACCAGCCGCTCCTTGTTGCCCTTGCCCAGCACCCGGATCAGGCCGCTGTCCCCGCCGACGTCGTCGAGGTCGAGCGCCACCAGCTCTCCCACCCGCATGCCGGTGCCGTAGAGCAGCTCCAGCATGGCTCGGTCCCGGCGGCCGACCGGGTCGGGGGTGTCGGCCGCGGCGAGCAGCCGGGCCACCTGCTCCTCGTCGAGGGCCTTGGGCAGCCGCCCCGGACGGCGGGGCGCCGCCACCCCGTCGGTGGGGTCGGTGCCGCCATCCTCCTCGAGCCGGTGGCGCGCTGCGCCGCGGATGGCGGCCAGGGCCCGGGCCAGCGAGGCGGGGCTCAGGCCGTCGGCCCGGCGACGGGCCAGGTAGGCCTGGAGG
>JAJZNB010000209.1 GCA_021848085.1 Actinomycetes bacterium
CAAGCTGCCGGTCCCGGCGTAGCCAGTGGGCGGCCTCATCATGGTCGGGGATCTGGCCGATGCCCAGCCAACGTCCAATGCCAAGACGGCGATCTTCGCACGGGTCTCCTCGGCCGACCAGAACGCCAACCTCGACCGTCAGGTGGCACGAGTCACCGCCTGGGCTAGATCTGGGCTAGGTCCAACGGGTGCTCGATCGACTCGGTGGTGACCGAGGCCGGGTCCGCTCTCAACGGGAAGCATCGGTTTCGGCTTCACCGAGGGCGGCCTTCCGAGACTGCGAAGGTCTTGCGCTCCTTCCTGCGGCGCCGGATGCTGCGGAGTCAGAGCCGAGTCTCGCTCCGCTGCCGGCGGGACTGCTGGGCTTTGGGGCCGTGGTTCCAACTGGGCCGCAACTGGCATCACCGGGCCAGTCGGGGAGGTTCTTTGCTGCGTTGTGGTCTTGGTCGACCAGTTCGCCGGTTGTGGCGCAGACAAGCTGCTTGGCCAGCTTCCTCGGTTCGACCAGGCGGCACCTGCACCCGTGATGGATCTGCGACACCATTGCTCACTCGGCTCCAACGGCGAAGAACGGGAACACCCCCATGCCGCCGCCGAGCAGCATCCGGGCGGTCACCGTGGCGTAGGCCGCCGCTCCGTAGCCGACGGCCGCGCCGAACACGTGCCCTTCGAGCACGCCCAGCGCGGCCAGCGCCCGCAGCGACTCGATGGCGGCCGACCGCCGCGCCCCGGCCTGGGTGATCCCCCCGCCGACGCCGGCCACCGGCGCCGCGGCCTGGCCCCGGCCCGCGGCGGTGGCCGCCGGCCGCGGTGGCATCCGCCACCGGCGGGTCATCGGGTCGGTGCGGTCGGCGGGCACCGGGCTGGCGCGGCCCGGGGTCACCGACGGCTCCGCAGCCGGTGCCAGCGGCGGGCGCTGCGACCCAGGGCCAGCACCGGCCAGACCAGCTGCTGGGATCGGGACCGTCCGTAGCACCCGCCGGCGCTGAGCACCAGGCGCCTCCAGCTGGTGTCGGCCAGGGCGAAGCGCAGGTGGAACGGCACCGGCGCCGGGTCGGCTCCGACGAAGCGCAGGGGCCAGTCCGGAACCAGCAGCGGAAGCAGCGCGGCGCGGCGCCAGCCCCTGGTCGGCAGCTCCACCAGCTCCGCCGGGGCCTGCAGCCCAAGCCGGCCGGCCATGGCCAAGGCGACGGCCAGGACGCTGACGGTGCGGCTGCGGCGCGCCAGCGCAGCCACCCGGTCCCAGTCGAGCCGTGACCCGGCGGTGGCCACCACCACCGCCAGGTCGGTCAGCCAGATCAGCCGGCTGAAGCCGTGGAACGGCTTGCCGGCGTGGGCGGCCAGCAGCAACATCTCCTCTTCGGGGGCCAGCACCCACGCCGGCTGTCCGAGGCACCGGCCCGGCCGTCGCCGGCGCCACAGCTCCTTCGCGTCGAGACGGTTGGCCCGCTCGTGCCACCCCTGCAGGCCGTGGTGCAGCTCGAGCACCAGCGCCGGCACGGCCGGGTGGGTGAGCACGGCGTCGTAGCGACCGCCGCCGGGCTGTGGAAGCCGGCGCCAGCCGGCACCGGCCAGGGTCTGCAGGGCGCGGCCGTGGTCGGCGGCTGGCAGCAGCAGGTCGATGTCGACCATGGGTCGCAGGCCACGTTCGGGATAGCGCTGCACCAGGGCCGCGCCCTTCACCACCACCGGCTCCAGCCCGGCCCGACCCAGCGGGGAGAGGGCCAAGGCGACCGCCTGCGGCAGCACCAGCACCTCCTGCATCGTCTGCACCTGCGCCACCGTGTCGATCCGTCGGCTCGCCTGCTCCCACCCGGCGGGCAGGCCGGCGCGCGGCAGCGCCCGGCGGAGCAGCCCGGCGACGCCGTGGGCCACGGCAGCGGCGGCGGCCAGGTCCGGGTCGGCACGCCGAGCCGCCCGGCGCGCCACCTCGACGTCGGGCTCGGGCCGGCACGCAGCCCACAGCAGATCGGCGGTGGCATCCCGAACCGCGCGCTCGACCGGGCGCGGTGCCAGCTCGGCACGCAACCCGTCCCGGACCCGAGCACTCGGCGGCGGCGGGCACGGCGGCGGCGGGCACGGCGGCGAAGACCCGGCCGGCGAAGAGGCGGCGGCGCCAGGGAGATCCTGCACGGCTCGGGAACGCTCCGACAGGCCCGAACCGGCGCTGGCGACGGACAACGGCGCCACCCGCGGCTCGCCGTCACCGCGGTGGGAGCTGCCCTCGGCACCGCCACGCTGGCGGGCGACGGCGCCGGAGCCGGCGCCTGGTTCGATGCTGGCGGGAGCCGGCGCGACCGCACCGTCGGCCATGCCGGCGCGACAGGCCCTGGCCGGTCTGTGAGCAGCCACCGCGGCGGTCTGGCCGCGGTCGGTAAGGGCCGCGGCGGCCCGGCCGCGGCCGTCACGGGCCGGCCGCGGTCAGTAGGCGCCGCGGCGGGCCAGGACGACCCGAGCCGTGCGGACCAGGATCCGCAGGTCGAGACCGAACGACCAGCAGCTCACGTAGAGATGGTCGAGCCGGCACATCTCCTCGAAGGTGATGTCGTTGCGTCCCGACACCTGCCACAGGCCGGTGATGCCGGGCCGGACGTGGTAGCGCCGGCGGGCCCAGCCTGCGATGCAGGCCGCGTCGCTGGGGACGAAGGGACGGGGCCCGACCAGCGACATGTGGCCGAGCACCACGTTGAGCAGCTGGGGCAGCTCGTCGATGCTGGACCGGCGGATCAGCCGGCCGACCGGGGTGACCCGAGGGTCGTTCTTGAGCTTGGGGAACGGCCCGGTGACCGGGTCGCAGGCCGCGCCGGTCTCGTCGGCGCAGCCGGCAGCGGTGTCGGGCGGCCGGGGGGTGCCGAGGTACATGGAACGGAACTTGAACATCGGGAAGTGCTGCCCGTCGCGTCCGACGCGGGTCTGGCGCAAGATGACCGGTCCGGGCGAGGTGCAGCGCACGGCCGCCGCCACCACGGCCAGCAGCGGCGACAGCACCACCAGGGCGCTCACCGCTCCGACGAGGTCGACCGCGCGCTTCACCAGCGTCGGCAGCCAGCCGAAGGAGGCGGGGGCCACGCTGATGGCCGGCAACCCGGCCCCCAGGTCGTGGACGCCGGCCGTCGCCGGCACCACGTCGAACAGCCGCGGGATCACGGCGATGGCGACGTGACCCTGCACCGGCCGCAGCACCTCGATGAGCCGCTCCTCGGACGCCTTGGAGAAGGCCACCACCACGTTGTCGACTCGGTGGTGGAGGCACACCGCAGGCAGGTCCGACAGGCCACCGAGCCAGCCGTCGTCACACATCGGCTCGTCGTCGACGAACCCCACGATGTGCACCCCCGGCTGCGACCGGAGCCGCTCGGTGACCAGTCCAGCCACCCGGCCGCTACCGATGACCAGCACCCGCCGGGCACCCAGGCCGGCCCGACCGGTCCAGGGGCCGCCGGCCCGGCCGGCGGCCACCAGCAGCACCCCGGCCAGGCACAGCAGCAGCACCGAGCCGGCTGACGGAGGGACGACGTGGAGACCGGCCACCACCTGCCACACCCCCAAGCTGGCCACCCCGGCGGCGGTGAGCGGCACCACCAGCGTCCGCAGCTGATGGCCGAAGCAGCCGCGCAGCTGCACTCGGGGGGACCGCCGGCTGTCGGAGAGGACGGCCAGCAGCAGCGGCGCGGTCACCGCCAGGCGCGCCGCGCTGCCGGCGAAGACGACCAGCGGGCTGCCTCCAACCCGGAGGACGTCCCACAGGCTGTGACCAGCGGCGGCCAGCACCACGGCCACCACCAGGGCGGCGGCGTCGGTGAGCAGCCCGGAGCCGCCGGTCCGCGCCAGTCGGCTGGGACACGGCACCTCCCTGGCTGCCAAAGGGTCGCCGAGCGTGGCGACCTCCGACACCGCCCCCAGCTCGCCTCCGAGGGCGAACGTCTCCGCCGCGCCGTCGACGGCGATCGGCCGGGTCACGGCGGCGGTGTCGGCCGCCGGAGCACGGGTCAAGGCGGCGGTGTCGGCCGCCGGCCATCCGGCGAAGCCCAGCGCCTCGGTCAGCGACGAGCTCGTCTCCTCGAACATCGCCTCAGCCTCCCCGAAGCCAGATCCGTGGCCGCCTCGTCGACAACGGTCAACCCGGCCGCGAAGAGGTAGGTCTGCACCGCCGAGGCCGACCCGCGATGCAGGCGCACCCCACAAGCCGACAGGAGAACGAGGCGTTGCGTGGCGGCTTGCGGAGGGTGGAGCCCCACGCCGCCCGCACCATTCGCCTTGTTCCCTCGTTGTGGTACGGGTTGCTCGTCGTCGGTCGGGACGGCCCGGCGCCACGATGGTCCTGTCGGCGGTGGCGCCGGCCGAGCCGGGTCATCCGGGGGCGCTCACAGCACCACCTGGCGGTGACGCCACGATCCGACGGCCAGGGCGGCCATGCCGACGGCATCACCGACGGCGAGCTGCGCCAAGCGCACCGGGACGGGGCGTCCGCCGCGGGAGCGGGCGTCGGGCAGGGCCAGGGCCATCCACGGGGCCACCCCGGCCAGCCAAGGCGTTCGCCGGGTGAGGACCGCCGCGCCCACCGCCAGCACGGCCAGGTCCCAGGCGGCGCTGCGGGGGGCCAGGAACCAGCGGCCCCACAGCGGCCGGCGGCCGAAGGGGCCGCGGCCGGCCAGGGCGCAGAAGACCGAGCGGCCCCACTGCTCGAGCACCCAGTCGCGGTAGCCGGCCGGCAGGTGGCGGTGGTGGACCAGCGCCGACGGTTCGAAGTGCAGCCGACGGCCGGCGGCCAGCACCGTCCAGCCCAGCAGGGCGTCCTCGCCGGCCACCCGGCCGTGGGGGCCGACGAAGGCCTCCCTCGCCGCCGGGAACCCCCCGGCGGCGAGGACGTCCTGGCGGCGGTAGGCGACGTTGCACGTCTCGAACAGCCACGTCGGCCGCAGCACCCAGATGGTGCGGGCCCAGGCGCCGGCGGCGCCGGCGTCGCCGGGCCAGGCCTCGGTGCGGCCCTGGCAGACCAGCGCCGGCGGGCCGTCGGCGCGCAGCGGTGCCGTCAGCCGGTCGAGCCAGGCGGCGCTGGGCAGGCAGTCGTCGTCGGTGAAGGCGACCACCTCGCCACGGGCCGCCAGCACCCCCAGGGTGCGGCCCGGTCCTTGGCCGACGTGGCCGGCCAGGCGCACGGCCCGCAGGGCCAGGCTGGTGCCGGCGGCCAGCTGCTGCAGCTGGGGCCAGGTGTCGTCCTCGGAGGCGTCGTCGACCACCACCACCTCGAAGCCGCCCTCCACCGGCTGCTGGGCCTGCAGCGCCTGCAGCAGGCCGGGGAGGAACCGGGCCCGGCCCCGGGTGGAGACCACCACGCTGACCGCCGGATGGGCCAACCGGGCGTAGGCGGCGCTGTCGACCCGGTCGGCCACCGGCACCGTCCCACGGCCGGCGGGCAGCTCCACCGCAGCCGACGCCGCCATGGCGTCGGTCCGCTCCGCGACGACGGCGCCCTGCGGCTCAGACCAGGCCACGGACCGACACCCGCCGGCCCTTCCACGGCCCGCCGGCGGTGGCCGGCAGCGCAAAGGGGGCGTTGCAGCGCACGTGGCGGAACCCGGCAGCCTGCAGCAGCCGCTGCAGGGCGGCTCGGTTGGGCAGCCACCACTCGAACTCGTCGACTCCGTCGAGCTGGGCCAGCGGTCGGCGCCGGTAGGGGAAGTGCTCCTTGACCGGGTTGCAGACGATCGTCGTCCCCCGGCACACCGACCGCAGCCGCTCCACGGCGGTGGCGGGGTCCTTCAGGTGCACCAGCAGGTCGCCGCAGAACACCACGTCGAACTGGCCGAGCGCGGCCGGGTCGAGATCGTAGACCGAGCACGGGCGGCGCTCCACCGACGAGCCCAGGGCCCGCTGGGCCAGGGCGAAGCGGCGGGCCTTGGTCTCGTCCACGGTCTTGACGACCCGATGGCGCAGGCTGGCCGGCCAGTCGAGCGCCTCGGGATCCTCGACGTCGACGGCCACCACCTCGGCCGCCCCGCGCCGCTCCATGGCGAAGGCCCAGAAGCCGTCCATGGTGCCGACGTCGAGGCAGCGCAAGCCGTGCAGATCGGGGGGCAGGCCGTAGCGGTCCTCGCTGCCACGGTGGTCGAACATCCCCCGGGTGACCACCCCGCCGCCGAGATCGAGGGTGTGGTACCAGGGGTAGCGCTCCACCTCCTCGCTGATGCCGCTGACTGGCACAGGGACCTCCCGAGGGTCGCCGACGGCCCGAGCAGCCGTCCCGGCCAGGACAACGCCGTCGGCGCCCGGTGCTTGCGTGCCCAGCCGGGCACCGACGGCGGCTGCCGTGACGCCGACCCGGGGCGGGACGCGCGGCCACGCAAGGCGCGGGCGGCTGCGGCGTTCTCCCGTCGCAGCCGTCAGGCACACCCGACGTGGGGGGAGCGATGAGCGCCGTCGTCACAGCACACCACCACCAGCGAGCACTCGACGGCCAGCGAGGTGGGCGGTGCGCACGCTGATCCTGTGCGGCGGGCGTGGGACCCGGGCCTATCCGCGCACCCTCGAGGTGCCCAAGCCGCTGCTCGAGGTGGCCGGCCGGCCGGTGCTGGCCCACGTCATGGACATCTACGCCCGTCAGGGCTTCACCGACTTCGTGCTGGCCGCCGGCTTCAAGGCGCAGCTGATCGGCGAATTCGCCGCCACGCTGCCGGCCAGCTGGTCGGTGGAGGTTCGTGACACCGGCGTCGACGCCAACACCGGCGCCCGGGTGTCGGCCTGCGCTGCGGACATGGGCGACACCTTCTTCGTCACCTACGCCGACGGGCTCGGCGACGTCGACCTGCACGCCCTGCTGCGGTTCCACGCCGGCCACGGCAGGCTGGCCACGGTGACCACGGTGCCGCTGCCGTCGCAATACGGCACCGTGGAGTGCGGCACCGACGGGCAGGTGCGCTGCTTCTTGGAGAAGCCGCGCCTGCCCGACCACTGGATCAACGCCGGGTTCCTGGTCCTCGACCGCGGCGCCGCCGAGTGGTTCATCGGCGACGACCTGGAGCGGCAGTTCCTCCCCGCTCTGGGCGCCGCCCGTCAGCTCTACGCCTACCGCCACCACGGGTTCTGGCGGTCGATGGACACCTACAAGGACGCTGTGGAGCTCAGCGCCCTGTGCGGCGACGGGCCGGCCCCGTGGGAGCGGCCGGTCGGAGCCCTGCCGGGCGGGGTGCGATGAGGGCTTCGTGGGCTGGCCCCGCCGGCGCTCCGCCCGGGGACGGCACCCGGCTGCCGGCGGGGTCGCGGGCGCTGGTGACCGGGGCCACCGGCTTCATCGGGTCCCACCTGGTGCGGCGGCTGGTGGCCGACGGGGTGGAGGTCCACGCCCTCACCAGCGCGGTGTCGAGCGTCTACGCCGTGCGGCTGGTGGACCTGCGCGACCGGATCACCCTCCACGAGGGCAGCCTGGCCGACCGAGGCGCCATGGAGGCGGTGGTGGCGGCGGCCGAGCCCACCCACATCTTCCATCTCGGCGCCTACACCCACGTCGGCAAGTCCTGGCAGCGGATCGACGAGTGCATCCAGGTGAACGTGCAGGGGACGGTGAACCTGCTGCAGGCCCTCGACGGGCACCGCTACCAGCGCTTCGTCAACACCGGCACCTCCGAGATCTACGGGGCGGTGCCGGTGCCGTTCCGGGAGGACCAGCCGGTGCATCCCGTCTCCCCCTACGCCGCGGCCAAGCACGCGGCGGAGGAGCTGTGCACGGTGTTCTTCGAGGGGAGGGGCTGGCCCATCGTGCTGCTACGGCCATTCAACGCCTACGGCCCGGCCCAGACGGCGGATCGGATCATCCCCGAGGTGATCGTCCGGGCCCTGCGCGGCGAGCCGTTGCGCCTGACCCAGGGCCGCCAGACCCGCGAGTTCAACTTCGTCGAGGACCTGGTCGACGGCTTCATCCGGGCGGCGGTGACCCCCGGGGTCGAGGGCCAGCTGTTCAACCTGGGCTGCGGTGAGGACGTGTCGATCCGCGACGTCGCCACGTTGGTGCTGGAGCTGCTCGGCAACCCGGTCGAGGCCCAGTTCGGGGCGCTGCCCGAACGCCCCACCGAGATCTGGGAGATGCGCTGCGACAGCACCCGGGCCCGGGAGGTGCTGGGGTGGAAGCCGCAGCACTCGCTGGCCGACGGGCTGCAGAAGACCATCGCCTGGTACCGCCAGGAGCTGGCCGATCCGGCGTCGCCGTTCGTGGCATGACCGGTGCCGGCGGGCCGCGGCCGCGGTCGGTGGCGGGCAAGGTGGCGTTCCGCCTCGCCCACCTGGCCGCCCGGGGCGCCATCGACGCCGGATACCGGGCCCGACGGGCCGCGCTGGTGCGGCGGATCCGGTTCAAGGCCTGGTGGCACCGCGGCCAGGTCCAGTGCACGGTGGCTCCCGATGTGCGCCTCGGCCGGCGGATCCGGGTGTCGGTGACGGCGCGCACCACCACCGTCGTGCAGGTCGGACCGGGCTGCCACCTCGGCGACGACCTGCGCCTGGAGCTGCGGGGCGGGCAGCTGCTGCTCGGTGACCGGGTCGACGTCCGCCATGGCTGCACGCTGCGGGTGTCGGGGCGTGTCGCGCTGGCCGGGGAGGTGCTGGTCCAGCACGGCACCACCGTGCACTGCGACGAGTCGGTGATGATCGGCCGACGGGTCGGTCTGGGCGAGCACTGCACCGTCATCGACTCCACCCACACCCGCCACCCCCACCGCTGGTTCATCCACAACGTGTCGACCGCCCCGGTGGTGATCGGCGACGACGTGTGGGTGTGCGCCAAGGCGACCGTCACCCGCGGCACCCGCCTCGGCGACGGCTGCGTGGTGGCGGCCAACTCGGTGGTGATCGCCGACGTCGCTCCCCACACGGTGGTGTCGGGGGTGCCTGCTGTGACGGTCGGTGGCGGCGCCGGTCAGCGGCCCGGGCCGCCGGGAGGAGCCGACATGGCCACCGCCCCGCCGCATCCGGCGGCGCCGGCGGCGGCCCGGTCGACAAGCGGCGCCCCCGCGTCGAGCGGGGGCGGCTCCC
>JAJZNB010000275.1 GCA_021848085.1 Actinomycetes bacterium
GCCACCTCCGGCATGGTACCGGCACCTTGCCCAGCTGCCGGGCCGGGCGAGGCGGGCCGGGAGGGGCCGGGCCGGCGTCAGCCGGCGGTGCGGGCCGGGCCGGCGTCAGCCGGCGGTGCGGGCCGGGCCGGCGTCAGCCGGCGGTGCCGGCGAGGCGGGGCGCCAGAGCGACCTGCACGGCCTCGTGGAGCGAGCTCACCCGGACCAGCTCCACGTCGGGTGGACCGTCTGGGGTGAAGGCGGGCACCAGCGCCCGGTGGAACCCGACGCGGGCCACCTCGGCCAGCCGACGCGAAGCGTGGGGCACCTGACGCAGCTCGCCGCCGAGGCCGACCTCGCCGAAGGCGGCCAGGTCGGCGGGGACCGGCACCTGCTGGCAGGCCGAGGCGACGGCCAGGACCAGAGCGAGGTCGGCGGCCGGTTCCGCCACCCGGATCCCGCCGACCACCGAGGCGAAGACGTCCACCGGACCGACAGCGACCCCGGCTCGCCGGTCGAGGACGGCGAGCAGCAGGGCCAGCCGGCCGGGATCGAGCCCCTGGGCCGAGCGGCGGGGGGTGGCGCCGGGCCCGGCCGGCGCCACCAGCGCCTGCAGCTCCACCAGCAGGGCCCGCTGGCCTTCGACGGCAGGCAGCACGGCGCTGCCGGGCACCCCCGGCCGGCGGTCCCCGAGCAGGAACCGGTAGGGATCCGACACGGCCCGCAAGCCGGTGTCCTCCATCTCGAACAGGCCCAGCTCACCGGTAGCGCCGAAGCGGTGCTTCACCGCCCGCAGCAGGCGCAGGGCGTGGTGGCGGTCACCTTCGACGGTGAGGACGGTGTCGACCAGGTGCTCGAGGACGCGGGGGCCGGCCAGAGTCCCCTCCTTGGTGACGTGGCTGACCAGCACCAGAGGCACGTCACGGTCCTTGGCCAGGCGGACCAGCGCGTCGCCGCAGGTGCGGACCTGGGCCACGCTGCCAGGGACGCCGGCGGTGGAGGCGTCGGCCAGGGTCTGGACCGAGTCGATCACGACCAGCTCGGGGTCGAGCCCGACGATGGCTCGGGCCGCGGCGGCGAGGTCGGTGCCCGACAGCAGCAGCAGCGTCGGCGGAAGGTCCCCCAGCCGTTCGGCCCGCAGGCGGACCTGCTGGGCGGACTCCTCGGCGGAGACGAGCAGCACCCGGGCGCCGCCGGTGGCCAAGGCTCGGAGCACCTGGAGCAACAGGGTCGACTTGCCCACCCCGGGCTCCCCACCCAGCAGGGTGACCGAGCCGGGGACCAGGCCGCCGCCGAGCACCCGGTCGAACTCGGCCAGCCCGGTGGGTCGGGGTGTGGCTCCGGCGACGTCGACGTCGACCAGCGGCACCGCCTGCTCCCCACCCCAGCGGGCGCTGGTGGCCCCGGCTGCCGGCGGCGCCGACGGCTGCTCCTCCACCAGGCTGTTCCAGGTGCCGCAGGCGACGCAGCGCCCGGCCCAGCGCGGCGCCGACGCCCCGCACTCGCTGCAGCGGTGGACGGTTCGGGGTCGGGCCATGGGCCGACGCTACGACACGGCTGGGTCGCCGACAGCCCTGCGGCTAGGTCGCCGACAGCCCTCGGGCCGGGCACGGGCAGGTCCGGCTGGGCCGCCGCCCGACGGCGGCGCCTGGCCGGCCCCGCCGAGCGAGCCCCGCCGAGCGAGCCCCGCCGAGGGCGCCGGAAGCGGCTCAGACCGGCAGCGGCAGGTGCACCCCGGTGCCGTCGTCGCCGGCGGCGACACCGGCTGGAGCCGGATGGCCGGTGATCTCCTCGAGGCTGCGGCCGGCTGGCTCGGGCAGGGTTCGGGTGATCAGGGCACCGAGGGCGGCGGAGGCTGCCGCCACCAGCAGCATGCCCCGCAGGCCGATGCCGCCCTGGAGGGCCGGGACCACGAACACCCCGACGAAGGCACCCAGCTTGCCCACGCCGGCGGCGATCCCGTGGCCGGTGGTGCGCTGCCTGACGGGGAACAGCTCTGAGGGCAGCACGAACGTGGTGGTGTTGGGCCCGAACTCGATGAAGAAGTAGCTGATGCCGAACAGGCCCAGGAACGGCGCCACGGTGGTGGTGGCGCCGGGCACCAGGCCGAGGACGGCGAAGGCGCCGGCCATGACGCTGAAGCCGATCCACTGCAGGCGGCGGTGGCCGATGCGGTCCATGGTGATGAAGGCGGCCACGTAGCCGGGGACGGCGAAGACGGCGAACAGGACCAGGCTCAACCCCAAGGTGGCGGCCAACGTCGCGGTGGGCGCCACCTCGTGCAGGATGGCGGGGAGCGACAGGGTGTTGCCGTAGAGGGCGTAGTCGAGCAGGAACCAGCTGCTGGCGGTGGCCACGACGATGCGGAGGGTGCGGCCGGTCAGCAGCTGGCGGGCCGGTAGACGGGTCAGGGGGGCGCCGTCGACGTCGTGGGCCTGCACCGCTCCCTCGCTGAAGCGGGCCAGCTGGGCCGCGGCCTGCCCGGCCCGGCCCCGCACCTGGGCTTCGAAGCGCGGCGACTCGGGCATGCGGGCCCGGAGCGCCACCACGCTGGCCGCCGGGACGGCACCCAGTCCGAGCAGCAGCCGCCACATCAGGTCGTGGCTGACGCCCGACCCGAGCAGCGCCAGGCCCACCAGCGGGCCGACGACGAGGCCGAGGGCCTGCATGGAGAACACCAGCCCGACCAGCCGTCCCCGGTCGCGGCGGTTGGCGTACTCGCTCATCAGCACGGCCGACACCGGGTAGTCGCCGCCGATGCCCAGCCCGAGCACCAGGCGCGACGCGGCCAGCCACACCCAGTCCTGGGCGAAGGCGGAGAGCAGGGCGCCGACGATCATGACGGCGGCGACCAGGGTGTAGATCCGCTTGCGGCCCACCAGGTCGGCCATCCGCCCGAAGACGAAGGCGCCGAGGAAGGCGCCGAAGATCGCCGCGCTGGCCACCAGGTTCCGCTGGTCGAGGCTGAGGTGCCACTGGTCGCCGACCACCACGACGACCGTGCTGATGACGAACAGGTCGTAGGCGTCGGTGAAGAAGCCCATGCCGGAGATCACCGCCGCTCGGCGGTGAAAGCGCGAGGTGGGTGCCTCGTCGAGGAGGCGGCTCAGCGTCCCGCCGCCGGCACCTGCGCTGCCGTGTCCGCTGCCTTCCACCGACCCTCCTGGGGTTGCCCCCCGACCCGTCATGGTGGCAGGGGCGGGTGACCGCCGGCTGTCCGGGAGGTGAACGCCAGGTGAACGGTTGGTGAACATCTGGTGGCGGGCCTCGCCGCGGCGCGTCCCGCTCCCGACGCGGCGACACCGCCGCGGCGTCCCCGGTCAGCTGGGCGCCCACGCGACGGACCCCCGGCCGCCGCCGGGGGTCCGCTGCGAGATGGTCCGTCCGCCGCGGCCGGCTCTGCCGGCCGCCGGTGGCTCTTCGACCTCAGCCGGTGGGGCCGGCGCCGGCCAGCTCCATCGGCGGTGGCTGGAGCCCTTCGACGGCCCGGAAGACGATCTCGCCGTCGGTGACGTCGACGACGATGGTCTCCCCGACCCGGAACTCCTTCCACAAGATCCGCTCCGAGAGCGGGTCCTCGACCAGCTGCTGGATGGCCCGACGCAGCGGCCGGGCGCCGAGGGTGGGGTCGTAGCCCTTCTCGGCCAGCAGCGACTTGGCCGTCGGGGTCAGCTCGAGCGCCATGCCCTGGGCTTCGAGCTGGTCCGAGACCCGCTTCACCATGAAGTCGACGATCTGGACGACCTCCTCACGGCTGAGCTCGTGGAAGACCACCACCTCGTCGATGCGGTTGAGGAACTCGGGGCGGAAGTGCGCCTTGAGCGCCTCGTTGACCTTCGACTTCATCCGCTCGTAGGTGACGGCCTCCGAGCTCTTGGCGAACCCGACCGACGACTTGCGCAGGTCGGCGGTGCCGAGGTTGGAGGTCATGATCAGCACGGTGTTCTTGAAGTCCACCGACCGGCCCTGGGCGTCGGTCAGGCGTCCGTCCTCGAGGATCTGCAGCAGCGCGTTGAAGACGTCGGGGTGGGCCTTCTCCACCTCGTCGAACAGCACCACCGAGAACGGCTTGCGCCGGACGGCTTCGGTCAGCTGACCGCCCTCCTCGTAGCCCACGTAGCCGGGAGGCGACCCGACCAGGCGCGACACGGTGTGCTTCTCCATGTACTCCGACATGTCGAGCTGGATGAGGGCGTCCTCGTCGTCGAAGAGGAACTCGGCCAGGGTCTTGGCCAGCT
This sequence comes from Actinomycetes bacterium, assembly GCA_021848085.1. Classification (GTDB taxonomy): domain Bacteria; phylum Actinomycetota; class Acidimicrobiia; order Acidimicrobiales; family UBA8190; genus JAJZNB01. Next base: position 4,218 of record JAJZNB010000275.1, read on the forward strand.
CGGTCTTGCCGACACCGGTCGGGCCGAGGAAGATGAACGACCCGCTGGGCCGCTTGGGGTCCTTCAGCCCGGCCCGGGTGCGGCGGATGGCCCGCGACAACGCCTTGATGGCCTCCTCCTGGCCGACGACCCGCTTGTGCAGCTCGTCCTCCATGCGCAGCAGCTTGGCCGTCTCCTCCTCGGTGAGCCGGTAGACGGGGATGCCCGTCCAGTTGGCCAAGACCTCGGCGATGACCTCCTCGTCGACGACGTCGAACAGGTCCATGCCCTCGGCCCGCCACTCGGCTTCCATGGAGGACTTGCGCTCGAGGCGATCCTTCTCCTGCTCGGCTAGCTTCTTGGCCTGGTCGAAGGCCTGGCGCTCGATGGCCGCCTCCTTGTCGCGGCGGATCCGGGTGATCTCCTCCTCGAGCTTCTTGTAGTCGGGCGGGGTGGTCATGCGCCGGATCCGCAGCCGGCTGCCCGCCTCGTCGATGAGGTCGATGGCCTTGTCGGGCAGGTAGCGGTCGGCCAGGTAGCGGTCGGCCAGGTTGGCCGCTGCCACCAGGGCCTGGTCGGTGATGGTCACCGAATGATGCGACTCGTAGCGGTCGCGCAGGCCCTTGAGGATCTCGATGGTGTGGGCCACCGTCGGCTGGTCGACCTTGATCGGCTGGAAGCGCCGTTCGAGGGCGGCGTCCTTCTCGAGGTGCTTGCGGTACTCGTCGAGGGTGGTCGCCCCGATGGTCTGCAGCTCACCACGGGCCAGCATCGGCTTCAGGATGGAGGCGGCGTCGATGGCCCCCTCCGCCGCGCCGGCGCCGACCAGGGTGTGCAGCTCGTCGATGAACAGGATGATGTCGCCGCGGGTGCGGATCTCCTTCAGGACCTTCTTGAGCCGCTCTTCGAAGTCGCCGCGGTAACGCGACCCGGCCACCAAGGCGCCAAGGTCGAGGGTGTAGAGCTGCTTGGCCTTGAGCGTCTCGGGGACGTCGTTGGACACGATCCGCTGGGCGAGGCCTTCGACGATGGCGGTCTTGCCCACGCCGGGCTCGCCGATCAGCACCGGGTTGTTCTTGGTGCGCCGCGACAGCACCTGCATGACCCGCTCGATCTCCTTCTCGCGGCCGATGACCGGGTCGAGCTTGCCGTCACGGGCCAGCTGGGTCAGGTTGCGGCCGAACTGGTCGAGCACCGGAGAGCCCGAGGGGGTCTCCGCCGTCGAGGACCCGGCGGTGGCGCCGCTGGTCTCCTTGCCCTGGTAGCCCGACAGCAGCTGGATGACCTGCTGCCGCACCCGGGCCAGGTCGGCACCCAAGCTCACCAGCACCTGGGCGGCCACGCCTTCACCCTCGCGCACCAGGCCCAGCAGCATGTGCTCGGTGCCGATGTAGTTGTGGCCGAGCTGCAGCGCCTCGCGCAGCGACAGCTCCAGGACCTTCTTCGCCCGGGGCGTGAACGGCGGCGAGCCGGTCGGAGCGGTCCCCGAGAGGCCGATGGTCTCCTCGACCTTCTCGCGGACGGCCTCGAGCGAGATGCCGAGCTGCTCGAGCGCCTTGGCCGCGACCCCCTCGCCCTCGTGGATGAGGCCGAGCAGGATGTGCTCGGTCCCGATGAAGCTGTGGTTGAGCAGGCGCGCCTCTTCCTGCGCCAGCACCAACACCCTTCGGGCCCGATCAGTGAAGCGTTCGAACACCAGACCGCCTCCCTCGACGGCTCGACAACACGGATGAGTCTACCGGCAGGGCTCGCCCGAACGACACCAGCGGACAGATCGTCCCGCTGATGGTGTCTTCGGCACGATGCCCCCGAAGCCTGATCGGAAAACACAGAGCGTGGCTTGCCGGCGACAATTCGACGCTCGGGCCTGTGGGTCCATGCTGCATCTTGCCCCAGGGCCCACACCCTCCACGTTTCCGACGACGGACCAGTTCACCTATCGTCTGGGGAGATGAACGCCGCGCCCCTGCTTTCTCTTCCCGCCGTGGAGGACGCCCTGGGGCGCCTCGAGCCGCTGCTGCGGGAGTCGGTGCGCTCGGGGGAGGCGTTCCTCGACGACGTGACCCGCCACCTGATCGACGCCGGCGGCAAGCGGCTCCGACCGGCGCTGGCCCTGGCCGCCGCCACCGCCGGCGACCGCCCCGCCCGCCGTGAGGACCTGCTGGGCGGGGTGTCCGTGGAGCTGGTGCACCTGGCGTCGCTGTACCACGACGACGTCATGGACGAGGCCACCATCCGGCGCAACGTAGAGACGGTCAACGCCCGCTGGGGCAACCTGGTCGCCATCGTGGCCGGCGACTTCCTGCTGGCCCGCTCGGCGGAGATCGCCGCCGGGTTGGGCACCGAGGTCGCCGGGCTGCTGGCCCACACCCTGGGGCAGCTGTGCCAGGGGCAGGTGGCCGAGGTGCACGGCGCCTACCGGGTGGAGCGCACCGAAGAGCAGTACGCGACGGCCATCGCCGGCAAGACCGCCGCCTTGATGGCCACCTCGTGCCGCATCGGGGCCATCACCAGCGGCGCCCAGCGGGCCCAGGTGGAGGCGCTCACCGCCTACGGCCGCTGCTTCGGCATGCTGTTCCAGCTCCGCGACGACATCCTCGATGTCGTCGGCACCGAGTCGGAGCTGGGCAAGCCGTCGGGCCAGGACCTCGCCGAAGGCATCTACACGTTGCCGGTGCTGCTGGCCTTGCAGCAGCCCGAGGTGGCCGAGGAGCTGCGTCCGCTGCTGGGCCAGCCGCTGGCCCAGCCCGAGCGGGACAAGGCCCGGGAGATCGTGGCCGCCTCCTCGGCCATCGGTGCCTCGGTGCGCGTCGGCCAGCGCTACGCCCGCCAGGCCGCCGAGGCGGCCGAGGCGCTGCCCGACGCGCCCTTGCGCCGGGCGCTGGCCGAGCTGGCCCACTCCACCCTCGAAGGCCTGCCGGGCGGGACCTGAGGGCCGCCGCGGGTGAGGCCCGAGGGCCGCCCCGGGTGAGGCCCGAGGGCCGCCCCGGGTCAGCGCGGGTTGGGTCCGGCCTCGGGACGCAGGGTGGGGAAGGCGATGACCTCGCGGATGTTGGCCACGTCGGCCAGCAGCATGACCAGCCGGTCGATGCCCATACCCAGCCCGCCGGTGGGTGGCAGGCCGTGCTGCAGGGCGCGCAGGTAGTCCTCGTCGACGACCATGGCCTCTTCGTCGCCGGCGGCCTTGGCCGCCGCCTGCGCCTCGAAGCGCCGACGCTGGTCGTCGGGATCGACCAGCTCCGAGAAGGCGTTGACCAGCTCGCGGCCGGCGGCGATGCCTTCGAAGCGCTCGGCCAGGTCCGGGTCGTGGCGGTGGCGGCGGGCCAACGGTGACACCTCGGCGGGGAAGTCCACCACCAGCACCGGCCCCCACAGGGCCGGCTCGGTGGTCTTCTCGTAGAGCTCGAGCAGCAGCTTCCCCGCCCCCCACGACGGGTGGGGCTCCACTCCGACGGCGGCCAGCCGGCGACGCAGCTGCTGGCGCGGGGTGTGGACGTCGGCGGGTTCGCCGGTGGCCTCGGCCACCAGCTCGGCCGTGGTGGCCCGCCGGCGCGGCGGGGTCAGGTCGAGCGGGCGGCCCTGGTAGCTGAGACTGGTGGTGCCGAGCAGCTCGGCGGCCAGCTCGGCGACGAGCTGCTCCACCAGGTCCATCAGGTCGCGGTAGTCGGCGTAGGCCTGGTAGAGCTCGAGCATGGTGAACTCGGGGTTGTGGCGCGGCGACAGCCCCTCGTTGCGGAACACTCGGCCGATCTCGAACACCTTCTCGAACCCGCCGACCACCAGGCGCTTCAGGTACAGCTCGGGGGCGATCCGCAGGTACAGGTCGGTGTCGAGGGCGTTGTGGTGGGTGACGAAGGGGCGGGCCGCGGCCCCTCCGGGGATGGGGTGGAGCATGGGGGTCTCCACCTCGACGAAGCCGCGCTGGTGCAGCCGGCGGCGCAGCCCGGCCACCACCGCGCTGCGCAGCAGCAGCACCCGCCGCGCCTGGTCGTTGGCCCACAGGTCCACCTCGCGCTGGCGGAAGCGGGTCTCGACGTCGGTGACGCCCCGCCACTTGTCGCCGAAGGCCCGGCGGGCCTCGGCCAGCAGCTGCCAGGTCTCGACCTGCACCGACAGCTCGCCGCGGCGGGTGCGGACCACCCGGCCCCGGGCCCCGACCCAGTCCCCCAGCGACAGCCGGGTGAACCGGTCGAAGTCGGCGGTGACCTTCTGCAGGGCGAACAGCTGCACCTGCCCCGACGAGTCGCGCAGGGTGGCGAAGGCGAGACGCCCCTGGGGGCGCACCAACATGAGCCGGCCGGCCACCGCCACCCGGTCGTCGCTCTCGGCCCCGGCGGCCAGGTCCCGGTAGCGCTCTTGGATGTCGGCGGCGGCGGCGGTGCGGTCGAAGCGGTAGGGGACGGTGTCGGAGCCGGCGGCGAGCGACCCCGCCTCCGGACGGTCAGCGTCGGGCACGGTGCTCAACTGTGCCGGACGTTGCGCTCGTACACCAGCCGGAGGCCGTGCAGGGTCAGCCACGGCTCGCGCTGATCGACGCTGGCGGCGAACGGCGCCACCAGCTCCGACAGCCCACCGGTGGCGACGACGGTGCAGGGCCCGAGCTCGCCGATGATGCGCCGGCAGATCCCGTCGACCTGGCCGCCGTAACCGTAGAGGACGCCGGACTGGATCGACTCGACGGTGGACTTGCCGATGACGCTGCGGGGCTCGACCAGCTCGACCCGGCGCAAGGCGGCGGCCTCCCGGAACAAGGCGTCGAGGGAGATGGCCACCCCGGGGGCGATGGCGCCGCCGAGGTACTCGCCGGCGGC
>JAJZNB010000059.1 GCA_021848085.1 Actinomycetes bacterium
TGCAGCTGCAGGTCGTTCCCCCATCCGGAAGCGACGAACCGGTGCTGCACGCTCGCCCGGCACCACCCGCCACCGACCCCGCGCTCCGGCCCGCCGGCCCGCCGGGCCGCCCCGCCAGCCCCGACCCCGACGACTCGAGCGGCCTCGACGCTCGCTACGTCTTCGACGCCTTCGTCATCGGCTCCTCCAACCGCTTCGCCCACGCCGCCGCCCAGTCGGTGGCGGAGATGCCGGCCCGTTCCTACAACCCGCTGTTCATCCACGGGGGAGCCGGGCTGGGCAAGACCCACCTGCTGCACGCCATCGGCAACTACGTCCGAGAGAACTTCGCCGGTCGCCACGTGCGCTACGTCTCCACCGAGACGTTCCTCAACGAGTTCGTCGACGCCATCCGCAACAACACGACCACCGCCTTCAAGCGCCGCTACCGCGAGTGCGACGTGCTGCTGATCGACGACGTGCAGTTCATGGAGGGCAAGGAGTCGCTCCAAGAGGAGTTCTTCCACACCTTCAACCATCTCTACGGGGCGTCCAAGCAGATCGTCCTCACCTCAGACCGCCCCCCCAAGTCGATCGCCACCCTCGAGGACCGGCTGCGCAGCCGGTTCCTGTCGGGTCTCATCACCGACGTCCAGCCACCCGAGCTCGAGACCCGGCTGGCCATCTTGCAGAAGAAGGCGGAACGGGAGGTGGCGCCGGTCCCCCACGAGGTGCTCGAGTTCATCGCCACCCACGTCCGCAACAACATCCGGGAGCTCGAGGGGGCGCTGATCCGGGTGACCGCCTACGGCAGCCTCAACCGCCAGCCCCTCAGCCGTGACCTCGCCGAGCACGTGCTGTCCGACATCGTCTCCGGCGGCCAGCCGCGGCGCATCACCCCCAAGATGATCATGGAGACCACCGCCGCCACCTTCGGGTTCACGGTGGAGGACCTGTGCGGCCCCAGCCGCCGCCGGCCCCTGGTCATCGCCCGGCAGATCGGCATGTACGTCTTCCGGGAGCTGACCGACTACTCGTACCCGGCCATCGCCCGCGAGTTCGGTGGCCGCGACCACACCACCGTGATGCACGCCGTAGACAAGATCTCCGCCCTCATGAAGGAACGGCGCCAGATCTTCGACCAGGTCACCGAGCTCGTGGTCACGATCCGAAGCGGTGCGTAGCGCGGTGCATGATCCTGTGGACAACCTGCGGGGGACCGGGGGAGGAGGGGCCGTCGCTGGGGACGGCCTGGCTACCCGGGCAACGATCGGGCCGGTGGCGGTGGACGGAGACCCCGACCGGTGGACGACCGCAGCCGCCGCCACCAGCCACGATGACCGGTCATCCACAATGCACAGGCCTTACTACCACCACTGAGAATTCAATTCCTTTGAAGATGGAGAAGATGGAAAGGACGTCGTGTGAAGTTCCGCTGTGAACGAGACAGCCTCGTCGAGGCGCTGTCGACGGCGAGCCGGGCGGTCAGCACCCGGGCGGCGGGCATCCCCGCCTTGAGCGGAGTGCGCGTCGACGTCCAGGGGAACCGGCTGCGGGTCGTCGGCACCGACCTCGATCTGACCGTCCGGGTGGAGGTGGAGGCCATCGGGCTCGACGACGGGGTCTGTGTGGTGCCGGCCCGGCTGGCGGCCGACATCGTCCGGTCGTTGGCGCCGGGGGCGGTCACCTTCGACGGTGGTGACGACGAGGTCGAGATCGCCGCCGCCCGGTCGCACTTCGTGGTGCGGACCTACCCGGCCGGTGACTTCCCCGTGCTGCCCGACGTCCGTCCCGATCAGACGGCGCTGCCTGTTGCCGGGCTGACCGACGCCTTGCGCCAGGTGGTGCGGGCCGCCTCCAACGACGACGCCCGGCCGCTGCTCACCGGGGTGCTGGTAGCAGCCGAAGGCGACGGCATCCGCCTGGTGGCCACCGACTCCTACCGGCTGGCCCTGCGCGACCTGGCCGGTCGCAACCCGCTCCCGGCTGGCACCGACCAGATCCTGGTCCCGGCCCGGGCCCTCGGCGAGGTGCAACGGCTGCTGCCGTCGGGGGCCAAGGGCCGCGCCGAGGACGAGGCGGAGCCGATGGTGGGGCTGTCGGTGGGGGAGCTCGACGCCACCTTCTCGTTCCAAGACGTCCAGGTCACCACCCGCCTGCTCGACGGCAAGTTTCCCGACTACCGGCAGCTGCTCCCGGCCGGCTACCCAAACCAGCTCCGCGTAGACAAGGAATCCCTCCTCGACGCCTTGCGGCGGGTGAAGCTCCTGGTGCGCGACAACACCACCCCGGTGCGCCTGTCGATGCGTCCGGGTGCCGTGGAGCTGACGGTGGAGTCCCAGGAGGTCGGCCACGCCAGCGAGGAGGTCGACGCCGACTTCGAGGGGGAGGAGCTGACCGTGGCGTTCAACCCCAGCTACCTCAGCGAGGGGGTCGACGCCGCCGCCGGTGAGGAGGTGCTGGTGGAGACGGTGGATGCCACCAAGCCGGCCACGGTGCGAGCGCCGGAGCACGACGACTACCGGTACCTGCTGATGCCGGTGCGGGTGTCCTGATCCCCCGGAGGCTCCATGGGGATCATCAGCCTGTGGGTGCAGGACTTCCGCTGCTTCGGGGAGGCGCTGCTCGAACCGGACCCGTCCGGGCTCACCGTCCTGCAGGGCCCCAACGGCGCCGGCAAGACCTCGCTGCTCGAGGCCATCGGCTGGCTGGCGACGCTGCGCTCGTTTCGCGGCGCCGGACGTGACGCCATGGTTCGAACCGGCCAGCCGCGCGCCGTGCTGCGAGCCGAGCTGCACGAGGCGGATCGGCGGATCGACCTCGAAGGGGAGCTGCCGGCCGCGGCGGCCCCCCGGATCCAGCTCAACCGGCAGGTGGTCCGGCGCCGGTCGGATCTCGCCGGTGCCGTGCGGGTGACGGTCTTCTCCCCCGACGACCTGCAGCTGGTCCAAGGCGGCCCGGCCGCCCGCCGTGACCTGCTCGACGATCTGCTGGGTTCGGCCAGCCGCCGGGGCGAGACCCTGCTGGCGGATCTGGAGCGGGTGCTGCGCCAGCGCGCTGCCCTGCTCCGACAGGCGGGCGGCCGCCTGTCACCGGAGGTGGAAGCCACCTTGGACGTGTGGGACAGCCGCCTGGCGGCCACCGGCGACCAGGTAGCCGAGGCCCGCGGCCAGGTCGCCGCCCGCCTCGAACCGCTGGTCGAAGCCGCCTACCAGCAGCTGGCACATCGCGGCGACGACGTCACCTTGCGCTACCGGCCCAGCTGGGACGGCCCGCTGGCCGACGCCCTGGTCCGCGGGCGTGTCGACGACCTGCGCCGCCAGGTGACCGGCGTCGGCCCCCACCGCGACGAGCTTGACCTGGCCATCGCCGCCCGCCCGGCTCGCACCCATGCCTCCCAGGGCGAGCAGCGGTCCTTGGCGTTGGCCTTGCGGCTGGCCTGCCACGAGCTGGCTACAGTCGATACCGGGCGCCGCCCGCTGCTGCTGCTCGACGATGTCTTCTCCGAGCTCGACCCGCTTCGCGCCGAGGCTCTGGTCGGCCAGCTCCCCCCGGGACAGGTGCTGCTGTCGACGGCGTCGACCCCGCCGCCGTCGGTGAGCGTCGACCGGGTGGTGGCGGTGGGTGGCGGCGAGCTGCGGCCGCTGGGGCGGGCATCGTGAGCACCGCCGGGCGCTGGGGGAGCGCACCGCGGCGACACCGCGGGGGTGACGATCCGGTCCGGCTGTCGGAGTCGCTGGGAGCCGTGGCCCATCGCCTCGGCGTCGGCGACGCGGCGACGGTGGGTCCGCTCTTCGCCCGTTGGCCCGAGCTGGTCGGCGACGCGGTGGCCGCCCACGTCCGGCCCCTGCGGATCGACGGTGACACCCTGGTGGTCAGCGTCGACCACCCCGCCTGGGCCGCCCAGCTGCACCATCTCGGGCCCGACATCCTGGCCCGCATCGCCGACGAGTACGGGCCGGCGGCCACGCCCTCCCGGCTGCAGGTGAAGGTGCGCCGCTGACCACGGGATGGCTGGGCCGGGGCCCGTCGACGCCGGCCGGCCCCGCCCGACGCGCCGGCCCCGGTCGCCGGGCAGGGGACATCCTCCTGGTAGAATCGCGGGATCGACACCATCCGCCGGTGAGCCCTCCCGCGGCCCCGGCGCCGAGGTGTCCTTCCCGGTGGACCGGCGATCGAAAGGGCGCGCCCGTGGCGCTGAACGTAGAGGTGGAACCTGTCGAACGAGGTAAGGGTGCCTCCTACGACGCCGGGGACATCACCGTTCTCGAAGGGCTGGAGCCGGTACGCGTCCGGCCCGGCATGTACATCGGCTCCACCGGGCCGGCCGGCTTGCACCACCTGGTGTGGGAGGTCGTCGACAACGCCGTTGACGAGGCCATGGCCGGCTACTGCACCCGCATCGACGTGACCTTGCTGGCCGACGGGGGCTGCCGGGTGCGTGACGACGGCCGCGGCATCCCGGTGAAGCCGACCGCCGAGTACCCCGACGTGTCGGCCGCCGAGCTGGTCCTGACCAAGCTGCACGCCGGCGGCAAATTCGGCGGCGCCGGCTACAAGGTCTCCGGCGGGCTCCACGGGGTCGGGGTGTCGGTGGTGAACGCCCTGTCGGCCCGTCTGGTGCTCGAGATCGACCGTGATGGCCAGCACCACGTGATGGAGTTCCGCCACGGCGGGCAGCCGGTGGCGCCGCTGCAGATCACCGGGCCGGCCCCCACCAACCGGGCCACCGGCCAGCCGCGCCAGGGCACCACCGTCACCTTCTGGCCCGATCCCGCCATCTTCGAGGAGGTGGAGTTCCGGGCCCAGACCATCACCGAGCGGTTGCAGGTGATGGCCTTCTTGAACCGCGGCCTCGACATCCGCTTCGTCGACGAGCGCCCCGGGCGCGACAAGCAGCCGGTGCGGTTCCAGTTCAACGGTGGCATCGTCGACTACGTCAAGCACCTCAATTCCACCAAGGAATCGCTGTTCCGCAAGGTGTGCTCCTACTCCCAGGCGGAGGACGGGCAAGAGGTCGAGATCGCCCTGCAGTGGAACACCGGGTTCAACGACGCCATCCACTCGTTCGCCAACGGCATCTCCACCATCGAGGGGGGCATGCACGAGGAGGGCTTCAAGAAGGCCCTCACCAACGTCGTCAACCGCTACGCCCGGGCCAAGGGGGCGTTGAAGGAGAAGGACGACAACTTCGACGGCAAGGACATCCGCGAAGGGCTCACCGCCATCGTGTCGGTTCGGCTGAGCGAACCGCAGTTCGAGGGCCAGACCAAGGGCAAGCTCGGCAACGTGTCGATCCGGTCGCTGGTGGAGCGGGCCACCAACGAGAAGTTGGCCGAATGGCTCGAGGAGAACCCCACCGAGGCCAACCAGATCGTGAAGAAGGCCACCACCGCCGCCCGGGCCCGGGTGGCGGCCCAGTCCGCCCGTGACCTCACCCGTCGCAAGTCGGCCCTCGGCGGCGCCGGCCTGCCGGGCAAGCTGGTGGACTGCTCGTCTCGCCAGCCCAGCGAGAGCGAACTGTTCATCGTGGAGGGCAACTCCGCCGGCGGCTCGGCCAAAGACGCCCGCAACCCGCGCACCCAGGCCATCCTCCCCATCCGCGGCAAGATCCTCAACGTCGAACGGGCCCGCATCGACAAGATGCTCAAGAACGCCGAGATCCAGGCGCTGATCGCCGCCATCGGCGCCGGGCTGTCCGACGACTTCGACCTCGACAAGATCCGCTACCACAAGGTGATCATCCTGGCCGACGCCGACGTCGACGGATCGCACATCCGGACCCTGCTGCTGACCTTCTTCTTCCGCCAGATGCGGCCGCTGGTGGAAGGCGGGCACGTCTACGTGGCGCAGCCGCCGCTGTACTCCACCCTGGTCGGCAAGGAGAAGGTGTACCTCAAAGACGACGTGGCCAAGGCCGCCTTCCTGCAGGCGAACCCCAACCACAAGGCCGAATTCCAGCGGCTGAAGGGGCTCGGGGAGATGGACTTCAACGAGCTGCGCGACACCACCATGGACCCGGTCCGCCGCTCGCTGCTGCAGGTCGGGGTGGAGCAGGCCGCCTTGGCCGACGAGGTCTGCTCGGTGCTGATGGGCGACGACGTGGACTTGCGCCGCCACTTCATCCAGACCAACGCCAAGGACGTGCGCTTCCTCGACATCTGAGGGGCGCCCGCCGCACGGCGAGCCGGCACCAGACGGTACCTGCCGCCCGCCTCCCGAGGCGGCGGCGGCGCCATTGAGACGGAGGACCGACACAGACATGGCACGAGGCGGCGACGACCGCACCGGTACAGACGCACCCCCCGAAGCGGCATCCGCCAGCATCGAGCCGATCGAGATCCAAGAGGAGATGGAGCGCTCGTTCCTCGAGTACTCCATGTCCGTCATCGTCTCCCGGGCGCTGCCCGACGTGCGCGACGGCCTCAAACCGGTGCACCGCCGGATCCTCTACTCCATGTACGAGCAGAACCTGCGGCCCGACCGTCCCCACGCCAAGTGCGCCAAAGCGGTGGGCGAGGTGATGGGCAACTACCACCCGCACGGTGACAGCGCCATCTACGACGCGTTGGCCCGCATGGCCCAGGACTTCAGCCTCCGCCACATGCTCATCGACGGCCACGGCAACTTCGGTGGGCGCGGCCCGGAGGAAGGTCCGGCGGCGATGCGCTACACAGAGTGCCGTCTGGCACCGATCGCCATGGAGATGCTGGCCGGGATCGACGAGGAGACCATCGACTTCGTCCCCAACTACGACGGGTCGACGGTGGAGCCGACCGTGCTGCCATCGCGGTTCCCCAACCTGATGGTCAACGGCTCCCAGGGCATCGCCGTGGGCATGGCCACCAACATCCCACCCCACAACCTCGGCGAGGTGATCGACGCCGCCGTCCACCTCCTCAGCCACCCCGACGCCGGTCCCGACGAGCTGATGCAGTTCGTGAAGGGACCCGACTTTCCGACCGGGGCCCGCATCCTGGGCCGCCAAGGCATCCTCGACGCCTTCCGCACCGGCAAGGGGTCGATCAAGATGCGGGCCGTCACCGACATCGACGAGGGGCGGGGCGGCACCTCGCGGATCGTGGTCACCGACATCCCGTTCCAGACCTCCATCGAGGTCATCGAGCAGAAGATCGGGGAGCTGGTCAACGCTGGCGTGGTGGAGGGGATCTCCGACGTCCAGAACGACTCGGCCGGAAAGCAGCCCCGGTTGGTCATCACCTTGAAGCGGGACGTCAACGCCAACGTGGTGCTGAACAACCTGTTCAAGCACACCCCGCTGCAGACCAACTTCGCCGTCAACTTCGTGGCTCTGGTCGACGGGGTGCCGCGCACGCTGAACCTGGCGCAGGCGCTGGGCCACTACGTCGACCACCAGATCGAGGTCGTCACCCGGCGCTCGGAGTTCCGCCTCGACAAGGCTCGCAAGCGGGCTCACATCGTCGAAGGTCTGGTCAAGGCCATCGACATGCTCGACGCGGTGATCGCCACCATCCGGGCCTCCGAGGACCAGCCGGCGGCGCGGGTAGCGCTGATGGCCGAGCCGTTCTCCTTCAGCGAGCAGCAGGCCGAGCACATCCTGCAGATGACCCTTGGGCGCCTCACCCGGCTGGGCCGAGCCAACCTCGAAGAGGAGATGGAGCAGCTGCGCCAGACCATCGCCGAGCTGGAGGCGATCCTGGCCGACCCGGCCCGGCTGCGCGGTGTCATCGCCGCCGAGCTCAGCGACATCAGGAACACGTACGCCGATCCCCGCCGGACCGAGATCACCCACGACCCCGGCGACCTCAACGTCGAGGACCTCATCGACGACGAAGAGGTGGTGGTCACCATCACCCGGGCCGGCTACGTCAAGTCGGTGCCGGCCGGCGCCTTCCGCACCCAAGGCCGCGGGGGGCGCGGCGTGCAGGGGGCCCGGCTCAAGGAGGAGGACCTCATCGACGGGGTGGTGCACACCACCACCCACGCCTACCTGCTGCTGTTCTCCAACCGTGGCCGCGTCTACCGGCTGCGGGCCCACGAGGTGCCCATGAAGGAGCGCACGGCCAAGGGCACCGCTGTCGTCAACCTGCTGCCGCTGGCCCCCGACGAGAAGATCCAGGCGCTGGTGGCCACCCGCGACTTCGACACGTCGGGCTATCTGCTGTTCGCCACCAGGCAGGGCCAGGTGAAGAAGACCGCGATCAGCGAGTACGACAAGTCGCGACGCGAAGGGTTCATCGCCATCGCCCTGCGCGACGAGGACGAGCTGGTCCGGGTGGTGCCCACCTCCGGCAGCGACGATGTCGTGCTCGTGTCGCGTGACGGCACCGGCATCCGCTTCAGCGAGGAGGACGTCCGCCCCATGGGCCGCGACGCGGCCGGGGTGCGGGGCATGCGGCTGCGGCCCGGTGACGAGGTGGTGTCGTGCGACGTGGTCCGCCCCGACGCCGACATCCTCATCGTCACCGACGCCGGCTACGGCAAGCGGACCAAGACGGACCACTTCGGCCGCCAGGGCCGAGGCGGTCAGGGTGTGCGGGCCATCCGGCTCACGGCCAAGCGCGGCCGGGTGGTCGGCGCCTTCATGGCCGGCCTCGACGACGAGATCCTGCTGGTCTCCACCGGCGGCGTGGTCATCCGATCGGCGGTGCGCGAGATCGCCGCTCAGGGCCGCGACGCCACCGGGGTCCGGCTGATGGCGCTCGACGAAGGCCAGGCGGTGGCGGCGGTGGCCGCCATGGTCGGCGACGAGGGTGCGTGACGGCCCCGGCCCCGACCCCGGCGCCGGGACGGCACCGGCACCGGCACCGGGAGCCTGCTCCCATGCCCGATGCCCAGCGGAGCTGATGGTGGCGGTGGTGTAGCCTCGCCACCTGACTCGGGGCTATAGCTCAGTCGGTTAGAGCGCAGCACTGATAATGCTGAGGTCGCAAGTTCGATTCTTGCTAGCCCCACCACAAAAGTGCAGGTCAGGCACTGTGTAGAGCGGGATGGCGGTAGGG
>JAJZNB010000231.1 GCA_021848085.1 Actinomycetes bacterium
AGCCCAGCAGTCCCGCCGGCAGCGGCGGGGGACTCGGCTCTGACGCCGGAACATCCGGCGCCGGAGGAAAGAGCGTAAGACCTTCGCAGTCTCAGAAGGCCGCCCCCGATGAGGCCAGAACCCGCAAGGCAACCCCGAGAAGAAGTACAGCGTGAGTGCTCACCATCGCTCACTCGGCTGCAACGGCTGCAGCGGCTCGGTGATCCTGAGCCCGCTCCCGTCTGTTCGGCGGGTGGCGGTGAGCGGGTGGCGGTGAGCGGGTGGCGGTCAGCGGGTGGCGGTCAGCGGGTGGCGACGGGGATGCGGCCTGGCCCGGTGGCGGCCGTGTCGGGCCAGCGGCGCCGGCTGACGCGGGCCAGCTTGTGCAGCAGGGCCACAGCCCCCGGGTCCTCGTCGGCGGGTCGGGTCTCGATGACCCCGTCGGCTGCCATGGCCTCGATGATGGCCCGGCCCTGCTCGGTGCGGACGATGGTGAGCGTCCAGTCGTTGAAGGCGCCGATGCCGCCGGTGGAGATGTCGGCGTGCTCGGCGGCGAAGTCGGGGCAGGCCTTGCAGCCCTCGCGGGTCCAGGCGTGGGCCTCTTTGAGCGGCACCTCGTGGTAGGTGCCGTCATGGGTCCAGATCTGGAAGACGCCTTTGATGTTCATCTTCTTGATGTCGGCGCGCTTCAGGCCGTAGCGGGCCTCGAACAGCTCGCTGAAGATGGCGTCGTCGAAGGTCTTGGAGCACAGCAGCCCGATCGACAGGGCCAGCCGGCGGGCCGACTTGCCGGTCTTGCGGGTCTTCATCATGGCCGGCACCGAGGCCTGGCAGCTCATCCCCACCAGGGCGATCTTCTCGGCCCCGCCCGCCACCGCGTCGACGTAGGCCAGCGTGTTAGCCGAGTACGTGTAGCGCGAGCCGGCGGCGGCCAGCACCTCGTGGCGGGTGCGGGCCACGCTGGGGACCGCCTTCCAGCTGCTGCCGTCGCCCTCCAGGGTCGAGACCAAGGCGGCGTCGATGGTGTCGTGGTCGAGCGCCCAGCACAAGATGGCCGACACCAGCCCGCCGTCCTGACCTGCTTCGAGCACAGCCGGGTCGGTGGCCCGGGCCAGCAGCACGTCACCCTCGACGCCGGCCACCTCCTCGTCGGTGCGGACCCGGCCGAACAGGAAGGTGTCGGCCTCGGACTCCCAGTCCCGGAAGCGGGGGCAGGCCCGGGTGCACATGGTGCAGCCCTTCACGCCGTGGGTGCAGTCGGTCGGCCCGCCGTCCTCCTCCACCTTCCACGGGCGGTACACCCCGTCCTCGTCGTTGTAGCGCAGGACGTCGTGGGGGCAGACCACCACACAGGCCGCACATCCCGTGCACAGGCCCGACGTGACGACCTCGCTGTAGAGGTCGGCCCAATGCGGCTTCTCGACAGGCATGAGGGGAGGTTACTGTGCCGGGCCGTGGCGGTCACTGCCTGTTGCGTGACGATCGGTGCGAGGCACGGCCGCGGCGGTGCCGGCCAGGCCGCCGGCGGCGGTGCCGGCCAGGCCGCCGGCGGCGGTCACCAGCGGAGCTGACCGGTGCCGGAGCTGCCCGAGGTCGAGTCCTACCGTCGGCTGGCCGAGCGCACCGTGGGACGCCGGGTAGGGGAGGTGCAGCTGCGCGACCGGCGCTACCTGCGCGGCGGCACCGAACCCGACGAGCTGCAGCAGGTGCTGCACGGGGCGCAGATCGCCGGGGCCCGACGCATCGGCAAGCTGCTGGTGCTCGACCTGGGCGACGCCGGCGCCGGGCGCCGCCTCGGTGTGCGCTTCGGCATGACCGGCCGGTTGCAGGTCGACGACCAGCTCGGCGTCGACCGGCTGCTGCACGCCAGCGACCGCCTGGAGCCGGCCTGGCAGCGCTTCGCCGTGCGCTTCACCGACGGCGGCCTGCTGGCGGTGCACGACCCGCGCCTGCTGGGCGGGGTGTCGCTCGATCCCGACGAGGCCGCCCTCGGTCCCGACGCCGCCACGGTGACCCCCGCCGCGCTGGCCCGGGCCCTGCAGGGCTCCACCACCGCTCTCAAGGCCCGGCTGCTCGACCAGTCGCGCCTGGCCGGGGTGGGCAACCTGCTGGCCGACGAGATCCTGTGGCGGGCGTCGCTCGCCCCCGCCCGGCCCGCCGGCTCCCTCAGCCCCGCCGAGCTGCGGCGGCTGCACCGGCGCCTGCACCAGACCCTGGTGGAACTGCTCGAGCGGGGCGGCTCGCACCTCGGCGAGCTGGTCCCTCACCGCACCCCCGGCGGGCGTTGCCCTCGCGACGGCGGCGAGCTGCGGCGCGCCACCGTCGGGGGGCGCACCACCTGGTGGTGCCCGACCCACCAGCGCTGAGTGGCGGGCGCTGGCCTGCGGCGCGGGGCCGCCAGAGCAGGCGTGGCCGGCGTCAGCCCAGCTCGGCCAGCACCTTGGCCGCGTGCCCGTCGGCCCGCACGTTGTACCAGGCCCGCTCGATGGTGCCGTCGGCGCCGACCAGGAAGGTGGAGCGGATCACCCCGACCGTCTTCTTGCCGTACATCGTCTTCTCCCCGTAGGCGCCGTAGGCAGCCATCACCGACCGGTCGGCATCCGACAGCAGCGGAAACGTCAGCCCGTACTTGTCGCGGAACTTGCGGTGCTTCACGTCCCCGTCGGGTGAGATGCCCACCACCGCCACCCCCGAGCGCTCGAAGGCGGCCAGGTTCTCGTTGAACTGGCAGGCCTCCTTGGTGCAGCCGGGGGTGTCGTCGGCCGGGTAGAAGTAGACGACCACCTGCCGGCCGGCGAAGTCCGACAGCGACACCGGGTTGCCGTCCTGGTCGGGCAGGGTGAACTCGGGCGCCTTCGCACCGGCTTGGAGCCTGGCCATCGGGATCCTCCTGCGGTCTGTGGTCTTCGACCCGTGTCCTCGACCGGTCACCTTGGCACCCGGGCTGTCTCGCCGCCACTCGTGGTGCCGGCCGCGGCGGGCCAGGCGCGGCCGGCCCGCCCCCACCCGGCAGCGGCAGGTCGAACGCGCGAGACTGGCGCGTCGGACGGGAGCTCGGTCGGACCGGGCTGAGAGGGTGCTCGATCGGCACCGACCGTTGACCTGATCCGGGTAATGCCGGCGGAGGGAGGACCACAATGAGCATCACCGACATCGAGCGTGCCGGGGTCGACGGGTCGCAGGCCGACGGCGCCGGGCGCTTCAACCGGCGCAAGGTGTACGTCGACGGCCCCGGTGGCATCCGGGTCCCGTTCACCGAGGTGGCCCTGGCCGACTCGCCGGGCCCCGCGGGACCGCAGGCCAACCCCCCGGTGCGGCTCTACGACACCTCCGGGCCCGGATCCGACCCGCGGGTCGGGTTGCCGCCGCTGCGCCGGCCGTGGATCGTGGCCCGCGGCGACGTCGAGGAGTACGAGGGCCGCACCCCCACCCTGCGCGACGACGGGCGCGGGGCGGTGCGCCGCGCCGAGGCGCCCGAGCCGTTCACCGGCCAGCGCCGCCGGCCGCTTCGCGGCATCGGCACGCCGGTCACCCAGCTGGCCTACGCCCGGCGGGGGATCGTCACCCCCGAGATGGAGTTCATCGCCCTGCGCGAGCAGGTCGACCCGACCGTGGTGCGCGACGAGGTGGCCGCCGGGCGGGCCATCATCCCGGCCAACGTCAACCATCCCGAGTCCGAGCCGATGGTCATCGGCCGCCGGTTCCTGGTGAAGGTCAACGCCAACATCGGCAACTCGGCGGTGACCTCCTCGGTGGCCGAGGAGGTGGAGAAGCTCACCTGGGCCACGCGCTGCGGCGCCGACACGGTGATGGACCTCTCCACCGGCACCGACATCCACACCACCCGCGAATGGATCCTGCGCAACGCCCCGGTGCCGATCGGCACCGTCCCGATCTACCAGGCCCTCGAGAAGGTCGACGGGCGCGCCGAGGAGCTCAGCTGGGACGTCTACCGCGACACCATCGTCGAGCAGGCCGAGCAGGGCGTCGACTACGTGACGGTCCACGCCGGGGTGCTGCTGCGCTACGTGCCGCTCACCGCCCGGCGGGTCACCGGCATCGTCAGCCGGGGCGGCTCCATCATGGCCGCCTGGTGCCTGGCCCATCACCAGGAGAACTTCCTCTACACCCACTTCGAGGAGCTGTGCGAGATCCTGGCTGCCTACGACGTCGCCTTCTCTCTCGGCGACGGGCTGCGGCCCGGTTCGGTGGCTGACGCCAACGACGAGGCCCAGTTCGCCGAGCTCCGCACCCTCGGCGAGCTGACCGACATCGCCTGGCGCCACGACGTGCAGGTCATGATCGAAGGGCCCGGCCACGTGCCGCTGCACAAGGTGGCCGAGAACGTCACCTTGCAGCAACAGCTCTGCCACGAGGCGCCCTTCTACACCCTCGGCCCGCTGACCACCGACGTCGCACCGGGCTACGACCACATCACCTCGGCCGTCGGCGCGGCGGTCATCGGCATGCACGGCACCGCCATGCTCTGCTACGTCACCCCCAAGGAGCATCTCGGCCTGCCCGACCGCGACGACGTCAAGCAGGGCATGATCGCCTACAAGATCGCCGCTCACGCCGCCGACCTGGCCAAGGGCCACCCCGGCGCCCAGGCCTGGGACGACGCGCTGTCCAAGGCCCGCTTCGAGTTCCGCTGGGAGGACCAGTTCAACCTGGCGCTCGACCCGGCCACAGCCCGCGCCTACCACGACGCCACCCTGCCGGCCGAGCCGGCCAAGACGGCCCACTTCTGCTCCATGTGCGGACCGAAGTTCTGCTCCATGCGCATCAGCCACGACATCCGGGCCGGGTCGGATGCCGCCGCCGCGCAGGCGGCGACGGCCGTGCAGGCGGGGATGGAGGCCAAGGCGGTGGAGTTCCGGGCCGCCGGCAGCCAGATCTACCACGAGCCGACCGCCCGGTGATCCGGCCGGCAGCCGCCGCCTCCACGCGGCGCCGGTGCGCCGGGAGGCGCAGTTCATGCCGGTACGCCGGGAGGCGCAGTTCATGGTCGTCACATCCGCCAGCGGGCAGGATGTGACCATGGCATCTCTCGGGATCTCGCGGCAGCGGCGTGTGTGGACCAAGCGGGCGGAGGAATGGGACCACGGTTCGGTACCGGGCCTCGACCGCGTCATCGAGCAGGTGCTCGGCCTGGCCAAGCCCGAAGGGGTGGCGCTGGCCGTCGACCTCGGCTGCGGCACCGGCGCCTTGACCCTGCCGCTGGCCCGGATGGCCAAGCAGGTGGTGGCGGTCGACGTCAGCCAGGCCATGATCGACCTGCTGCGCCGCCACGCCCAGGAGAGCGGCCTCACCAACATCGACGCCCGTACCGGCGCCATCGAGGAGCTCGACCTGGCCCCGGGCAGCGTCGACGTGGTGGTGACCAACTACGCCCTGCACCACCTGCGTGACCGAGACAAGCAGGTGGTGGTGGAGCGCGCCGCCCGCTGGCTGCGCCCCGGGGGCCGCCTGGTGATCGGCGACATGATGTTCGGCCGCGGCGGCGACGCCCGCGACTGGGCCATCGCCGCCGGCAAGGTGAAGGCGCTGGTGCGCAAGGGCCCCGGCGGGGTGTGGCGGGTGGTCAAGAACCTGTGGCGCTACACCTGGCGGGTCCAGGAGCGGCCGGTGAGCATGTCGGCGTGGCAGTCGATGCTGCGCAAGGCCGGCTTCGAGGCCGTCGAGGCTGTCGGCGTGCTGGCCGAGGCCGGCGTCGTCGGGGGCCGCCTGCCGGCGACCGGCGCCGCCCCGGCGGCCGGGCCGGCGGGGTCCGCCACCGACCGATGAGCCGGTCGTCGAGCCCCAGCCGGTAGACTCCCTGGTGCAGCCGGTCGTGACGTGGGTCGCGACGGCTGGGGTCTTCCTCATCGTTCCGCGTGTTCGTCAGTGACGGGCCCTTCGGAGGCACCGAGGTGGACCCGCCCGGTGCCCGACCGGTGCCGGTTCACGAACGACAGCGACAGCGCGATGAGGAGCTCGATGACAGCCACGTTCCAACAGCTCTCCGAGGACGACAGCTCCGAGGAGATCTACGACCCCAAGCGGAGCTTCGACGACCTGGGGGTGGCCCCCGAGCTGGTGGCCACCCTGGCCGGCCAGGGCATCACCCACCCCTTCGCCGTGCAAGCCCTGACCCTTCCCGACGGGCTGGCCGGCCGTGACGTGTGCGGCAAGGCCAAGACCGGGTCGGGCAAGACGCTCGCCTTCGGCCTGCCCCTGCTGATGCGGGCCGGCCAGGCCGTCGACGGCAAGCCCCGGGGGCTGGTGCTGGTCCCCACCCGCGAGCTGGCCGTGCAGGTGGCCGAGGTGCTGTCGCCGCTGGGCCAGGCCATCGCCCGGCGGGTGGTGGTCGTCTACGGCGGCGCCGACATCGACCGGCAGATCAAGCAGCTCGGCAAGGGCTGCGATGTCGTCATCGCCACCCCCGGCCGTCTCACCGACCTGGTCGAGCGCGGCGAGGTGTCGCTGGCCGACGTGAAGGTGGCCGTCCTCGACGAGGCCGACCGCATGGCCGACATGGGGTTCTTGCCTCAGGTGGACTGGGTGCTGCGCCGGATCGAGGGGCCGCACCAGACCATGCTGTTCTCCGCCACCCTCGACGGCGACGTCGACCGGCTCGTGCGCCGGCACCTGAGCGACCCGGTCCTCCACCAGGTCGAGTCGGCCGTCCCGACCGTCGAGTCCATGGAGCACCGCTTCCTGCAGGTGCACCAGATGGACAAGGTGCGGGTGGCGGCCGCCATCAGCCGCGGGGCCCGCAAGGCGCTGCTGTTCGTGCGGACCAAGCGTGGCGCCGACCGGCTGGTCGAGCAGCTGCAGCGCGAAGGGGTGCCGGCGGCGGCCATCCACGGGGACCTGCGCCAGTCCAGCCGTGAGAAGGCCCTGGCCGACTTCTCGCGCTCCAAGCTGCCGGTGCTGGTCGCCACTGACGTGGCTGCCCGCGGCCTCGACATCGACGACGTCGACGTCGTCGTGCACTACGACCCACCCGAGGACCACAAGGCATACCTCCACCGTTCGGGACGCACCGCCCGGGCCGGCGGCAGCGGAGTCGTCGCCACCTTGGTGCTGTGGGACCAGATCCTCGAGGTGGAGCGCATCCAGCGTCGTCTGGGGCTGCGCCTGCCGATCGTGGAGATCTTCTCCAACGACTCCCGCCTGAGCGCCTTGGACCAGTGGGACCCCCAGGAGGAGGCCGCCTCGGCGTGACGGCGCCGCAGCCCGACCGGGGCGGCGCCACCGACGCCTCCCCGGCCTCCGACGACACCCTCCGCCACGGCCCGGACCTGGTGGAGCCGCCCCTGCCGGTGCACCATCCCTCCGCCGACGACGGGGTGGAGCGGGTGCTGGTCGTCACCGCCCATCCCGACGACGTCGACTTCGGCGTGGCCGGCTCGGTGGCCACCTGGGTGGCGGCCGGGATGCACGTCACCTACTGCATCTGCACCGACGGCGACGCCGGAGGTTCCGACCGCTCGATGAGCCGGCGCGACATGGCCCGCCTGCGCCAGCGTGAGCAGCGGGCCGCGGCGGCCGCCGTCGGCGTGCACGAGGTGATCTTCCTCGGCCATCCCGACGGCCGGCTCGTTCCCAACCTGGAGCTGCGCCGCGACATCAGCCGGGTCATCCGCCAGGTCCGCCCCCAGCGGGTGGTCACCCAGAGCCCCGAGCACAACTGGGACCGGATGGCTGCCGCCCATCCCGACCACCGGGCCGCCGGGGAGGCGACGGTCTGCGCCGTCTACCCCGACGCCCGCAACCCGTTCGCCCACCCCGAGCTGCTCGACGACGGGCTCGAGCCCCACGTGGTGCAGCAGCTGTGGCTGGTCGGCTCGTCGCTGGCCAACCGCTTCGTCGACTGCACCGACGTCTTCGACCGCAAGCTGGCCGCGCTGGCCTCCCACGCCAGCCAGGTCACCGACCTCGATCTCGACGCCATCCTACGCACCTGGATGGCCGCCAACGCCCGCGCTGCCGGGCTGCCCGCCGGGCGCCTGGCCGAGGCGTTCCGCGTCGTCGACCCGGGCTGACCCGGCCCGCCGGGCTGCGCGGGCGCGGGCGGCGCGTCTCTGCGCGGGGCGCGGCCGGCGCTCAGTGCTTGGCGAACTTGCCGGCGCTGGCGCCCTCGGGTCCGGGTCCGCCCCTCGGCCCGCCGGCGAAGAGGGCGCCGGCAGGTGCGTCGCCACGGCCGGGCGGCTCCGGACCGTGCCTCGCCGGTACCGCCGGTGCCGCCGGTGCCGCCGGTGGCACCGTCACCGGCGCCGGGGGCTCGGCGGCCGGGGCCACGGTGGTGGAGGTCGTGGTGGTGGAGGTCGGCGTCGGTTCGGGTGCCGCCAGCAGCCGGCTCAACCCGAGGGCGCGGGCCAAGGCGGCCAGATCGGCGACGACCGGCGCGCCGGGGGGCACGGTGCCGGCCCGGCGGGCCGCCACGGCGACGGCGTCGACGCCGCCGAGGGCCCGGTTGGCCGCCGCCGGCCGGTGCACCCCGACGTCGTAGGCGGCGCGCCGGGCGGCGGCGACGGCCAACGTCACCTGCGCCTCCGGCAGCTGGCCGGCCCGCCCGGCCTGGCGCAGGGCTGCCACCAGCCGGTCGAGTGCCACGCCCGATGTGATCCGCGTCGAGGTCGAGGTCGAGGTCAGCGGGCTCGGCCGCCGGGCCGAGGTGGGGTCCGCCCCGGTGCGGGTCGGAGCGCCCGGCGCCACCAGCGCCGTCACCAGCACCACCACCAGCACGGCGCCGGCGGCGCCGCCGGCCACCTGTAGCGGCCGGCGGCAGCTGCCCGAAGCCGCCGCCCGGCGGGCCAGGGTCGTCAGGCCGTCGGCCGCCGCCGTCCGCAGCGTCGCCCGGCGGGC
>JAJZNB010000136.1 GCA_021848085.1 Actinomycetes bacterium
CACCCGGCCCGCCCGCCGCAAGAGCCCCAGGTGGCTTCGGGCCCTCACCGTGGTGGTGGTCACCGCGGTGGTGGTCGCAGGGGTGACGGTGGCCGTCAAGTGGTCCAACGGAGCTTTCAACGGCCAGTACCAGCTCAGCGGCATCTTCACCCGCGCCGGAGAGGGCCTCGAGCCGAGCTCCGAGGTGGTCCACCGTGGGGTGCAGGTCGGCCGGGTGACGAGCATCGCCCTCGTCGGAGGGCGGGCCCGGGTCACCATGGGCATCGACCCCAGCTTCCACGTGCCGACCGACGCCACTGCCACCATCGAACCGATCAACGTCTTCGGCGCCGACCAGGTGAACCTCACCTTCCCGAGCGGCGGCAACGTCCCTCGCCTGCGGCCGGGGGCAACCATCGCCCACACCGCTGTCTCCTCAGCCCTGGGCCAGCTCTTCGCCGCCGCCGACCCGCTGCTCAAGCAGATCCATGCCGGTGACCTCGAGACGATCATCGCCAACCTGGCCCAGGCCGTGTCGGGCCAGGGCCCGACCATCGCCCGCAGCATCGCCGAGGGAGCCCGCCTCGCCGCCCTCCTCGACCGCACCCTGCCGGCCCAGCTGTCCGCCCTCGACTCGTTCACGGCGTTCCAGAGCGCGCTCACGCCCACCGCCACCTCCCTCAACGCCATCGCCGCCGCCAACAACGTGGCGCTGCCGGCCTTCTCCCAGCATGCCGCCCAATACGCGGCGCTCCTGCGCAACCTGGCCCCGTTCGCCCAGAACCTGGCGGAATTCCTCGCCGCCTACCACCCCGACTTCATGACCCTGCTGAGCTCGGGCGACAACGTGGCCCGGGTGGTCATCGCCGACCAGCAGTCCCTGGGCCAGCTCATCGCCGGTCTGGCCGTCTACCTGACCAAGTTCGGAGCGCCGTTCGACGCCCACGAGACGCTGCCCAACGGATCGATCTTCGCCTACTTCCAGGTCTTTGTCCTGTTCAAGAACATCAACCAGCTGGTGTGCAGCCTGATCGCCCCCAACCAGCCAGGGTTGTCGTTCCTCGCTCCGCTGCAGCAGGCGCTCACCGGTGCCGGCACTCCGCTGAACTGCAGCAGCCAGATCGCCGCCTTCGACGCCGCCCAGCGCAGCACCGCGCCGGCCTCCACACCCAGCGCTCCGGCATCGGGGTCCGCGTCGAGCTCCACCGCCAACGCCGCCCGCCAGCTGTCCACCAGCCTCTACCAGCAGCTGGGCGCTCCCCAGACGCCTCCGGCTCCGACCAGCTCCAACCCGGTCTCGCAGATCCTCGGAGGTCTCCTCGGATGAGGTCGCCCGCCCGCCTGCTCGAACGGTTCACCACCGGGGTGAAGCGCAGCGGCCTGCTGCGCCCCACCACCGTGAAGGTGGCAGCGTTCGCCGTCGTCTGCCTGCTGGTCCTCGCCGTCCTCGCCGCCAAGATCGGCCACATCACGTTCTTCGCCCACCGAACCGAGTACGCCGCCCAGCTCTCCGACGTGACCGGCCTGCAGCCCGGCAACTCGGTGAAGATCGCCGGGGTCAAGGTGGGGCAGGTCGACAGCATCGGGGTCCAGCGGGGTCACGCCCTGGTGCACTTCTCGGTCGACAACCGCTACCACCTGAGCACCGCCACCCGCGTCGGCCTGCAGTGGCACAACGTCCTCGGTCAGCAGTACCTCTATCTCTATCCGTCCCGTGGCGGCCGCCGGTTGCCTCCAGGCGGCACCCTGCCGATGTCGCAGGAGGTCTCGACCGCCAACGTCGGCCAGCTCCTCAACGCGCTCGGCCCGCTGCTCAGCGCCATCCACCCCCAGCAGGCCAACCAGGTGGTCGTGGCGTTCGCCCAAGCCCTGCAGGGCAACACCAGCCAGGTCGACGCGCTCATCAACAACGCCGCCCGCGTCTCCCACACGATCGGCTCGGTCGACACCCAGGTCGGCCAGGTGATCGGCTCGCTCAACCAGGTGTTCAGCGCCCTGGCGTCGCGCAGCAGCAGCCTGGGCCAAGCGGTGGGGAACCTGCAGACGCTCGCCGCCACCCTCGCTCAGCACAACACGCTGCTCGACCAGACCGTCGCCAACCTGGGTCAGGTGTCGGGGGAGCTGGCCACCTTGGAAGGCAGCACCCACAACAACCTGACGAGCGCCATCAACGACCTGCAGGCCGTCGCCTCCACCATCCAGGCCCACGAGACCCAGCTGAGCCAGGGTCTGTCCACCCTCGGCGCCGGGCTCGCCCCGTACACCGAGATGTCCTCGTATGGCCAATGGTTCCAGGTCCAGGCCGTCTACTCGTGTCTGGCCGGCGAGACGAGCTGCAGCTATTACCAGCCGACCAACGCCCCGTCGGGCACCGGCTTCGGTGGCTCGGCGCCGCCGGGCTCCTCTCCGCCGGGGCCGGCGGGGTCGAGCTCCCCACTCGGCGGGCTCGGCGTGCCGTCGAGCGGGGCCAGCGCCCCGAGCGGAGTCAACGCGGTGGCCGGCATCTTGGACATGGTCGCCGGCACCGGCGGGGGTTCGGGAGGCGGGTCGTGAAAGCCTTCACCGAACGCAACCCGCTGCTCATCGGTGCCGTCGCCATCACCGTCGTCGTCGCCCTGGTCCTCGGCGTGCTGGTCCTGAACAAATCGGTGTTCACCCCGTCCTACACCGTCCACGCCGACTTCGCCGACACCGCCGGCATCGGCAAGAGCGCCAAGGTCACCGTGGCCGGCGTGCAGGTCGGCACCGTCAGCGCCGTCCATCTCGCCGGCAACCATGTCGTCGTCGACCTCGCCATCAACCACGGTGTGGTCCTCCCCCAGCGGACCTCGGCGGCCATCCAGGTCCAGACCGTCCTCGGCGTGCTCGACGTGGCACTTCACCCCCTGTCGGGCTGGCGCCATCCGCTGCGGGCGGGTGCCACCATCACCGACACCACGGTGCCCGTCGAGTTCCAGAACGTGCAGAACGTCGGCGGCAACCTGCTGCAGAAGAGCGACGTCCGGGCGTTCAACCAGCTGCTCACCTCCATCGAGAAGATCAGCCGTGGCAAGCAGGCTCAGGTGGCGACCATCATCAACGGGCTCGACAAGTTCACCGGCGTGGTCGACCAGCGCAGCCGCGAGGTCAGCCAGCTCATCGACGCCGCCAACACCCTCGCCTCCACCGTCGCCCAGCGCGACCAGCAGCTGGCCGGCGTCATCGACAACCTGTCGCTGGTGGTGCAGGGCCTCGCCGCCCACAGCAGCCAGCTCACCCGGCTCATCCAGCAGACCGACAACTTCGCCACCCAGACCGCCAGCCTGGTCGGCCAGAACCAGCCGAAGCTCCAGGCTCTGCTGGCCAACCTGCACTCGGTGCTGGCCGTGGTGGCCAAGCACCAGGAGGACCTGGCCCAGGGCGTCTCCTACCTGGCCGCGGCCGTCAAAGGCTTCGCCTCGGTCGGCTACTCCGGGCCGAACAACGCCCCCAACACGTGGGCCAACATCTACACCAACCTGGTCGGCACGGCCGGCGGCTACGGGGTGCTCGGCCCGTGCGGCGCCCTCGACCAGGCCCTCAACGTCGTGTTCGGCCCCGACCCGCTGCCGTGCGACCAGCAGACCGGGCCCCTGCCGGGTACCGCCGCCCAGCCCTCGGGGAGCACCAGCCCCACCCAGGCGAACCCGGCCGGTGGCCGGTCGGGCTCGACCTCCTCCGCCGGGGCCACCCCAGGGTCGACGCCCGACACCACCACATCCACTCCCAACTCCGTGCAACAGCTCCTCGGCGGGCTGCTGGGAGGTTGACGATGTCCACATCGCCTGTCTCCACCCTCACGCCCGGCACCGCCGGCACCGCCGGCACCGCCGGCACGACCGCGACCGCCGGCACGACCGCGACCACCGGCGCCGCCAGCGGGTTGCGGCACGCCGACCTGCTCCGCCGGCTGCGCCATCGCCCACAGAGCCGCAGCCGGCAGGGTCGCAGGCGGCTGCGCCAGATCCTGACCGCCGCCGCGGCCATGGCTCTCTCGTCCACGGTCCTGTCGGCGTGCCTCGGTGGCCAGCCACCTGCGACGATCACCGCGGTGTTCTCCAGCGCCGAAGGGCTGTTCCCGGGCAACGCGGTCGACATCCTCGGCGTCCCCGTCGGAACGGTCACGAAGGTGCGGCCGAGCGCCAACCAGGTGGTGGTGACCATGTCGGTTGCCGCGGGCCGCAGCCTGCCGGCCGGTGTCCACGCCTCGCTCACCACCCCGCAGCTGCTCGGTGAGCCGTCCATCGAGCTCGCCCCGGGCTACAGCGGCGGCCCGAAGCTTCCCGACCACGCCGTCATCCCCCTCGCTCGGACATCGGTGCCGATCAGCACCGATCAGGTCCTGCACGACCTGCAGAGCTACCTCGGCCAGATCAACCCGCAGACCGTCGGCGGAGTCGTCACCAACCTCTCCCAGGATCTCCAAGGCCAAGGGAAAGCGCTCAACGCCCTCATCCACCAGGGAGCGGCCACCCTGCAGCTGCTCGCCACCAAGGGCAACGCCCTGGGACGCCTGAACGGATCCCTCGCCCAGATCACCGGGGTGCTGCGCCAGCACACCGCCACCATCACCGCCCTGCTGCAGAACTACGACACCGTGTCGAGCGTGCTGAGCGCCAACGCCGGCCCCCTCGGCAACTCCATCAAGGAGCTGGCCGTCGCCAGCCAGCAGCTGGCCCAGCTGCTCGCCCCCAACCTGGCACCCATCGAGCAGGACATCGGAACCATCACCCAGGTCGGCCGTACCATAGACCGGAACCTGCCCTCGGTCGACCAGGGCCTGTCTTCGTCGGTCGCGCTGTTCGCCGCCGCCGGCCGGGCCTACGACCCGCTCTACCACTGGCTCGACCTCAACAACCAGCTTCCCCCCGGCACCACGAGCGCCGTGGTCGCCGGGCTGGTGCGCGACCGCCTGGCCGGCATCTGCCGGCGGATCCTGGCCAACCACAGCCAGGGCCTCACCCAGGCGCAGAAGAGCACCCTCGCCACCTGTGGCAACCCGGCGTCGGGCTTCTTCGACCCGCTGTTCAATCTCATCCCGTCGATCCTCGACGCCAACGGCAGCAACCTGGCGGGACCATCTCCCCAGAGCCTCCTGGCCAAGGGGCTGAGCCAGATCCCCGGCGTCACCGCCGCCCAGCAGCAGCAGCTGAGCCACGTGCCAGCTTCGTCGCTGAGCGGCTCACGCCCCGCTCCGAGCGGGTCGTCGCTCGGCACCCCGGTCACGTTGCATCCGGCCCCGCCACAAAGCACCACCACCACCACCACCTCGACCACCACCACGACCAGCGGCGGGTTGGGAGGCCTGCTCAACGGGCTGTTCGGGGCGGTTCACGCCATCGGGAGCCTGTTCTGATGCGGCCGCCGGCGAGGAGCAGCCCCATCCGAGCGCTCGCCTCGCGACGGCGCGGCAGCAGGACGCGCCGGGGCCGTGGGGCCGGGGTGGCGGCGGCGCTCGTCGCCGTCGGATCCCTCGCGCTGAGCGGGTGCATGTTCGGCGGCGGGGCGGCCACCATCCGCACCACAGCCGTCTTCTCCGACGTGAAAGACCTCGTCGGAGGAGCTCCGGTGCAGCTGGCGGACATCACGGTCGGCAGTGTCACCGGCATCGCCGTCGACGGCGCACAGGCCAAGGTGACCATGGCGATCCGCCGCGGCGCCCACGTCCCAGCCGACGTGGAAGCGCAGCTGAAGCGGACCACCATCCTCGGACAGCGCTACGTCGCGCTGGTGATCCCCCCCGGTGGCGCCCACGGGCCGCTGCTGGCGAACGGCTCCACCATCGACCACACCCAGGTCGTCGGCGGCATCCAGCAGTTCGTGCAGTCCGGCGCCCAGGTGTTCGGCGCCGTCAACGCCGCCCAGCTGGCCAGGCTGATCGACAACAGCGCCGTCGGGTTCGCCGGCCAGTCCGGCAACCTGCGCTCCCTGCTCCGCAACTTCAACACCGTGCTCGGCGGTTACGCCAGCCGCGACAGCGAGATCAAGACGCTGATCGGTCAGATCGACCAGTTCAGCTCCACCCTGGCGCCCGCCGCCCAGGCCAACGCCCAGTCGGTCGCCAACCTGGCCAACGCCACCTCGGTCCTGGCCCAGCAGTCGAACCAGCTCATCGGGCTGCTCCAAGCCCTCGACAACGTCTCCGCTCAGGGTCACAGCATCTTGGTGAACGGCCTTCCCCAGAGCGAAGAGCAGATCAACGCCTTGAGCGCCGTCGCCCACCAGCTGGCCCTCCACCAGCAGGACCTGGCCACCATCTTGCGGGAGCTGCCTCTGAACAACTTCAACCTGTCACACGGCGTCATCAACAACTACTCCCAGATCCTCAGCGACATCATCGTCTGCGGCGTCCCCAACGGCGGCGCTGGCAACAGCCCCTCAAACACCTGCAACCCGTCGGGAAGCGGCGGATGATCACCAAGCGCATCGTCGCCAACCTGGTCGCCTTCGCGGTGGTGTCCGCCGCCCTGATCGCCTACGGCTTCGTCGACCTGCTCGGCAACCCGTTGCAGCACGGAACCACCGTGTCCACGGTGCTGCCGACCGCCTCGGGGCTCGCCCCCAACTTCGTGGTGACCCTCGACGGGGTGCAGGTCGGCTCGGTCGCATCGGTGTCGCTGGTCCCTCGCGGCGCCAAGGTGACGATCCACCTCGATCCGGGCAAAGCGGTCCCCGCCGGGGTCCAAGCGAAGGTCATCGTGGCCAACGCGCTCGGCGAGCAGGAGGTGGAGCTGGTCCCCCCACCGGGAGCGTCTCCCAGCGCCTTGGCCGCCGACCGGACCCTGACCGACGGCGCCGTCATCCCCGCCGCACCCGACCCGGTGCCGGCCAACGTCGGCAAGCTGGTCCAAGAAGCCACCACCTTGCTGCAGGCGATCCCCCCGGGCGACCTGAACAACCTCCTCCACCAGGCGGCGCTGGCCGTCAACGGCCGGGCGACCGATCTGCAGACCATCAACGAGGCCAGCGCCCTGTTCAGCGAGGAGTTCCTGGCCTTCCAGCACCAGTTCGAAGCGTTGCTGCAGAACGCTCCGCCGGTGCTCAACACCTTTGCCGCCAGTGGCCGCCAGCTCCGGCAGGACCTGGCCAACACCGCCGTGCTCGCCCAGGTGTTCGCCACCCACCGGACCGACCTGGTGAACCTGCTCCAACAAGGTGACAGCGTGTCGCAGCTGCTCAACGCGCTGGTCATCCAGAGCCGCCCCAACCTGGGGTGCCTGGTGCACGATCTCGCCGCCACCTCGGCAAACCTGGCCAGCAGCCCGAACCTGGGCAACCTGAACACCTCGCTGATCACCAACCCGCTGTTCTTCGGCGCCGTCGGCCAGGTCGCCGTCGACGGCCCAGCCAAGGCGCTCACCGCCGGTGACACCAACCGCACCAACCAGCTGTGGTTCCGTACCCGGCTGCTGATCCCGCCGGCGCAGCCGTCGGCCATCGCCTATCCCCAGCCGACGAGGTTGCCGGCGGTGAAGCCCGGGGCTGGCTGCATCACCCCGTTCGGAGCCGGGGTGGGTCCGGGGCTCCAGGCCGGGTTCACCCCGGTGGGACCGCACGCGCACGTGGTGAGGCCCACCACCGCGCAGGCCTACGTCCCCGGCGGCTCCAGCTCCGGTGGTCCTGGTTCCGCCGCCGGCAGCTCGCCGACCGCCGCCCGCCTGGATCCGGCGGCGACGCCGACCGGACCGCTGGTTGCGGTGGCGGTGGGTTGCATGCTGGTGTTGGCCATGCTGGGCCGGCGCCGGACGACACGATCGGCCCGCGCCGTGCGTGCCACCATCCGACAACAGCAACGGAGGACATGATGACCGAGAACGGGGGGCAGCCAGAGGCGGTGGCCGTCGTCGGATCAGGGGGGCGCCCGGGACGGATCCGCCGCGCCGGGCGTCGAGGCGAAAGCGCCGGCGGCGCCACCGCGAAGGCACGCGACGCGTTGGCCGGCGCCGGCACCGACGTCGCGGCGGCCGAAGAGCCCATGGCGACCGAAGCTGCGCCAACGGAAGGCGCGGCCATGGCCGCGGATGGCGGGGCTGCCGCCACCGCCGTCGGGAACCGCGGCGGGTCGCTGCGCCCGGCCGGACAGCCGAAGCTGCTGGCCAGCACCGGGGCCCGATGGTTGGCGGTGGCAACGGTGGCCCTCGCGGTCCTGACCGCCGTGTTCGCCGTGCTGTGGAACAACGACTCGTCCACCTTGGGCAACCAGGCCCAGGCGGAGCGCGTGGCGCGCAGCGTGGTGCTCAACCTGACCAACCTCACCCCAACCACCCTCGACGCCCGCATCAACGACATGGAGGCCGCCTCCACCGGGAGCTTCGCCACGCAGCTGAAGCAGTTCTTCGGCGGCACCATCCGCCAGCAGCTCGAGTCGAACCAGGCCGAGTCCCAGGGCCAGATCCGCACGTTGGGGATCGGCAGCGTGGCCGGCGGGAAGGCGACGGTGGTGGCGATCGTCGACCAGACCTACGCCAACCGCAAAGCGGCAGCCCCCAGCACCGACGTGCTCTACCTGCAGCTCGACCTGACCCACACCGGGTCGGGATGGAAGGTGGCCGACGTCACCAACCTGTCGCCCAGCGGCACCGGCGGCATCGCCGGCGGGGCCGCCTCGGGCTCGGCCCAGACGGGCAGCTCGGCCGCCACCGGCGGCTCCACCACACCGGCGGGCTGACCGGCTCCGCGGGCCGGCCCGGGCTTCGGCCGGGGCCCGGACCCGACCGGGCGACCAGGCCGACCGGTACATCAGTAGGTGGGAGCGGCGGGCTCGTCGAGGAACTGCTCGAGCGATTCCTCCTCGAGCCGCTCGAGCGCCCGCACGAGCTCGCGGCGCGCGA
>JAJZNB010000082.1 GCA_021848085.1 Actinomycetes bacterium
GCACCACTTCGCGACCGCATAGCGGCAGCACGAAGGCACCGGAGGTGGTCCGACCGCCCGCTCCGGAGCTGCTCAGCCCGCTACTCGGGGATGTAGGTCAGAACGGGTGGGTGCCGCAGCGGAACCAGTAGGGCAAGGTGGTGAGCGGCGCCGGCACGGTCTGCACCGCCGGGCCGTGCACCGTCGAGCCCAGCCCGTCTTGGGGGGCCCAGCAGCCGCTGGGGAAGAACACCGAGCGGCTGGTCGCCCCCTGGGTTACCACCGGCGCCACGAGCACGTCGGCGCCGAGCAGCCACTGCTGGTCGGCGGCCCGGGCGGCGCGGCTGTGCGGATCCGACAGCCACATGGGCCGGGTCGGCGGCATCCCGGTGCGGTCGGCCTGGCGCCACAGCGACTCGATGGTGCCGGCGGCCTTCTCGTGGAGCTTCGACAGCTGCTCGTAGAGGGCCAAGGTGGCCTTGCCGTAGGACCAGGGGGTGTGGGTGCCGGCCAGCGCCGAGCCGTGCAGGCGGAACACGGGGCTCAGCGCCGCCCACTCCGCCCACCGGTCGAACAGCTCGGCGGTGGTGGCCGGGGTGAACAGGTCGAGGTAGCCGCCGATGTCGGTGCCGTAGCCGTAGGCGCCGAACAGCGCCCGGTTCACCATGTCGGAGGTCAGCGAGGCCAGCCCCGACGAGTGGGTCCACGAGGTCTCCTCGTCGCCGGGGAAGTTGCCGCCGGCGTAGGCGGCGGAGCCCGGCGTCCCCGAGAACCCCGCCCGGGTGTAGAACCACGCGCTCCGCCCCGGGTGGTGCTGCTGGTAGGCGGTCAGTGCCGCCCGGGTGGCCCGGTCCACCAGCGTCTGGTAGCGGTTGTGCATGGTGGCGCCGCTCTCGCCGTCGGCGAAGTGCATGGTGGTCAGCACCTGCTCCCCGAAGTCGAGCATGAACCCGTCGGCGCCCAGGTCGAGGACGTGGTCGACCTGGGCGTCCCACCAGCGCACCGCGGTCGGGTTGGTGAAGTCGAGCAGGGCGATCTTCTGTCCGGAGGTACCGGTGATGTAGGCCGGCGCTCCGCTGGCGGTGGTGGCGACCAGATGGTCGGCGACGGCGGTGCTGGTCGGGTTCACCCAGGGCCGCAGGTAGACCAGCGGGTGGATGCCGAGCTTGTGCAGTGCGGCGATGGTGGCGCTGAGCACCGACGGGGGGGTGGCCGCCGGCAGGTTCAGCCCCCCGGTGCTGGCCGGGTCGGCCCACCCTTCGATCCGGTAGGCGGTCAGGGGCAGGTGGTCCTCGACGATGTGGGCCAGGTCGCTGGCCAGCTCGGCGGGGTACTGGGCGACGGCGGTGGCCGAGTGGGCCAGGAGCCGGTCCATCTGCGGGCCCAGCGCCCACCGGGGCGGGGCGGGCTGGCGTCCGCTGATCGAGGTCAAGGTGGCGATGTCGCGGGTGGGGCTGCCCGGCGCCACCACGTAGTCGAACGACGAGCCCGAGGTGCGGACGTTCCAGGCGTCGGGCCGGTCGGTGTCGAGGCGGAAGCGGGTGAGGGTCGGATCGGTGACCAGGAACCCGTAGTCGTGGGAGGAGACGAGCTCGGCCTGGGGGTCGTAGGCGGCGGTGGGGCCGTTGGGGTAGAGGCTGCGGCCGCCGCCGCCGTGGCCCGGAGCGCTCGACCCGTTGACGTTCTCCTCTTCCACCCAGGCGTCGACCAGCTGGCCGTGCTGGTCGAGGCCGTCGTGGAGGCCGCCGAAGCCGAAGAAGCTCTCCGACGGGCTCGACCCGAACGAGTCGCCCATCATGACCACCCCGGAGGCGGGGGAGGCGGTGACCGACACGGCCAGCGCCTGATCGCCTGCCGCGGCCCCGACGGTGAGGATCAGCTGGCGTCCCGACGGATCGTTGGTGTGGAGCCGGGCCACCAGCGTCTGGCCCCGCCGGCTGACCGAGGCGACGGCGGTCGCCGCGTACTGGGTGCCGGCGAGGGAAGCGCTCTTCAGGTCCCCGGCGAAGAACCCGCCGGTGTACTGGGTGATGGTCTGGGTCCCGACCAGGAAGGCCAGCGGCGCGTACGACGGGACCGCGGCTGGGTTGGGCATCCCCGGGTTCTTGGGATCGTCGACGGGGGCCAGGGGTGCCGGCGCCCCGGCTGGGGCCACACCATCGCGCAACACGGCGGTGCCGGCTCGATCCTCGACGGTGATCGACATCGGGGATCGGTGCAGCACCAGCCGGCCACCGGCGTCGGCGAAGGTGGCCGAGGTGGGGCTGATGCGCACCGAGGGCGATCCGCCGGCCGGCGCCGGCGGGCTGGGGCCGCTGCAGCCGGACAGGGCCGCCGCCAGCATCGCCGCACCGGCCAGGGCGGCAACCCGGCGATGTCGGACCCTGCCCCCTCGGTGCTGCGCCATCTGCCGCCCTCTCGCCTGGGCTCGGCGGCGCCGAGGCACCGCGGCGAAGACCAGCAACCCTACCAAGGCCCGTGCCTGTCAAGGCCCGTCGAGCGAGGCCCCTGGCGCCGGCCCGTCGGCTTCGCACAGCTCCGCCAGGCGGGCCAGCCCCGCCGCCGCCGTCCGCCGGACCCACCGGGCGGCCAGCCAGGCGGCACCGGGCACCGGTGACGACACCCGGTCGACCAGCATCAGGCGGGTGCCGGAGCCGTCGGCGGCGAGCCGGTACTCCTCGTCGACGTGGATCACGCCGATGGTGATGGTCGAGGCGAGACGGCTCGGCGGCTCCACGGCCCGGATCCGGTCGTGCAGGGTCACCGGCCAGGCGCCGAGCCGGATGGCCCATCGGGCATGTTGGCCCGGCGTCGGGTAGCCGTCGGGCACCTGCCGGGGCCGGGCGCCGTCCCACTGGGCCACCTCGGCCGGGGTGACGAGGGCGTGCCAGACCCGCCCGGGGGAGGCGGCCACGGTGACGGTGATAATGACGGAAGCCGGCTGCACCGAGCCGACGCTATCGACGCCTGGTGCACCTGGCCGGGCTGCACCGAGCCGACGCCTGGTGCACCTGGCCGGGCTGCGCCAGGCGTGGGAGACGGCTCGGTGCTGACCACGCCCGGCCGACCGACCGGCGCCACGCGGCCGGTGACCGATCCTGGGTTCGGTGAGCCCGACGAGCCTGTGTTCCCACGGGTACGGTTCTTGCATGTCCGACTACCAGATCCCGGAGCCCGAGCCGAAAGAGATCGATGAGAGGCTGGCCGTCGAGCTCGGTCAGATGGCGCAGAACAACGTGCTGCGAGGTCATCCGTCGGGCGACGAGAGGTGCGAGGGATGCCGGTACTACCTGGACCCGTCCCAGGACCTCTCCTACTGCTGGCACCCGAAGCTTCGGATCCTGGTCGGTGCCAACTGGTGGTGCCAATGGTGGGAGCCGATCCCCCAAGACCAAGCCTGAACCACCGGGCCGACGCGGTGTCGGCTCGATGACGGATCAGCCGCCACCTCGTTGAAGGCGGCGTGAAGCCCGCCACTTCGTTGAAGGCGGCGTGAAGCAAGGCACCGGCACCATCAGCTTCGGCCAGCTTCGGCGACCGCCCCCACCACGGATGCCGTGGATGCTCAACCAGACCGTCGGGCGGTGCGGCTCGCGCCCTGACGGCTGGACGGCGACGGCGGCGACGCCGGTCAAGCCGGCGCGCTCGCGCCTGGAGGATGGAGAAGGGCTCAGCGCCGGCCCGGACGGCCAGGATGCGCTAGCGGCGAGGGCGCGGTGGGGGGAGGGGGTCGAGTGATCCTGGTCTGACGGTGCCGGCGGCGATGGCGTGGGCGAGGTCGGTGAGGCGGAGGTTGTGGTTGCGGGCGTGGTGGCGGAGGCGTTGGAAGGCCTGGTCCATGTCGAGGTGGGCGGCTTCGCTGATCTTGCCTTTGGCTTGTTCGATGATGACCCTGCTGTTCAACGCGTGGTTCAGCTGATTGTTGAGCGCTTGGGCATCCGCAGTGGCCCGGTTCTGGACGATGGCGACGGTGGCGACATCGGCGAGGGCTTGGGCGGCGGCCACGTCGTCGGGCTCGAGGGTGCCGTTGTCGACGCGAAAGAGGTTGAGCGCACCGATGATCTGGCCCTGGAGGCGCATGGGCAGCGAGTGGGTGGAGCGGAACCCGGCGGCGATGGCGTGGGGCGTGAAGCTCGGCCATCTCCCGACGTTGGCTCGGAGGTCCTGGTTGACGACGGGCTTGCCGCTCCGGTAGGCGTCGACGCAGGGGCCTTGGTCGGACTGCAGCTGGAAGAGCTCGAGGGTGCGCATGGCGTCGCTCGAGGACGCGACGACTTGTAGGTGTCCGGCTGGGGTGGCGATCATGACCCCAGCGGCGGCCACGTCGAGGGCTTCGACGCAGCGGTCGGAGAGCAGGGTGAGCAGGTCGACGATGTCGAAGTCGGCGACGAGGCTGTCGACGAGGTCGACGAGAGCGCGGACCAGGGCCGCGTGTGTGGGGATCACGCCACCGTCCAGTCGGATGGGCTCACCAGCGGCGCGGGGTCTGGGCGTGCCGGAGCGGCGAACGGGCTGTCAGGGTCAGATTTGAGCACACGGCTCGGTTCGTGGCGTCACGGGTCGCGGGGGGCGGAGGGATCGGCGAAGCGTAACCGCCGGTCGACGACGTCTTGGGCGACCTCGGTGAGGGGCGTCTCGGTGGCGAAGGAGCGGGCTCGGAGCCGCAGGAGCGCTTCGGCCACGCTGATGTCGAGCTGGACCGAGACCATCCCAGCGGCTTGGTGGACGACGAAGTGGAAGTCGGCTCCGGCTTCGAGCTCGGCGGAGAGGGTGCCGGGCGGGGCATCGGCTTGGATGGAGAGGACAGCCCGGGCGGCGACGTCGGCCATGACAAGGGCGTCGGCGTGCTGGTCGCCGCTGAGCCCCCCGGGCCGGTCCCGGTAGAGGTTGAGGGCGCCGATCCGTATGGCGCCGATGCGGACTGGGAACCCGAACACCGCTCGGGCGCCGTTGGCGACCGCCGGTGGCCCGAAGGCCGGCCAGCGCGGTGCCGCCGGCGCGGCCAGGTCAGCCTCGGAGACGGGCTCCCCGAGGGTGTGGGCGTCGACGGAGGGACCCTCGCCCAGGGTGTACTGGAGGTCTTCGATGAGGGCGGACAGCGAGTCAGTCGTGCACACCGACCCGCGAGGGAGGTATCCGTCGAAGACCATGATCCCCGCCCCGCTCATCCCGGTGGCCTGGGCAGCAACCTGACACAAGGGTGGGGCCTCCCCGACCGCTCCTGAGGCCGACACGAGCGCCAGGATCCGAAGCAGCCGCTCGCCGCTCATGGGCAGCGGCCTCGGCTGGCTGGTCTGCTCGGGGCTGAGAGCCGGTGAGCCATCGGTCGTCTCCTGATCCAAAGGCGAGACGCTCAACGAGGACCGGGTTCAGCGCACCCCGGCGGCAGCCGGACACAGACATCCTACTCCCTCGACCCAGCATGCCAACTGGGCCGTCGTGTGGGATCGCCGTCCCGGCGCCGGCGACCAACGCCCCCGGTGTGCGGTGGGCGGCTGTCCTGGTCCCGGCGAGAGGCCGGTCGGAGGGCCCCCTGCTGCGCGCGCACGAGAGCGGACCGCCTCGGCTGACGGCACCGCGTGGCCCAGCGGCGCGCCACGCGGGGCTCCTCGTCATCGCCGACATGCCGGTGTGCAGTGGCCGCGTGCGCCCGAGCGATGCGCGAGGTAGACTGAGGAGAGGTATCCGTCCAACTCGACGATGTCGCGTCGCTCCAGACCCTGGTGACGTACCAGCACCACCAGGAGGACTGCCATGAGCGCCGAGGTCGAGCAGGTCACCGCGACGATGTCTGTTGGCTGTCAAGACGTTCGGCGCCCTGCAGCAGGACGTCTTCGGGTGGCTGAAGACGCCGCCAAGCTACCGCGCCGGTCACCACGGATGTGGACGGACAGACGGCGGGGTGTCGTGGCGGTGCACGGCGAGATCGACATCGCCACCCACCACCTGTTCGCGACGGTGGTGGAGGCCGTGACGAACCCCGTGGGCGGCACGGTCATCTCGCCAGGCGAGGCGCAGCTTGATCTCGCAGACGTCGATTTCATCGACAGCGCCGGGGCCCGAGTGCTCGTTGCCGCTGCTGCAAACCGGGGACCCGATGACCAACTGGTCGTCCGGCACCCGCCTGCGATGCTCGTCAAGATTCTTCAGCTTGGCTGGGGCCAGCTACCCGGCCTCAGGTGCGAAGAGTAACCCGATGATGCTGACGGAGTGCATGTCATGATCCTGATCCTTGGTCTCCTCCTTCTTGTCGCGGCAGTGATCGTCGCGGTGGCTGGCGTGCTCGGCAACACCGGCGCCACCCACGCGCTGATCCACGGGTTCTCGGTGCTCGGCTACCACGTGACCGGCAGTACCGGCACCCTGTTCCTCTACGGGATCGTGGTGGGCGCGGTCGGCGTCTTCGGTCTTAGCCTTCTGTTGACCAGTGCCCGCCGCTCGGCCCGGCGTGGACGGGCGACGAGCGGCGGGCTCAAGCAGACGAGCGGCGGGCTCAAGCAATCGTACGGGGCCACCGCCGTGGTCAGCCGGGGTCGCGATGGCCCCGTCGACCAGCGCGAGCCCGCCCGCGCGGAGGCCATCGGCGCAACCAGCAACGGGTCTCCTCGGGCCCAGCGGGGGCTGCACCGTGGCGGGCATCGCGCCGAGGAAGCGTCCGCCGCAAGCACGACGGCTGCAGACGGATGACCGATCAACGTCCTGACGGACTCCGCATCGGGACGCTTTCCGCGCGGAACCCACTCTCCCGCAGTTGCAGCAGGCGAACGTTCTGCGCTGGCGGGTCGGCAAGCAGGGCAGCGCGGGCCAGGCGAACCGCCTCCCTGCCTGCGGTTCGGTAGCAGCAACCGCGGGGAAGGGTGGTCGACGACCAGGCCCAACACTGCCATCTCCCAGGGGGTTCGCCATGGCCCGTCCGCGGCTCGAGCTCGACTGGGGCCAGGTGTTCCTCCAGCGCCGCGAAGAGCAGGTCGCTGGTCTCGGCGCGGATGAAGCTGCCGTCCACCGCGCGCACGCTGATGGCGCACCAGATCTCTTCCACCGCGACGCTCGGGAAGCAGATCGCCCGACTCGGCAGGCACCCGTCACCGTGCCCGAGCCGCAGAAGCCGATCTCCTGAAGCTCCGACGGGGTCCTGGCGGTCGGCGCCCGGCCAGACCTGGAAGGTGACCGGCGGGCGCACTTGATGTCGACGGCGCCGAACCCGCCGCCCAGCGCCTCGCCCGACACCTCGAGGTCGGGATAGGACCGCTCGGTCCCCTCGATGACGACGATGCCCGGCTCGTCGACCGCCGCCTCGCACAGGTGCTGGCGAAGCTCGATCTCCATGACGTTGGCCGGAGCGGCGGGCTCAGTTGGCAGGGGGAGGAGATGGCCCTGGTCGGTCAGCTGCCGGCGGAGGTCCTCAGCCGACGTCGCCGTCAGCGGCCAGCGGTGCTCGGCGTGCTGGCGGAACACCCCGACGATGGAGGGCTGCCAGCCGGCGGTCTGGCGGCGTAGCCACTCGAGCAGTGGTGATTCCATCAGCCAAGAGCATGCCGGACCGGTCCGCTTCGAACGGGGACCGTCGGGGCTGCTGCCGCCCCGACGGCATCGGAGGCCGGCTCAGTCGCTGGCTGTGGCCAGGCGGCGGGCCACCCGCTCGGCCACCAGGGGAGGGACGCTGTTACCGATCTGCGACTGGATGGAGCTGCGCCGGCCGACGAAGGCGTAGTCGTCGGGGTAGGTGACCAGCCGGCGCAGCTCGGGGACCCGCAGCCGGCGGTTGTCCCAGTGGAACGGCCCGACGTTCGGACCCGGCTGAGCCTGGATGGTCGGGGCGGGGCGGTTCGGGTCGAGCTTCAACAAGAACGACCAGTAGCGTGACCGCCACGGGAAGATCGGCTGGGGGTGGCCTCGCTCGGCGGTGAAGAACAGATAGTTGTCACCGGGGGGGATGTCGGGCAGCAGATGGCCCCACGAGCCGCGGACGACCTCCTCGGGCTCGGGCTGGGTGGTCAGCCCGGCGAGGGCCTCGCCGGCGGTGACGTGCGGCAGCGGTCCGCCGGTCACCTGCCGGCGCTCCCACTGCCCGTGGTGGGTGGGGGCGGGCAGCTCCGGCAGCCGGTCGTGCTTGCGGGCGCCGACGACGAACAGCCGGGGCCGGGCCTGGGGCACCCCGTGGTCGGCGGCGTTGAGGACCTCCCAGCGGCAGTGGTAGCCCGCGGCGTCGATCTCGTGCAGCAGGCGGGTGAAGGCAGGCCGGCTGGCCTTGTTGTCGAACGTCAGGGCGTAGACGTTCTCGAGGATGAAGAACCGCGGCCTCGCCTCGGCCAGCACCCTGGTGTAGGCCTGCAGCAGGCTGGCGGCCGGATCGACCCCGTCGCGCTTCCAGCCGAGCCAGAACCCCGACTTCGAGAAGGCGACGCACGGCGGCCCGCCGATGAGCAGCTCGGGCCGGTCGCGCCGGCTCAGGCCACCGGCCCGCAAGATGTCCCTGGTTCCGATCCCGCCGGACCCACCGGTAGCCAGCGGGTACAGGTCGGCGGGGAACCAGGTCGGGGCGTTCTTCTCCATCGTGTCGGCGGCGTCCTCGTCCCACTCCACTGCCGCCACGGTCCGGAACCCGGCCCGCTCCACTCCGAGGTCCAGGCCCCCGGCGCCGGAGAACAGCGAGATGGCGGCGCCGGGCACCGGCCCATTCTGTACCGTCGAGCCGGTGGGGTCGCGCATGGCTGAACCGAACGGCAGCGGGACCTGCAGCCCGCTGCGGCGACGGTCGTGGTGGGCTGGTGCCATGGCCACCACGACAGCGAGGCGCTGTGACGGCAAGCTTCAGCGCCCGGCCGGAGAGGGGCGGTGACCAGCAGC
>JAJZNB010000191.1 GCA_021848085.1 Actinomycetes bacterium
GTCGCCGCGCCGTCGCCGACACCGTCGGCGACGAGCTGGCCCAGCGCGGCGCGCTGGCCCGGGCCCTGCTGCTGGCCGGCGCCATGGAAGCAGCCGCCGAGCTGACCCGGCGCTACGCCGGCGAGCGCCACCAGTTCGGCCGGCCCATCGGCTCGTTCCAGGCGGTGGCCCAACGTCTGGTCTGCCTCAGCTCCGAAGCCGAGGCGGCCACGCTGGCCGCCGTCGTCGCCGCCGGCCGCTTCGCCGCCGTCGGGGTCGACGCCCGCTTCGAGGTGGCGGCGGCGAAGGCCACCGCCTCGCGGGCCGCCTCCGAGGTCGCCGCCCACGCCCACCAGGTCCACGGCGCCATCGGCATGACCCAGGAGTACCCGCTGCACCACTTCACCCGCCGGCTGTGGGCCTGGCGCCAAGAATGGTGGTCCGAACGCCACGCCGCCACCGTCGCCGGCACCGAGGCGGTGGCGGCCGGCGCCGACGGCCTGTGGCCGCTGGTCACCAGCGGGCAGAGGGCCAGCTGATGGGGGCGGCCGAGCAGACCCGCTTCGACGCCCTGCTGGCGCCGACCAGCATCGCCTTGATCGGCGCCTCCGAAGACGCCACCAGCCTGTCGGGGCTGCCGCTGCACGTCTTGCGCCAGCACGGCTACGGCGGCGCCATCTACCCGGTCAACCCCCGCCACCGCCAGGTCGGCGGGCTGCGCTGCTATGCGTCGATCGGCGAGGTGCCAGGCCCGGTCGATCTGGCCGTCATCGCCGTCCGGGCCGCCTTGGTGCCCGAGCTGGTCGAGCAGTGCGCCGCGGCCGGGGCCCGCTCGGCGGTGGTGCTCAGCTCCGGGTTCGCCGAGGAGAGCCCCGACGGCGCCCAGGCGGAGGCCAAGCTGGCCGCCATCGCCGCGTCGTCGGGGATGCGGATCCTCGGACCGAACGCCGAGGGCTTCTTCAACGTCAGCCGGTCGATCCCGGTGTCGTTCAGCCCGACCGTCGACTTCGACCGGGGCCTCAACCGGCTGATCCCGGGCAACGTGGCCATCGTGTCCCAGAGCGGCGGCCTGGGCTTCGCCCTGTTCCACTCGGCTCAGCAGGCAGGCTTCGGCACCAGCTACGTGGTGAGCACCGGCAACGAGGCCGACCTCGACGCGCTGGAGGTGGCCACCCATCTCGTCGAGGACGCCGGTACCGGCGTCGTGGCGCTGCTGGTCGAGGGGTTCCGCCGCCCTGAGCTGCTCTCCCCCCTGGCGCGACGGGCCGAGCAGCTCGGCAAGGCGCTGGTGGTGGCCAAGATCGGGCAGTCGCCGTCGGGGCGGCGCGGCGCGGCGGCCCACACCGCCCACGACAGCGAGGACCACGGCGAGCTGGCCGCCGTCTGCGCCCGCTACGGCGTGGTGGCGGTGGCCGACCAGGACGAGCTGCTCGACGTGTGCTTCGCCTTGTCCCGGCATCAGCCGGTGCCCGGGCATCGGGTGGCGGTGGTGACGGTGTCGGGTGGGGCCGGCGTGTGGCTGGCCGACGCCTGCGAGGCGGTCGGCCTGTCGGTGCCGCTGCTCAGCGACGAGCTGCAGCAGCAGCTGCGGCCCCTGATGCCGAGCTACGGGTCGGCGCAGAACCCGGTCGACGCCACCGCCCAGGTCGTGTCGCGCGAAGGGGTGGCGGCGGTGCTGCGGGTGCTGTGCCGCTGCGACGAGGTCGACGCCGTGGTGGTGGCCACCTCGCTGGCCGGCCCGCAGATGCTCCAGCGCGAGGAGGCCGCCATCGCCGAGGTGCTGGCCCACACCACCAAGCCGGTGCTCATTTACAGCTACACCCGCCCCGGCGATGTCAGCATCGACGTGGTGGGCCGCCTGGGCCTGCCGTGGTATCCGAGCCCGGTGCGCAGCGCCCGGGCGCTGCGCTGCCTGCTGACCGGCCCGGACCGGCCGGCCGGTCCGGGCGACCAGCGGCCTTCGGCGGCGGCGCGAGCGAAGATCTCGGCATCGTCGGCGCCAGAGAGCCGGTAGCTCGCCACATGGCGATCACACCGCGATCAAGGAGCTGGTCGATCTCGCGACGGGCACCGCCCACATCTGGTAGGGCCGCCTTGGCCCGAGCCCGCCGCGCCAATCCCAGCCCACGAGGGCTCGGAGGCGAGGGTCGCACCAGACCCCGACCCAGGTGGCGTGGCAGCTACGACATCGTGCTGGCCCTCAGGTCGATATCAGGGAGGTGACGTGGACATGCGCACGGCCGTGGATGTCGACGAGACCGCATTGCAGGAGGCGCAGGCTGCCC
Source organism: Actinomycetes bacterium (assembly GCA_021848085.1). GTDB lineage: Bacteria > Actinomycetota > Acidimicrobiia > Acidimicrobiales > UBA8190 > JAJZNB01. The sequence continues at coordinate 2,265 of JAJZNB010000191.1, forward strand.
TGGGCACGACCACCAAGGTGGAGACCGTCAACCGCGCGCTCGCTGAGGTAGCAGCCCTCGCTGCTCGTCGGCGCGACCTACAGCGTCTCACCAGCGGAGATCTGTCGGCCCTCGGCCACGAGGTGCTGCACCGCGCCGCGTGGCGGCAGCCACCCACCTCGCCGATACGAGCGGGCTCGGCCGAATGGGCAACGAGGCGGTAGCTCGGCGACTCGGCGACTCGGCGACTCGGCGACTCGGCGACTCGGCGACTCGGCGACTCGGCGACTTGGCGACTTGGCCCGATGATCGACGCAGGTCTCATCGGCACATGCGGCATCATCGAGCTCGAGGTCCGGTTCTCGGCGCGTTCACATACCGAGTCCGAGCAGATCCGCGACCAGCATTGCGAATGGGTCGTGCCTCAAGGATCGGTCACTTGATGGGCGCAGCCCGCACGAACGAATCAGCGCCCACGAACACGATCCTGACTGACTCCGCCAAGTGGTTCGACGACCACCCCGACGGGTTGTTTCTCAGCCGGCGGACATCCTCGGACAGGGATGGGGAGCGCTGCCGCAGCAAGGGCAGCCGGTCATCGCCTCGGGGACCCGCGTGGTCGTCGCCATGGGCCGCTGACGGGTCGGGTGCGTCCTGGTCGCGCAGCACAGCCTGCGGCGTGGTCGGCCACCACAGCGCGCTGGCCCGTGGCGTGCCAGGTGCCGCGTTGACGCCACCGGCGCTGGGCTCCGCCTGGATCAGGAGCGCGGGGTTGCCGTGGTCGCGCCGGACCGTGCGGTGGACCGGTGCAGGGCGCGGGTGGCGGTGGCGGCGGAGTGGCCGGCGCCGGGCGAGCCGCTTCGGGTGAGGCTGGCGGCCGGCTTGGGCAGCGACAGCGCCGGCACCGGATGCGACATCAGGTAGGTGAAGATGGCCTTGGCCACATAGGCGAAGCCGGCGGCGCCGTAGCCGGCGTTGCTGATGACGCCGGCCACCACCCACTTGGGGCTGGTGGCGGGGGCGAAGCCGACGAACAGCGAGTCGGGCTGCAGCCGCTGGCCCTGGGGGCCGCGCACCGAGGCGGTGCCGGTCTTGCCGGCCACCTGCAGCTGGTTGAGCGGGAACCCCTTGAAGGTGTAGTAGGCGGTGCCGATGGGGCTGGCCACCGCCCCTTCGAAGCCGGCCAGCATGGCGGCCCGGTTCTGCGGCGACAAGACGACGTGGCCGGTGACGACCGGGGCGATCTTCTTCACCAGCTGGCCGGTGGGGCTGACGATGGCGGCGGCCACCTCGGGCTTGTAGCGGGTGCCGCCGTTGGCGAAGGTCGAGTAGGCGTCGGCCAGCTCGATGGGGGTGAGGAGGGTGGCACCCTGGCCGAAGGCCATCTCGAGGTTGTTGCCCGCGTACCACTGCGGATAGGGGTAGGCCTTGGGGTTGAGCTGGTGGAGCTTCTGCTCCACCTGGGGGCTGTCGACGAAGCCGGTCTGCTCGCCGGGCAGGTCGATGCCGGTGCCGGTGCCGAAGGAGTAGGCGTTGGCCCACTTCTGGATGGCGTCGAGGCCGTACTTGGCTCGCTGCAGCCAGAACTGCACCCCGAGGTTGTAGAAGAAGGCGTCGTCGGAGGCGGCGATGGCCGGGGTGATGTTGATCACCCCCAGCGCCTCGTAGCCGGCGTTGTGGAAGGTGCAGCCCCCGCCGGTGCAGCCCGGGATGGTGTAGGTGCCGGTGGCGTCGTTGTAGGTGTACTGGGTGGTGATCAGCCCGTCTTGGAGGGCGGCGGTGGCGGTGGCCAGCTTGAACGTCGACCCGGGGGTGTAGAGCCCGGCGATGGCCCGGTTGAGCAGCGGATCGTGGCTCTGGGGGGAGGTGAGCGCCAGGTAGTTGGCTTCGCTGATGCCGCCGGTCCACACCGACGGGTTGTAGGTGGGGTACGAGGCCATGGCCAGCACCGCCCCGTCGTTGGGGTTCATCACCACCGCCGCCCCTGAGGGGGCGGGGACGCCGCTCTTGCGCAGCTTGGCGATCTCGGCGGCCAGGTCGTGGTCGAGGGCCTGCTGCAGGCTGAGGTCGAGGTGCAGCATCACCGTGTCGCCGCTGGTCGGCGGGGTGGTGGCCAGCACCCGGACCGGCGTGCCGGTGGCGTTGACCTCCACGATCTGGCGGCCGGGGGTGCCGCGCAGGTACCGCTGGTACTGGGCTTCGACGCCGCTCTGGCCGTAGCTGTCACCGGGCAGGTAGCCCTGGTTCTTGTGGGCCTTCAGCTCGGCGGCGGTGATGGGGGTGACGTAGCCGAGCAGGTGGGAGGCGGTGGTGCCGTAGGGGTAGCTGCGCACCGTCACCGCCTGGTGGTGCACGCCGGGGAACAGGCTGCGGTGCTGCAGCAGCATGGCCAGCTGGGCCTCGGTGGCGTTGGGCACCACCGGAACCTGCTGGGTGGGGGTGAACTGCGGGTTGTTCAGCCGCTTCTCGATGGTGGGCAGGCTGACGCCGGCCAGCTCGGCCAAGGTGGAGAGCACCTGGGGGTGGATGGTGGCGTCGACGCGCGACACGGTGATCTGCCACTGGTCGACGTTGTCGACCAGTGCGGTGCCGCGGCGGTCCACGATCAGCCCCCGTGCCGCGGGCAGCTGGTTGACCCGGTCGGCCTGGGCGGCGACCTTGGAGCTGTAGCGGGTGGCGTGCAGCACCTGCAGCGACCACAGCCGGACGACCATGACGGCGAACAGGGCCAGCACCACCACCCCGACCACCTGCATCCGCACCTTGGGGTGCGGCGCCGCCGGGCCCTTGCCCTGCGCTCGACGCGACCGGTGGACCAGGCGGCGCCAGCGGTGCCGCACCGACGACGGCCTGGTCATCGACCGGCGCTCCCTCTGCCTGGCAAGCGTGACCCGACCGTGGTGCGCCACCTCCTCGTCCGACGGCGCCACCTCGCCCCGGGGCGGGCGGCGCGCTGCCCTTCACGCCCCCGGAACGCCGACGTGGCAGCCGGCGCCGACCTGGGGCGCCGGAACCATCAGCGGTCCGAGGACCGCATCGATGGTAGACAGCCGGCGGCCGGTGGGGACCGCGGCACGACGAGAACCGGGCCCAGCCGAGCACCAAGCCGGCGCCAGCTGCGGCGCCGGGGCGAGCACCAAGCCGGCGTCAGCTGCGGCGCCGGGTCCAGTCGACGGCCCGGCGCAGCGGGGCGCTGGCCTTCCAGAATTCCGAGCCGATGACGGCGTCACGCTCGCGCTCGGCGGCGTCGAGGCGCAGCTGCAGCTGGTGGGCGTGGTTCCGGGTGGCGTCGCGCTCGTGGCGCAGCTGGTCGATGGTCCGGGTGGCCTCGGCCAGCTCGGCCTGCAGCCCGTGGACCTGGGGGGCCCAAGCTCCCGGCTCGCCGACCAGGTAGGCCAGCTTCGAGGCGCTGTCGGGCGGCAGCAGCAGAGGTGCGGCGTCGAGGCCGGCCAGCAGCTGGGCGTGGGCGGCGGCCCACACCTCGGGTGGGCTGGCGTTGGTGCTGGTGCCGGCGTCGTCCCAGCGCTGGTAGATGCAGGTGACGGCGCCGGTGTCGTGCACCCCGACCACCAGCGCGGCCCGCAGCAGCAGATCCCAGTCCTCGCAGACCACGAACCGTTCGTCGAAGCGCAGGTGCAGCTCGTCGAGCAGCACCCGGGGCAGGGCGAAGCTCAAGATGGGGGTGGTGTTGGTCCGCAGGTGGACCAGGGTGTCGAAGGTGTCGCTGAACTCGGGGCGGGGACGGCTGAGGGTGACGGGCAGCCGGCCGAGGGCCGCCTCCTCCGGGCCGGCGCGCCGCAGGTGGCGGGCGTAGCACACCGAGCGCACCACCTTCCCCGGGGCGGCGGCCGCCCCGGCGACGAAGCGCTCGGCCCAGTCGGCGGTGACCAGGTCGTCGTCGTCGAGGAAGGCCACCAGCCGGCCGGCGGCCAGCTGCAGCCCGGCGTTGAGGGGGGTGGCCCGCCCCCCGCCGCCGACCGGCACGACCTGGACCCGCTCGGCGAAGACGGCGGCGAAGCGGTCGACGACGGCCCGGGTGGCGTCCACGGCGCCGGGATCGTCGCTGTGGACCAGCACGATCACCTGCAGGTCCTGCACCGTCTGGGCGGCCAGGCAGGTGAGCGCCTCGGTGAGCTGCTCGACCCGGTCGCCCTGGGTGCGGGTCAGCACGCTCAGAGCAGGCGCATCCGCCTCGGCGGCGGCGGCCGGAGACGCGGGGGCACCGGCCAGAGAGGCGGGGGCACCGGCCAGAGACGCTGAGCCCGAGGCGACAGGGGCGGCAGCAGCCGCAGCAGACGGCGCGGCAGCCGACACGGCAGCGGCGGCGGGCGGCGGCGGCGAGCCGGTCTCCCCGGAGGCGGCGGGCAGGTCGGCGCGGAGGCGGAAGGCCCGGACGAACTGGTTGACGGTGCCGTTGGCGTCAGCCAGCCGGCGCAAGGCGACCAGGTGGTCGTGGGCGGGGCCTCCCTCGATCAGGTAGGGGTGGTCGGGGGGGAACCACTGGTCGGAGTGGGCGAGCAGCACGTCGTCGCGGCCGCACTCGGTGAAGCCGTGGCGGGTGAGCTCGGCGTCGACCCGCCGCTCGGTGAACAGCTGCAGGTGGGTGCGGTCGAGCAGGCCGCTGCCGGTGACGTCCCAGCGGCCGCCGACCAGCTTGGCGGCCAGGTCGATGTGGGCGACGTGGGGGATGGAGACCACCACCAGCGGCGCCACCCCGTCGACCGCCACGTCGCGGCACAAGGCGGCCACCTCGCCCAGCAGGGCGCCGGGGTCGGGGAGGTGCTCCACCACGTCGAGCAGCAGCACCGCCGCCACCCGCCGGCGGTCGAGCAGGTCGACCAGCCGGGGTCGCCAGCCGGCGGTGTCGGTCAGGTCGAGCGGGTGGGCTTCGAGGCTGCGGCGGGCCAGGTCGGCCAGGGCGGCGCCGTCGACGTCGGCCCCGACGTAGTGCCGTCCGGCTTCGCGCAGCACCTCCCCCACCGCCCCGTAGCCGCAGCCCAGGTCGACCACCATGCCGGCCGGGGCGTGGGCGTTGACCAGGTTGACGGCCTTGCCGTAGGGGCCCGCCCACGAGAAGCCGAAGCGGTAGGTGGGCTCGGCGCCGCCGGCGGCCTCAGAAGCGGTGCTGGGCATATTCCCCTCCGACGAAGGTGGCGACGGCGGCGACCGCCTCGGCGCTGACGCCGAGGGCGGCGCGGTAGGTGGCGGGCAGCTCCCCGGCCTGGCGGCGCCGGTCGAATTCGCCCAGCCCCTGGTTGTGCCGGTCGCTGCCGTGCTCGGCACACCAGGCGGTCCAGAAGTCGACGACGTCGGGCCGCTCGGCCCGGTGGGCCAGCAGCAGCCGGGCCAGCATGCCCTGCAGCTCCTCCTCGGCGGTGGGGTCGGGGAAGCCGCTGGGCCCCGGCCGCTTGTCGTGGAAGACGGCGGCCTGGGGGACGTGGACGACCCGCCGGCCGGACAGGCGGACCCGCCACGACAGGTCGACGTCGTCGCCGTGGAGGAAGAAGGCCGGGTCGAACCCGCCGAGCCGGTCGAACACGGCGGCCGGCAGGGCGGCCAGGCAGCCGCTGGCCCAAGGGGTGTCGCCGGTGGCCAGGTCGAAGGGCTTGGGATGCTCGAGGGGGATCTGGCGGGCCTCGGCCATGCCGACGGTGTCGTCACCCAGCACCTCGAGCAGGGTGGTGAGGCAGGTGGGGGTCAGGTAGGTGTCGGGGTTGGCGACGACCAGGACGTCGCCGTCGGCGGTGGCGGCCCGGCGGGCGGCCAGGCGGTTCTGGCCCGCCCCGTGGCCCAGGTTGGCGCCGAAGGGGTCGACGTCGAGCTCGATCCTGGCGTCGCCGGCGACGGTGCGAAGCTGGTCGACGACGGTGTCGTCGAGGCGGGCGTCGGGATCCTCGGCGGTGCCGGCGTCGCCCACGGCCAGCCGGACAGCCCAGTGCGGCTGGCGGCGGCGCAGCTCGGTGACGGCGGCGGCCACCGACTGGACCATCCGCACCAGGGCCGCGCCGTCCCCGTCGAAGCGGACGGTCTGGATGTGCAGCGTCGAGGGCATCGGCGGGCCAGCCTACGCAAGCCGGCGGGCACCGTCGGCCAGGCCAGCGCCGGTGGAGAAGGCCGGAGCCCAGGCCAGGCGGGACGACCAGACAGCCTCGACGGGCGCCGCCGGCCGATGCCGGCGCCGCCGCCGGGCGGATCAGACGTCGCCGGCCACGGCCGCCACCGGGGCGTTCAGATGCGTCCCGGCCATCGACCCGTGGAAGGCGGCGTCACCGAAGCTGAAGGTGCCGCCGTCGGCGCCGGCCAGCCAGTAGCCGCCGCCGTCGGCGGTGGGGGCCAGCCCCACCACCGGGGCGGCCAGCGGCTTGCCGCCCATCGACCCGTAGAAGGCGGCGTCACCGAAAGAGAACACCCCGCCGTCGGCGGCCACCTGCCAGTAGCCGCCGCCGCCGGCGGTGGGGGCCAGCCCCACCACCGGGGCGTTCAGGGCCACCCCGGCCATCGACCCGTGGAAGCCGGCGTCGCCGAAGGCGAACACGCCGCCATCTCGCCCGACGAG
>JAJZNB010000250.1:0-3942 GCA_021848085.1 Actinomycetes bacterium
TGCCGGCCTGGTACCAGACGAGGACGAGCCGGCGCCGGGTTCGAGGCGGGCCGGGCGCGGTCGGGTGTCAGCTGCCGCTACGGGACCCCGCTCGCGGCCTCCGGTGGCTGCGCTGGGCGCGCCGCCGGCAGTGGTGCGGGCCTGGGCCAGGACCCGCGGCATGGCGGTCTCCGACCGGGGTCGGCTGTCAGCCCAGGTGCTCGAGGCCTACCACAGCGCCCACGTCCGCACTGGCAACGACGCCCACGGCGGCAGCGGCGTCGCCAGCGGCGCCGCCGGCGACGCCGAAGCCGGCCCCCACGACGGCACCGCCACCGGCGGCACCCACGGCGGCTCGGGTGGCTCTGGCAGCACCCCCTCGTAGCAGCGGCGATCCCTGGCCCCGGCCGCCCCGGCCGCCCCGGCCGCCCGGCCGCTCTGGTCGGCCTGCCGCTCTGTCTGTCGGCAGCCCGCCCGTGCCCCCCGCGCTACAGCAGCCGGGCGCCGAGGACGGTCATCAGGTCGACGATCTGTCTGGCGCAGGCCAGGTACTGCTCGTCGTCGCCGCCGGCGGGATCTTCGACATCGCCCTGCTGGTCGGGGTCGATCTGGTCGAGGCGGAGGGCGGCGATCCGCCGGCCCAACGGTTCCGGTCCGACGGGCAGGTTGGCGGCCAGCCAGGGCAGGGTGGCGGTGCGGGCGGCGCCGGAGGGATGGCGGCGGCGGATGTAGTGGACATGCTCTGCCGCCATGGCCACGATCAGGGTGGCGGCGTCGACGTCGCCGGGGGTGAGCTGGCGGCTGCGGTGGCCGGGTGCAGCCAGCCCGACCTCGGTCATGGCGGCCCGGGTGCGGATGCTCATCGGCTGGTGCTCGACGGCGTGGGTGCCGGCGGTGACCACCCGCAGCCGACGTTCGGCGGAGAGCGCCGCACCGGCCATGACCGAGCGGGCGGCGTTGCCGGTGCACAGCATCACCACCAGAGGCCGGTCGTCGGCCTCGGGCAGCCGCAGAGAGGGCGCCTCGCTCATCGCCGTGAGGGTACCCGCCGGCCACCACCGCCAGCGGCGGCTCTCCCTGCCACCAGGCCCGCCGCCACTGAGCCCGCGGTCGAACCGGCCGGGCAGCCGATGACCGGCCCGCCAGTTGCCACCGCCAGGCCCTTGGGGCCGGCTGACCGCACCCGGCCTTCCCGCAGGGGCCGGCGCCTGGTCAGCAGCCGCCAGGCGGCGGCCGGCTGGCGGGCCGGTTTCTGCTGATCCGGGCTGGCCGGCCGGGGCCGGAGCTGGAGCTGGAGCGGGGGTTGGTGTCAGGTGGGGTGAAGGCCCCACGCGCCACCTCGAGCACGAACACATGTTCGCACCAGGGGGTGGCGGTTCCCCGCCGACCCGAGCGCTGCCCCTGCCCTGGCACACTGACAGGCGGCGCCCAGCCAGCACCTGTCACACCTGCCACACCTGCCGCAGCTGCTGGGACCGACGCCGGTCGATTCGCCGAAGGGAGCTCTCTCGCGCCATGCCAACGTCAGGCCGGTTCAGCCAGGACGGCGCCACCAGCCCGGCCCGCTCCCGGGAGACGACAGATCCCGCCACCCTGCCGCAGCGGCGCAAGATCGGCATCTTGCTCATCTGCTGCATGAGCCTGCTGATCGTCGGCATGGACAACACCATCGTCAACGTGGCGCTGCCGTCGATCGGCCGGGACTTCCACGCCACGGTGTCGGGGCTGCAGTGGACGGTGGACGCCTACATCGTGGTGCTGGCCAGCCTGCTGATGCTGTCGGGCTCGACGGCCGACCGGCTGGGGCGCAAGCGGACGTTCCAGGTGGGTCTGGTGCTGTTCACCTTGGGGTCGCTGCTGAGCAGCCTGGCGCCCGGCCTGGTGTGGCTGGTGGTGTTCCGCATGCTGCAGGCGATCGGCGGGTCGATGCTGAACCCGGTGGCCATGTCGATCATCCGCAACACCTTCGACGATCCTCGCCAGCGGGCTCAGGCCATCGGGGTGTGGGGGGCGGTGGTCGGCATCAGCATCGCCATGGGGCCGGTGGTGGGTGGGGCGCTGGTGCAGTCGGTCGGCTGGAGGTCGATCTTCTGGGTGAACATCCCCATCGGGGTGGTGGCGGTGGTGCTGACGGCGCTGTTCGTGCCCGAGTCGCGAGCACCCAACCCGCGCCGCATCGACGTGTTCGGACAGGTGCTGGTGATCGTGGCGCTGGCGGCGGTCACCTACGGGGTGATCGAGGGTCCCAACGCCGGCTGGACGTCGACGACCATCCTGGGCATGTTCGTGCTGGCTGCGGCCGCGGTGGGCGGGCTGCTCGTCTACGAGCCACGCCGGCGGGACCCGCTGCTCGAGCTGCGGTTCTTCCGCAGCGTGCCGTTCTCGGGGGCGACGCTGATCGCCGTGGCCGGCTTCGCCGCCTACGCCGGGTTCCTGTTCCTGAACACCTTGTACCTGCAGGAGGTACGCCACCTGTCGGCCTTCGAGGCCGGCCTGTACACCCTGCCGATGGCCGGCATGGCCCTGGTGCTGTCGCCGGTGTCGGGCTGGCTGGTGGGACGGGTCGGTTCCCGGGTGCCGCTGGTGCTGGGCGGCGCCAGCCTGACGGCCGCCGGGCTGATGCTGACGCGGCTCACCACCGACACCCCGCACCTGACGCTGATCGTGATCTACCTGGTGTTCGGGATCGGCTTCGGGCTCATCAACGCACCGATCACCGACACGGCGGTGGCCGGCATGCCGCCCAGCCAGGCGGGCGTGGCGTCGGCGGTGGCCTCCACCAGCCGGCAGGTGGGGGCGGCGCTGGGGGTGGCCATCATCGGCGTGGCGGCCACCGCCGGGCTGGGGTCACACCTGGCCGGCCGGCTGGCCCAGGCCAGCCACGCCGGCTGGTGGATCATGACCGGCTGCAGCCTGGTGGTGCTGGCGCTGGGGATGGTGACCACCACCAGACGGGCCCGGCGCACCGCGCTGGCGGCGGCCGAGCTGTGACCGGTCGGCGCGGGGGTGACCCACGGCAGGGTCGGTCGAGGCGCGGCAGGCACAACCGGCCCTGCTCGACGCTCCGCCGGCCTGTCTGCCGACGGAGCGGGCGGCCAAGGTGGGAGGTGTGGTGAAGCGTCGACCGCGAAGAGCACCAGGGCGCCAGGGTGCCAGACGCTGCCGCTGGCTGCCGAGCGGCGACGACGCAGCACGCCCTGGCCCCGACATCGTGCGGTTGAGGTCGGATCAATCGTCCACTGCGTCGAGTGGTATGGCCCGGTAGAGCTCGGGTTCCTCTTCGGGGGTGAGGGCGGTGGGCCCGAAGATCCAGTCCACGAAGCTGTAGTCGTAGGTGTCGCGGGCCCGGAGGATGGCGTTGCGCTGCTCGCGCCTGCGTCCGTCGAGGTGCCAGAGGTTCCCCCACGCCCGCGCCGCCTCGATGACCCGACGGCAGTGCTCGGGTCGCACGGCTTCGTATGCTGCTAGAGCGGCGTCCCAGTCAGTGCCCCCGGAACCGCCATGACGTCCTCTTTGGCGGCCGACGTGCTCGGCGAGCACCCAGCCGTCCTCGATGGCCATGACGGCGCCTTGGGCCATGTACTGCAACGGCGGGTGGGCGGCGTCGCCGAGCAGAGCGATCCGGCCCTTCACCCACGTGGAGATCGGGTCGCGGTCGAACATCCTCCACCGGCGGTCGCGCCACATCAGCGGCAGACCCTTCTCGATGGCCGTGCACTTGCCTTCGAAAGCGGCGTCGAGCTCCTCGGGCGTGCCCCAGTCCTCCACCCCGGCTCTGGCCTTGGGTGACTCGAAGACCGCGACCTGGTTGAACATCTCTCCCCGGCGCAGGGGGTACTGCACGAAGTGACACCGAGGGCCGACGTAGACGACGACGTCCTTCTCGAAGATCTCGTTCTCGATGACCGCGTCGAACGACACCGCGCCGCGGTATGCGACGTAGGCCCAGACCTCCGGAAGTAG
>JAJZNB010000250.1:3952-8787 GCA_021848085.1 Actinomycetes bacterium
CTTCTGGAGGTCTGAGGCCGAGTTGACGGGCTGGTCATCGACCAACAGCCGACGGGCGACGGAGTGCAGCCCGTCGGCTGCGATGACCACCTCGGCCCGGTCGGAGCGGCCGTCGGCGAACGTGGTGCGGGCCCCTTCGGCGATGTTCTGGTAGGACCGGCAGTCGGCGCCAGTGACCAGCTCGACACCGAGGCGGCGCGCCTCGCCGAGGAGCAGCCCATGCAGATCGCTGCGGTGCATCACCAGATACGGGAACCCGTAGCGCTTGTGCACGTCGCTCAGGTCGAGCTCGGTGAGGATGCTGCCGTCGAGCGCGTCGAGCATCCGGATCCGCTCTGGGAGCACTCCACGCTCGGCTGCCTCGGCCAGCAGCCCATAGTCGTCGAGGATGCGGGTGCAGTTGGGGGCCAGCTGCAAGCCGGCACCGACCTCGCCGAGCTCGGCGGCCTTCTCGTAGAGCCGGACGCCAACGCCTTTGCGGGCCAGAGCCACCGCGCAGGAGAGGCCGCCGATGCCGCCGCCCACGATGATGGCGGTGGAGGTGTCGGTTCGAGCGGTCATGGGCGGGGGCTCACAACCAGGGTGGCAGGGCGGGCGGCGGTTCACCCTCGGCGGCGCGCACGTCGGTATGGCGACGCCCGGCCAGGTCGGCCGTCACGTCAGCGCCGGCGGCGATGTCGGCGTTTCGTTGCTCGGGCGAGGAGTGCATCCGCGGCTGGTGGCCGGGGCGAGCTCAGGCCACCAGCCGCCCGATGGCCTCGGCGTCGGCGGCAAGGTGCGCGACGAGATGGTCACGAGTCGGGCCTTCCAGCGGTGACGGGGCCCCCTGGGACTCCTCGTCCAAGCCGGCGCTGGCCCTGCGGCACGGTCCGGTCCCCTCGCCGACCCACATGGGCGCCTGCTGCAGCGACCGGCTCATCGCCCTTCCACCACCACCCGGTTCTCCAACCGCCCCAGGCCCTCGATCTCAGTCACCACGGTCTCACCACCGGTCAGGTAGATCGGCGGCCGGCGGGCGTGGCCAACCCCGCCAGGCGTTCCGGTGGCGATGATGTCACCCGGGTTGAGGCGGATCATCGTGGAGACGTACTCGACCAGCGCCACCGGGTCGAAGAGCAGGTCCCCGGTGTTGTCTTTCTGCATGGTCGTGCCATCGACGTCACAGCGCACCGCCAGGGCCGGGCGGACCCCGCCGACCTCGTCGGGCGTCACCAGCCACGGCCCGACCGGCGTGGTGGAGTCCCAGCTCTTGCCCTGGAGCCACTCGCTGGTGCGGAACTGCCAGTCCCGGCAGCTGATGTCGTTGAAGATGGTGAAACCGGCGATGGCCGCCTCGGCCTCGATGGTGGTCGCCCGGCGGACCCGCCCACCGATCACGACAGCCAACTCCACCTCCCAGTCGAGCTCGGCGGTCTCCGCCGGCTTGACGATGTCGTCGGTGGCGCCGATGAGCGCGTCGGCGAACTTGGAGAACAGCGTGGGGTAGGCCGGCAGGTCACGCCCCATCTCCTGGATGTGGGTGCGGTAGTTGAGCCCGACGCAGACGACCTTGGAGGGACGCGTCACCAGCGTGGCGAAGCGCGCTCCCCCCGGCTCGTGGCGCGGCCCGTCCGCGGTGGCCGCCGTGCTCATCCCTTCCGGGTCCGCCAGCAGAGAGCCGACGTCGGGCCGGCCGACCTCGACGAGGGCCTCGTCCTCGACGCGGACGGCTGCCGTCCGGTCCTGCAATCTCAGCGTTGCGAGCTTCACGTGGCTCCTCTTTCGGTCTCGCAGCGGAAGCGGTTCACCGTGGCCGACATGGGGGCGTCGCCGAGCTCGAAACAGATCGAGCGCTCCCGACTCGGGATCCGACGCCGACGCCTGGGAAGTGGCCGGGAACGGCACGCACGAGCAACAGACCGAGAATAGACCATGGACGACGCTCGAGAACAGGAGGTCCTGCGCAGCAGAACAGGGGGTCGAGCCATGGTGCGCTCCAGAACAGGGGTCGAGCCGCTGGTGCGCTCCAGAACAGGGGTCGGGCCGCTCCATGAAGCGGCCCCCCGCCTCTCCCGTGGCCAGCGTCGACCACGCCCTGCGCCTCGCTGTGATCCTGCCGCTCGAGGGGTCGGCGACGGTCAGCGCGGCGGCGGGGACGCGGCGGGTGTGCGGGGCCGCACCAGCCGGGTAGCGGGTGAGGCGTCGCGAGAGACCTCGTGGGTCGCGGGGCACCTCACCGGCGGTGGGTCCCTGACCCTGGCTGCACCGGGACGCCTAGGCTGCCAGGGTGCCCGACGCCCGGAGCTGGCTGTACGTCCCCGCCGACCGTGGCGACCGGCTCCAGGGGGCGCCGAGGCGTGGTGCGGACGCGCTGATCGTCGACCTCGAGGACGCCGTCGCTCCTGCCGGCAAGGCGGCGGCGCGCCGGACGGTGGCCGGCTGGCTCGAGGCGCGCCCCGCCGGTGGCGGCGGGCCCGACATCTGGGTGCGGCTCAACGCCGACGCCGTCGGCGACGACGTGGAGGTGCTGACCTCGCAGGTGGCCGGGGTGGTGCTGCCCAAGGCCGAACCGGCCCTGCTGGCCAGCCTCGACCAGGCGCTCGGCGCCCGGGAGCAGACGCTGGGTGTGCCGGCGGGCCAGGTCGCGGTGTTCGCCCTGGTCGAGACGGCGGTGGGGCTGCGCGACCTGCACCAGGTGGCCACGGCGGCGCGCGTCGTGCACGTCGGGCTGGGCGAGGCGGATCTGGCCGCCGCCCTGCGGCTGCGGCCCTCCCCCGACGGGGCCGAGCTGGCGCCGCTGCGGCTGCAGGTGGTGGTGGCCTCGGCGGCGGCGGGCATCGGGGCGCCGGTCGGGCCGGTGTCCACCGACTTCCGGGATCTCGACGGGCTGCGGCGGTCGACCGAGGCGTTGCGCCGCCAGGGCTTCGGGGGGCGCACCGCCATCCACCCGGCGCAGCTGCCGGTGATCAACGACGTCTTCACGCCGTCCGCCGAGGAGGTGGCCGAGGCCCGGGAGCTGGTCGAGGCGTTCGAGGCCGCGGGGTCGGGGGTGATCACCGACAGCGCCGGACGCATGGTCGACGTCGCCGTCGTCCGCTCGGCCCGCGAGGTGCTGCAGCGTGCCGCCCGGCACGCCGGGGCCGTTCGGGCGGCACCGGGGTCCTGAGGCTCCAGCGCCAGGCCGGCTGCCGCTGGGCGCCGGGCTCGGCCGGGCCGATGTGGTGGGCTCAGCCGCGCCGGGTGGGCCGGTGCAGGTAGCGGCCCTGGGGGTCGCCGACGACGGCGCCGGCGCGCAGGATCTGGCGGCCGCGCAGGAAGGTGTCGGTGACCGCCGCGGTGAGCTCGAAGCCTTCGAAGGGGGTGTACTCCTGGGCCGACTCGGAGTCTTCGGCCCGCACCACCCAGCGGCGGTCGGGGTCGACGAAGCAGAAGTCGGCGTCGTAGCCCTCGGCGATGTGGCCCTTGGTGGGCAGGCCGAAGCGTTCGGCGGGGTTGGCGCACACCAGCTGGGCGATGCGCGACAGCGACAGGCCCCGGGTGCGGCCTTCGCTGATCAGGCCGGGCAGCAGGTACTCGGTGCCGCCGAAGCCGGACTTGGCCAGGTAGACGTCGTCGGCGGGCTGGCCGAATTTGGTCTCGGCCCGGCAGCAGGCGTGGTCGCTGACCACCCAGTCGACCTCGCCGGCCAGCAGGTGGCCCCACAGGGCCTCGACGTCGTCCGGTGAGCGCAGCGGCGGGTTGACCTTGCCGCCCAGGCCGCTGGCGGTGGTGAAGTCGGCCAGCAGGTGGCCGATGGTGACCTCGCGGCGGAAGTCGACGTGGGGGAAGGCCTTGGCCATGGTCAGGGCGGCGTCGAGGGCTTTGGCCGACGACAGGTGCAGCAGGTTGATGTTGGGCAGCTGGGTCTCGTGGGCCAGGTAGGAGGCGATGGTGACGGCCAGGCCCTCGGAGTGCGGCGGGCGGGTGGCGGAGTAGGCCTCGAGGCCGCTGAGGCGGCCCTCGCGCTGCACGATGGCGGTGTAGGCCCGCATGATCTCGGCTGTCTCGCAGTGCAGCGACAGCGAGATGACGTCGGCCAGCTCCGGCCGGGCCAGGCGGGCGCCTTGGACGGCGCGCATGACGAACTCGAAGTGGGCCACGTCGTAGGACTCGCCGTCGGGGAGCATGAGGAAGTCGCGCTGGGAGGCGGAGGCGCCGTGGAGGCCGAAGCCGCCGTAGAACATGAAGATCTTGAAGGAGGGGACGCCGAAGGTGTCGATGAGGGTGGGGATCTCCTCGATGTGGCCGGCGGTCATGGGCGCCACGTGGAAGGCGTAGTCGACGTAGGCGGCGCCTTCGGCGCCGGCCAGGACCTTGGGGAAGATCTCCTGGTAGGGGCCGGACTGGTTCAGGTAGTACTGGCCGGTGCGGGTGTAGGTGAGGCCGGTGGTCACCCCGCCTTGGGCGCAGGCCCGGCTCTCGCTGCGGGTGTCGTCGGTGAGCGGGTTGTAGATCCCCCAGTGCTGGTGGGCGTCGACCACACCGGGGAACACCAGCCGGCCGCCGGCGTCGACGACCTGGGCCGCCTCGGCCGGGTCGATGTGGGGGGCGATGGCGGCGAAGCGGCCGTCGGCGACGGCGATGTCGAGCTCGGCGACGTCGGGATGGGTGGGGCGCACCAGGCGCCCGTTCTTCACCAGCAGGTCGTAGGTCGCCACAGGTGGCCTCCTCGGCAGGTCAGGTCCAGGGTCGGCAGGTCCGGTCCCGGGTCGGCGGGTCAGGTCCAGGCTCGGCGGTTCCGGTCAGGGGTCGGCGGTTCCGGTCCAGGGTCGGCGGGGTCGGTCAGGGGTCGGCGTGGGCGGTCCGGGGTCGGCGGG
>JAJZNB010000034.1 GCA_021848085.1 Actinomycetes bacterium
ACCCCCACCTCGACGCCGGTGGTGGCCACCAGCACCTGCACCCGACCCGAGCGGAAGTCGTCCATCACCACCTCCTTGTCGGGGCCGCGCATCTGCCCGTGCAGCAGCCCTAGGCGCAGCGCGGGAAGCACGTCGCGCTGCAGACGGGCCAGCTCCTCGGTGGCCGAGCGTGCCTCCACCCGCTCGGAGCCCTCCACCAGCGGACACACGACGTAGGCCCGGTGGCCGGCTTCCACCTCGTGGCGCACGCGATCCCATGCCGCCGCCTCGTCGGCGTCGCTGCGGGCCCACACGGTGGTGATCGGAGCCCGCCCGGCAGGAAGCTGGTCGAGCTCGGTCAGGTCGAGGTCGCCGAAGACGGCCATGGCCGCCGTGCGGGGGATGGGTGTGGCCGTCATCACCAGCAGGTCCGGGTCGGCGCCGCCGCCGGCTCGGCCCTTGTCGCGCAGCGCGGCCCGCTGCTCCACCCCGAAGCGGTGCTGCTCGTCGACGACGGCCAGGCCCAGCCGGGCGAACCGGACATCGTCGGTGAGCAGCGCCTGGGTGCCGACGACCAGGTCGACCCGGCCCGGGGTGCCGCCGGTGGCGGCCAGGCCGGCCACCGTGGCCCGCCGCTCGGCCGCCGGGATCCGGCTGGTGAGCAGCCGGACGACCAGGGGGCGGCTTCCCTCGAGGGTCGAGGGGTCGGGCACCTGCAGGTCCCCGAGCAGGCTGCGCATCGACAGCAGGTGCTGCTCGGCCAGCACCTCGGTGGGGGCCATCAAGGCACCCTGGTACCCGCCTTGGACGGCGGTCAGCAGGGCCGCCAGCGCCACCACCGTCTTGCCCGACCCGACGTCGCCCTGCAGCAGCCGGTGCATGGGCAACGGCGCGGCCAGATCGCCACGGATGGCGTCGATGGCCCGTCGCTGGGCCTCGGTGAGAGCGAACGGCAGCTGGTCGACGAAGCGGCCGACCAGGTCGGCGCCGGGGTCGGGGTCGACACGGTGGCGGATCCCTCTGGCGTCGCGGGCCGTCGCCCGCCGGCGCATGCCGAGCAGCAGCTGCAGGCGCAGCAGCTCGTCGAAGGCGAGCCGGCGCCGGGCCGGCTCCTGCTGGCTGGGGTCGTCGGGGCGGTGCACGGCCCACAGGGCGGCGCCGCGGGTCAGCAACCCCAGCTGCCGACGCCACCGCTCGGGCAGCGGGTCGGCCACCGCGCCCGTGCGCTGCAGGGCCTCGGCGATCCAGCGGTCGAAGTCGGAGCTGGTGATCCCTGCCTTGTCGGACGAGCGGTAGAGGGCGACCACCCGCCGATCGGGATCGCCGGCCAGGTCCACCGTCGGGTTGACCAGCTGGCGCCGGCCGTTGAACGTCGTCAACCTGCCGAACAGCAGCGGCCTGCTGCCGACCGGCAGCTGCTTCACCCGCCATGGCTGGTTGAAGAACGTGACGGTGATGGACCCCGACGCGTCGACCACCAGCAGCTCGGCCCGCCCCCTGCCCCGGCGGCCCCGCGGGGCCGGGACCTGGCGGGCCCGGCGCACCTCCACCTCCACCCAGGCCTCGTCGCCGGGTCGCAGGTCGGCCAGGCGGGCCTGCCGGCGCCGGTCGTGGTACCGGTACGGATAGTAGGTGAGCAGGTCGAGGACGCTGTGGACGCCCAGCTCGGCCAACGCCTCGGCCTTGGCTGGCGTCAGGCTGTGGAGCTTGGACACGGGCTGGCGGGCCAAGAACGGCAGCGTCCGCACGGGGACCACACGCTACCTCCGGTCCCGGGCCGCCGCCGCCACCAGACGGCCGCTAGCCTCGGCGCCGTGAACGGAGCCGACCGGGCCACCGCGCCGGAGCACGCCGCTCGGGGCGAGGTGGCCGGCATCGTGCTGGCCGCCGGCGCCGGACGCCGCTACGGCCGGCCCAAGGCGCTGGTGGCGCTGGCCGGCCAGCTCCTCGTCGAGCGGGCCGTGTCCGTGTTGGAAGCCGCCGGCTGCCGCCCGGTGCTGGCGGTGCTGGGCGCAGCCGCCGACGAGGTGCAGGCGACCGCCGATCTGGGCCAGGCCGAGACGCTGGTCAACGACCGCTGGGCGCAGGGCATGGGCGGGTCGCTGCGACTGGGGATCGAGGCCGCCGCCCGGGCCGGCGCCGCCGCCGCCGTGGTGCTGCCGGTGGACCAGCCGGTCGTCGGACCCGAGCTGGTGACCCGCCTGGTGGACCGGTGGCGTGCCGGTGCGGTCGCGGTGCGGGCCGCCTTCGGGGGCGAGGGTCGCACACCGGTGGTGCTCGACCGCTCCCTGTGGCCCGAGGTGCTGGCTGGCGCCGTCGGCGACGCCGGGGCCCGTCACGTGCTGGCCGCTCATGGCGACCTGGTGGCGCTGGTGGCCTGCGACGACGTCGGCGCCGCCTGCGACGTCGACACCCCCGAGCGGCTCCGGGCGGTGGAAGCCCGCTACGGCGACGTGCTGGGCTCCGGCCGGTCCCCCGCCAGCGGCCCCGGGCGTCACCGGGCCCATCCGACCGGCTGACGGCAGCGGGTGCCGGCGCAGCGACCAGCGCCTGACGACGAACGTGGCCGCTGCGAGCACCGCCAGCGCGATGCACAGCAGCCAGCCGGCCTGGTCGCTCAGGTGGCTCCGGCGGCGGTGGAGCCCGGCTCGGGGAGCACCGTCACCACGGTGCCGTAGTGGATCCACCTCCAGGCGATGGCGGCGTGGGCGACGGGCAGCTCGACGCACCCGAGGCTTTGGGGAAAGCCGTAGGCAGCTCGGATGAAGCCATGGATGGCTGCCCCCCCGTCGAAGTAGTTCACCCACCGGACTCCGTGGTCCACGTAGTAGCTGCCGTTGGGGTTGGTGCCCTCCATGGTGGTGCTGGCGAAGCGCCGGTAGACGAAGAAGTTGCCTACCGGGGTCGGGGTCTGGGCGATGCCGGTGTTGACCAACGAGGTGTACACGACGGTCCCGTCGTGCCACAAGGTGAGGGACTCGGGCCGGGTCTGGGAGACCAGCGCATAGGTGTAGCCCTCGGGGTTCATGGTCTGGTTGGCTTCGGCGGTGAGCAGCGCCGACCACATCGGTGGCCGGATCGAGGTGTATCCGGGGAGGCCGTCTTTGACCTCGAAGGCCACCATGGCCCCTGTGGTCATGTGGTTGTCCACCCCGACCTTCCAGGCTGCTTGCAGGGTGGGCGGTGTGTTCGGGTAGCGCCAGGCGAAATGACCGGCGGGTGGCTGGTAGAGCTCGGTCAGGTCGACGTTGCCCGAGCCCGCGGCCGGGGTGGCCGGGGTGGCCGGGGACGGGGTCCAGGTCAGCGGGAGGTAGCCCAGCTGCGCCAAGACCTGCTGCAGGCGCAGGATCGAGCCGTCTCGCACCTGGAACCGGCTCGTGACCGACGACGCCAGCTCGGCCCCGTCGTCAGCCCGCACCCCGTGTCGTCCGGCCGGCACCGTGATCGTCTCGGTGGCCAGCGGCATGGCCGGCGCGTGGGGCGTGAAGCGCAGCTCGCGGCGCCCGACGCGGGTCCAACGGCCGGGGATGGGCGGGCTGATGGAGGGCAGTGCGCTGCCGCGCCGCACCGGCTCCGAGAAGCGCACGTCGACGGTGGTGGTCGGGCTCACCGCGCTGGCGCCGGCCGCCGGAGAGATCGAGGTCACCCGCAGCGTGTGGTTCGTGCTCGCAGCCGTCGCCGGATGGTGCTCCGCGCTGAGGACCACCCGGTGGGCGTTCGCCGTTCCGAGGTGCACCGCGACCAGGCCCACACCCGCCACGACGGCCGTGGCCAGCAGGACTTCGCCGGTGCGCACCACGCGGTGCGCCCAGCGAGCGGCGGGTGTGCTTCGCTGGGTCAACGCCGTCGGCCTCGTCCCACGGGTCGGTGCTCCTCCTCGCCGGTGGTTGAACACGATACGTGGGGACACCACCACGCGACGCTGTCAACAGCTGCCGATCGATGATCTCCTCACGGATGCCGTCTCATCACCATTGCTAGCGCACGACGGCAACCGACAGGTGGCGCCCCAGCTCGCGCCTACTCCACGCTCAGCAGGTAGGGGTAGAGGGGCTGACCGCCGTGGAGGACCTCCACGGCCACCGAGGGATGGTGCTCGGCCAGCCACTCGGTGATCCGCCGGGTGTCGCCGGCCGACGCCCCCTCCCCCTCGATGAGGCTGACCAGCTCGTGACGGTCGGTCAGCAGGCGGGCCAGCAGCCGACAGGTGGCGTCGCTCACGGTGTCGGCGACGGCCTCCACCCCGTCACGCGACAGCCCCATCCACTGCCCGGCGCGCACCTCACCGCCGGCCACGGTGGCGTCCCGGACCGCCTGGGTCACCTCCCCGGGCAGCACCCGCCGGGCCGAGGCCGCCATGGCCTCGGCGTTGTCGTCGGCGCCCACCTCGGGGTCGTACTCGAGCAGGGCGGCGAAGCCCTCGATGATGCCGCCGGTGGGTACCACCCGGACGTCCTTCTTCGACAGCTCGCACACCTGCATGGCCACCGGGTGGATGTTGGCGTTGTTGGGCAGCAGGATCACGTCCGGAGACTCGACCGCCTCGACCACCTTCAAGATCTCGGCGGTCGACGGGTTCATCGACTGGCCGCCCGGGATCAGATGGTGCACCCCGAGGGACCGGAAGATCCGCCCCACGCCGTCGCCATGGGCCACCGCCACCACCGCCGTGCGCGGCGGCGGCCCCTCGGGCTCGACCGGCGGCGGCACCGCCGCCTGGTCACGGACCCAACGCTCCTCCTCCACCTGGTCGTGGAGGTCGGTGACCCTGATGTTGCTGGGCCGGCCGGCGTCGAGGGACGCCTCGATGGCCTGCCCGACGTCGTTGGTGTGGATGTGGCAGTTCCACAGGCCGTCGCCGCCCACCACCACGATGGAGTCGCCGAGGCCGGCCCACACCTCTTTGAAGGCGGGGATGGTCTCGTCGGAGGCGTGCAGCAGGTACATCACCTCGTAGCGCAAGTCCTCACCGGCGCCGCTCTCGGGCGCCGACCCCTCGGGAAGGCCCCACAACCGGTCGGGCGCTGGCGAGGCGGCGCCGTTGACCGGCTGGGGCATGGGCCGCCCGTCGGTGACGGCCAGCAGGGCGTCGAGCAGCAGCAGATAGCCGGCCCCGCCGGCGTCCACCACCCCCGCCTGGGCCAGGACCGGCAGCAGCTCCGGCGTGTGGGCCAGCGCCTCGCCGGCGGCCACCCTGGCCGCGTCGGCCACCGCCACCAGGTCGCCGCCGTGACCGGCGGCGGCCTCGGCCCCCTCGGCCGCCGCCCGAGCCACGGTCAAGATGGTGCCCTCCACCGGTCGCAGCACGGCCTGCTCGGCGGCATCGCTGGCCGCTCGCAGCGCCCGGGCCAGCTCCACCGGCCCGGGTGCAGGGGTGGTGCTGAGCACGCCGGCCAGCCCCCGCAGGAGCTGGGACAAGATGACCCCGGAGTTGCCCCGGGCGCCCATCAGCGATCCGTGGGCGATGGCCTTCCCCACCGCCACCAGGTCCGGAACCTCCCCGGAGGGGTCAGCGGCAGGATCGTCCACGGCGCCGAGCGCGGCCAGCTCCGCCACCACCGACTCGAGCGTGAGGGCCATGTTGGTGCCGGTGTCGCCGTCGGGAACCGGGTAGACGTTGAGCCGGTCGATGGAGTCCTGATGGGCCCGCAGCCCCGTCCGGAACGTCGTCATCACCGAGGCCAGCTCTGCGCCGCGCAGGGTCCCCAACGACTCCATGGCCGAGGATGCTAACCTTTGTGCCCGGGCATGAGGCCCGGCGGTGGGGCCTGCCCGTCCCCCGGATCGTCCACGTCGAGGAGTGTCTGCGCGTCATGGCTGCCGTCTGCGAGGTCTGTGGGAAGCGCCCGTCGTTCGGCATGAGCCTGAGCCACTCCCACCGGCGCACCAAGCGCCGCTGGAACCCCAACATCCAGCGCGTCCGGGCCGTGGTGGGCGGAAGCCCGCGGCGCATCGACGTGTGCACCAGCTGCATCCGGGCCGGCAAGGTGACCAAGCCCACCCGGCGCCGGGTCCCCCAGCCCGCCCAGGAGTCCTGATCGCCGTTGCACCACTGGCTCGGCCCGTGGTGCTGATCCACGGGTTCGCGTCGTCGTTCGACCACAACTGGAGGCGCACCGGCTGGGTCGACCTGCTGGCCGACATGGGCCGGCCGGTGATCCCCGTCGATCTCCTCGGGCACGGCACGGCGCCCGCTCCCACCGACCCGGCCGCCTACCGACGGGTCGGCGACCTGGTCCTCGACGCCCTGCCGGCCGACGGGCCGGTGGACGCCGTCGGCTTCTCGGCCGGGGCCGGCATCCTGCTCCGCCTGGCCGCCGCCCACCCGACCCGGTTCACCCGGCTCGCCGTGCTGGGCGCCGGCGACAACCTGTTGGAACCCGACGGCGGCGAGGGACGGGCCCTGGCCGACGCCCTCGACGGCCCCGGTGGCGACGGCGACGACATCCGGGTGGCCCTGTTCCTCCGCCTGGCCCGCTCGGCCGGCAACGACCCGGCGGCGCTGGCCGCCTTCTTGCGGCGACCGCAGGCGCCGCTCGACCCCGCCGACCTGGCCCGCGTGGGCGCCCCGGTGCTGGTCGTCCTGGGCGACGCCGATCACCTCGTCCCCGGAGCCCCACGCCTGCTCGACGCCCTACCCCAGGCGCAGCTGGTGACCCTGCGCGGCGTCGACCACTTCGCCACCCCCGGCGACTTCGGCGCCGTCGAGGCGGTGCTGGCCTTCCTCGATCAGCCCTAGCTCTGGCCGCTCCGGGCCGCTGGCCGCTCAGTCGTGCTGCTGGCGCTCGGCCAGGCGCGCCGCGTAGACGGCCGCCTCGGTCCGGCGGGCGAAGCCCATCTTCGACAGCAGGTTCGACACGTAGTTCTTGACCGTCTTCTCGGCCAGGAACAGCTCCTCGGCGATCTGACGGTTGGTGCGTCCCTCGGCGATCAGGTCGAGGATCTTGCGCTCCTGGGCGGTGAGGCGGGCCAAGCGCTCGTCCTGCTCCTCCTCGCCGCGCAGGCGGTCCATCACCTGGCGGGTCAGCGCCGGGTCGAGCAGCGACTCGCCCTGGGCCACCCGCCGAACGGCGTTGACCAGCTCGCTGCCGCGGATCTGCTTCAAGACGTAACCGCTGGCGCCGGCCATGATGGCCGAGAACAGTGCCTCGTCGTCGGCGAAGGAGGTGAGCATCAGGCAGCGCAGCGCGGGCATCAGCGACCGCAGCTCCCGGCACACCGCCACCCCGTCGCCGTCAGGCAGCCGCACGTCGAGGATGGCCACGTCAGGGGCGGCCGCCGGGATCCGGGTCAACGCCTCCTCGGCGCTGGCCGCCTCCCCCACCACGTCGAGATCGGGCTCCGTCTCGAGCAGCTCGCGCAGGCCGCGGCGCACCACCTCGTGGTCGTCGAGCAGGAACACCGTGGTCGTCATGCCGGCTCCCTCGTCGGTTCCGCCCCTCCTCCTAGCACATCTGCAGGCCCGGAGAGCGATCCGCCCGACCGCCGGAACCCGCGGCCCGGCACACCGCCATCGCCGCAGCCCCACAGACCCCGGCCCAGCCACAGACCCCGGCCCAGCCACAGGCGCCGGCCCAGCAGCGCCTCAGCGCCACGGGTGCTGCCACCCCTCGGCGGCCAGGGGGCGGCCATCGAGGCTGACCCCGGGGCGACCGGGCCGGCAGGCCCCGCAGACGACGGGGGCCCGCTCGCCGGCGGCCACCACGGCCCGCACCACCGCCTCGGGATCGGGAGCGGCGATGACCAGCTCGTAGTCCTCGCCACCGCTCAGCGCCTCGCCACGGGTGGCACCAGGCGCCACCGGCAGGTGGGACAGCTCCACCTGCACCCCCGACGCCTGGCTGAGATGTCCCACGTCGGCAGCGAGGCCGTCGGAGACGTCGATCATGGCGCTCGCCCCCGCCAACCGGGCGGCGATCCCGGCCGCGATGCGGGCCACCGGACGCCGCTGCGCCTCCACACAGGCGGCGGCCGGCGCAGCGGTCCGGGCGGCGCCGGCCTGCAGCAGCCGCAGGCCGGCCGCCGCCGCGCCCAGCGGCCCGGTCACCAGCACGGTGTCGCCCGGGCGGGCCCCCGACCGGCGCACCGGCTCGGGGGCGGCGTCGACGCCGCCGAAGACGGTCACCGCCACCACCAGCTGCCCGGCCGTCGACAGGTCACCGCCCACCACGGCGCAGCCGTGGTGGGCGCCTGCGGCGGTGATGCCGTCGTAGAGCCGGTCGAGATCGGTGTCGGGCGGACCGGCCACCGCCACCACCAACCGTGACGGAGCCACCCCCATGGCGGCCAGGTCGCTGACCGCGGCCGCCACCGCCTTCCACCCGAAGTCCTCCAGGGTCGCCAGCCGCAGGTCGGCGTGCACCCCGGCCACAGCCAGGTCCGTGCTCACCACCAGCCGGCCCCAGCCGCCGACCACGGCGGCGTCGTCGCCGATCCACAGCTCGTCCGGCGGGGCCGGCGGCAGCCGCCGGGCCAGGCGGGCGATGGCGGCGAGCTCGCCGTCGGCGCCCCTCGAAGCGGGCTGCCCCGGCGGATCGCCGGCGGCGGAACGACCGTCGGCGGAGTTGGGAGAACCCATCTGCCATGCCTACCATGGTGGGCACCCTGCGCCCGGCTGGACGGCGCCGGTCTCGTGCCCCGCGCACCTCACGAGAGGAACCCATCCATGCCCCCCCCCCCCCCCCCCCCCCCCCACCCCAACCCGTTGGCCTGGGGCGAAGAGACCGCCGCGCCGGCCCCCCCCCAC